>NZ_CP013655.1:600000-968892 GCF_001465345.1 Enterococcus rotai | reverse complement strand
ACTCAAAATAGTTGACTAAATAATCATCAGGAATAGGCAAATTTACATAAGCACTCGAATAATTTGAAATAACTAGAAATGCTAAGTATTCGTTCTCATGAGCATACTCCTCTTCATTTTGCACAAGATCTCTCAACCAGGAAGTTTGTGTGGAAAGTAAAAATCTTACTTCCGGTGAAATCAAATTATGTAAAATCTGACAATCGAATATATGATTGTTTTTAATTCGAATAACCGTAGTCACTAAACGGAAAAGGATTTGATCCTTTTCTGCATTTGATACAGTGATGTGCGCATTTTCTAAGAAGGGATCTAAAATGACTTCAATCGTTTTCTTTTCAATCGTTTTGAAAGGCCAAGTGATTGTTTTAAATGATTCCCAATAAAAATGATAATAAAATTCTCTAACGTATATATCATTAAATGAGCGGATACGAAAATTTTTTGTATCGATCGTTACTTTATTTAATGCTAATAAGACATCAAGTTCTTTTTTCTTTGTATAAAAAGTAGCCATAGATATAAAATGTGCTTCACAAAATTCTTGAGCAGAAGAATAATGTTCATTGAATAGTGAATCTAATAATATATAATTTAAATTATTTTTTAAATAATCGCGCTTGATCTGTAAATACGTATCTTGCATCGGATCAAGTTCAACAAATTGAACCCCTAATTGTTTGTTTTTGACTAATAAAATGTCATCAGGGTAGGTCTCAGCTAATTTGTTAATAATACGCCAAACGTTGCTGACTGAAGAACCTATTAATTCACTCAAACTAGTCGTTGAAATAAAACCATCAGAATTCAAGACGAAACGAAACAATTCTAACTCCTTGCGTTCCCCAGCACTTAGTAATTCTTCCATAAAAAACCTCCTAAGTTTAGTTTGATTATCTTAATTCAAAATAAAGCAAAATGCAAAAAAAAAGATTCCATTTTCTAGTGAAAATGGAAATTATCTGTTTTTTTTCAGAAACAATTTTGTTTATGAACATGTTAATATAAAAAAGTTGTTAAATGAACAAAAAATTTAAATGAAATTATAAATAATTATATTTTTCGTTAATTGTATTTGAATTTTAAGATATCTAGAATCTAACGAATTCCAGACAAGAAAAATACCATTTAAATCTCTTTTTTATTTATTTTAGATCACTTTTATGATAAAGTCCACAGGAAATTTTATTTTTGTTCTAAAAAAAAAGAAAATATAGCTGAAATTTATCATCATATTTTCATTTTCATTGTACCAAAGAGAAGGATCAGAGGAGTAAAGCCCCCCTTTTTTTTTAAACCATACGTATAACCGTCAATAAACCGTCAAATAGATACCGGGAATAGAGAGGAGTTTGGTTATGTCCAGAAGAGGAGAAAATATCTACAAAAGAAGAGATGGTCGTTGGGAAGGGCGATACAAGAAAGGAAGAAACGACCAAGGCAACATTATTTATGGGTATGTATATGGCAAGAAGTATAACGATGTAAAGTTAGCGTTAGTCAATAAGCAGGCTCGCTATCCATTCTTGGAAAATACACTGGACATTTATTCTGGAACGTTACAGGAATGGATGACCTATTGGCTGGATGTCTTACTAAAAGAACAAATTAAACTATCTACCTATTCGATTTACAAAAAAAGAATGACGAAATATATTTTCCCGTACTTTAAAAACAAAAAAATGAAAGACATAAAGCGTTCAGATATCAGTTACTTTTTAGCGTTGCTGATGCAAA
Source organism: Enterococcus rotai (assembly GCF_001465345.1). Classification (NCBI taxonomy): domain Bacteria; kingdom Bacillati; phylum Bacillota; class Bacilli; order Lactobacillales; family Enterococcaceae; genus Enterococcus; species Enterococcus rotai. The sequence continues at coordinate 967,155 of NZ_CP013655.1, read as the reverse complement.
CAAACTTATCATCAAATACGATTAAGAGTATTATGTCAATTCTAAATAATTCGCTGAATCGTGCAGTAAGTGACAATCATCTTTTGAATAATCCAGCAGTTCATTGTAGTATTCCAAATTTTACTAAAAAAACAATCAAGAGCATGAGCCGAGAAGAACAAGCACAATTGGAGAAACTATTGATACAAAAAAAAGAATGCTGTGCAGAAATTATTGCTTTATATACTGGCATGAGAATCGGCGAAATTAGCGGATTAATGTGGCAGGACATAGATTTCACCAACAATATTATTCATATAAAACGAACAATTTCGAGAATACCTATTGAAAGTACGTCTAGTAAAACGATGATTTACATAGGCAAGCCCAAAACAAAGAGCAGTGAACGAAATATTCCTTTGTCAAAAAACCTAAAAAACTATTTATTGTCAAAACGGACAAGCCAAATAGAAGATTACGTCATATCATGCCGCAAAAGCTTCACTGAACCGAGAATCATCACGCATCATTTTAAAAAACATCTCAAAGAAGCACAGATTGATGAAATAAATTTCCATTCATTAAGGCATACTTTTGCCACTCGGTGTGTCGAAAAAGGTGTGGATATTTCTTCTTTGAGCAAAATACTAGGTCACACATCAACAAGAATGACACTCGATGTTTATACAGATTCATCATGGGAAAATCAAGAAATGGCCATGGGGAAAATGGATGAGCAGTTGAAACTTTAATAAAACACATCCAATATATTCGCCGTCAAAATCCTCGTCAAGCTTGATTGGAAGAGTGTATACATCAAAAGAATACGTTAGAAATCTGGAATTCGTTAGATTCTAGATGGATAGTTATATTGTAATACGAAACATAGAATACTACTAGTAATAGCATAAATATATATATATAAGGAGAACTGTAATGGAAAAGAACATAGTTTTAATTTGTAAAGAAGTAGAACAAAGTCAAGAACTTATCGACTATTTGACTCTTCAAGGAATACATATAGATGTATCGAATTATTCTGATTTTGATTTCAGTAATGAAATCAAAAACTATGATGCAATGATTTTAAACGGCGTAGGAACAGAAATAGATCAATTATTCGAAAAAATCTTGAAAATCAATCAGGATCATCCAATATTAACGTTTGTTATTAAAGATATCCCATCAAATACAATGAGGATTGCGTTTCTGAAATTTGGTATAGATATCATATATCCAGAGTCATTTAAAATAGACGAACTGTATATTCAAATGGAAAATATATTCAAAAAGTGTAATCCTCCAAAAAAATATACGATAAAAGAAAGAACCAACGATCTTGAATTAAATCCAGATAATAGAAGTATCATATTCAATAAAAACGAATGTATGTTGACAATGTTAGAGTACAATCTTATGAATCTATTATCGGAAAATGAGAACAAAGCTCTTACGTATGAAGATATTTACAGCCATTTGTGGAACGCAAACAGCGGAGTTCATAAATATAGAATAAGTAATCTGATTTTTCACCTAAGAAAAAAAATTAAGACAATCAGTGGAGATAATCATTATCTTAAAACAGTAAATTCAACAGGTTATATGTTAGTTAATAAAAATGGTATCTAATCTGTTAGTCAAGTCAAAGATATTATTAGTATTAGGTCTGCTTGAAATTGTCGTTATTTTAATTATGAATATGAGTTTTAATAGAGGAGGAGTAGAAAGTGAGATTTAAAAAATTATTGTTTAATTGTTTGGTTTTGTTGGGACTAGCATCAATCATTGCTGTACATAAAGCGGCTCTACCAATAAAGGCACATACGGAAAATTTGTTACAAATAAGCAAGTTAGCTAACAATCTTGAGCCACAAGGCGTGCCACTAGATGGAATATTCCAAATTACAAAAGGGTCGAACAGTAATATTGAAGGAAATACGGTTGTTATTACAAAGAAACGTGCTAGCCAAAAAGGAAGTATATATTCGACTGAAAAAAATAAACTAGATTTAACAAAAGATTTCAAATCAGTGATGTACTTAAAAATAGATGGAACCGCAGATGGTATTGCATTTGCTTTGCATAATGAAGTTGGAAAAACAACGTCTTATCTAGGAGAACAAGGAGGGGGGTTAGGTGTTTATTCTGGAAAGTTTTTAAGAAATTCGAATGGATATTATATGAATAATCCACTTAAAAATAGCTTTGTTATCGAATTTGACACTTACAAGAATGGTGACGGCTATGATTCAAAAGTAAGTGCATCAAAGGACGGCGATAAGGGGCATGTGGCTTATTCTTTTCCTGGACAGCAAGGTAATTATATTATTAGTACTTATTATGGAGGAACTATTACAGAACAAAAGCATTATGGTCTTCAGTATCCTAAAGATTATGGATTTTCTTTGGGGGACAATCAATGGAGAAGATTTACTGTTGATTGGAAGGCTTTCGACAAATCTAATAATGGTCAAATTGAATATCAATTAGAAGGTATGCCTCCGGTATCAGCAACAGTTCCTAAATCGACATTTGGGGTTACTTCAGTATATTGGGGATTTGCTGGGTCTACAGGTGGATTATCGGAAGAAGCTGTTGTGAAATTTAAGTCAGTACCAGGACTAGTCAATTATGAAGACGCTTTGAATGTAAAATATGATGAAGGTAACTTAGTAGATAGCGGAAGTATTGTTTCTGGAGACTCAGAATTACTTGTTTCATATTCAGGTACTTATAAAAGTGGAAAGCAGGATATGAAAAATCCAGCCTACGAATTTACATTAAATAACAACATTGAATATATAGAAGATTCTTTTACAATAAATGGTCAAAAAGTTAAACCAGATTATAAAAATAATGTACTCTCAGGAAAGTTTTCAGATTTATCAGATACGAACCAAAGTGTAGAAATTAAGTACAAAGTAAAAAATTTGGAAGCTCCAGAAAAATATTCTGTAACAATAGGTTCAATGATAAATTCGGACAATTACTTCCAAGATGAACCAACTACTATTTCTTATGAGGTACAGCCCACACCATTTGTTATGTCTGCTGACTTTGATAACCAAAAATGGCTAATTAATCAAATAAATCAACAACTATCTCCTTTAGAAATAGATAAAACTCTACATCAATCAGCTCTTAAAGCTATTAAGATAATTGATACAGATGCAGAAGGCGTGTTCGAAGGACAGCATATCCCTGCTAATATATACTGGCTTACTAATCTAGAGACACTTCGTTTAAAAAATAAAAAGTTAATTAATACAATTCCAGTAGAAATAGGAAAATTGACGAAATTGAAAGAATTAATCATAAATGAAAATAACTTAACTGGAGGGCTTCCGGAAAGTTTAGGGGACCTGACAAATTTAGAAACTTTAGATTTAAGTAATAATCAGTTGAGTGGAAGTATACCTGAGTCGATGACAAAATTAACTAAATTGCAACTACTAAATTTGTCTAAGAACAAATTTATAGAACAACTTCCTAATTTCAGTACAGGTATCAAAGCCATTAACTTTGAAGAAACACAGATAACTTATAATTCAAATGTGGTGCCTGATTTTTTAACAGATAATAAAAATAAAACATATAATCAGACATTTGTGGATCAAAATGATGCTTCTCGACTATATCTAGAGGGGAATGACGAACTTAAAATTCCTGCGACCACGACAATAATAAAACCTTTTGATTCTTCAGATGTAGGGTATTTTAATTTAAAAGCGGTGATAGGATCAACTGGCAATAAGCAGGAACTGTATGAAGGACATTCTTATAGTATCTACGATGATGATGCAGATCAGCTACTATATACAGGGACTGCAAAAAAAGAAACAACTATCGAATACTCAGTCGGAAAGAATTATCGAGTCGTGCTTGATGGTGCGGAGGATAATCCTAATAATGTTTTTAAGATAAGTCCTATAGCAACTACTCAGTTAGTTGTTCGCTATTTGGATGAGAATAAAAATCCTTTAGCAGATGAGTATAAAGAAACAGTGAATGTTGGTTCAACAATTAAGACTTCAGAAATCGAATCAGTTGACACAACTTTAAATCTTATTATTAACAAAAACTATTTACTGCCTAATCGGCCTGAAAACGAAACATTAAAAATTGATGCACAAGAAAAAAACAACGTGGTGACATATAACCTTGTGGGCACATTAGCTATCGTCTCAATACCAGAAACATTTGAATTTGGGGAACAAACACACTCTTTAACAAGGCAAAAATATCGTTCGAAAACTACGAAACCATTAGTTATTGCGGATACACGTTCGGATTCGAATGGCTGGAAATTGAATGCTAAGATTACAGTTCCATTAACGAGTAAAGAAAAAGAAAATGGACAAACAGCAATTTTAGCGAATGCAATTAAATATAAAAGTAATAATGATGAAATTTTATTAACAGATGAAAATAAAGAAATACTAAAACATAAAAATAATTCTCCAGGAAACTATAATATCACAGAGAAAAAAAATTGGAATAAAGATTCAGGAGATGGATTTTTGTTAGATATTAAAGCAGGTCAGGTATCGCTTTTAGGGAAATATCATGGAGAAGTTACTATTACCATAGAAAGTGTAAAGTAGAGAAGTAAAAAGCAAGAAAAAGATTTCTACACCTCATTTTGAAGTAGAAATTAAAAGAAAAAAGGGACACATCTGATTATTGATGGCTAAAATTCAAATCATTGCTTCAATGAATAGACTTTTAATGAAAAGTAGTAAGAAAGGAGATGGAAATAAAATGGCAAAAAAAAGTTGGTTAAAAGTAATTTTTACTTTAATGGGTTTAATAGTAGTAGGTATTTCGAATAAAAAGTTTGATCCTATTATTGCACAAACTTATCAAGCAAATACTATCAATAATTTGGCAATTAGAGCACTAGATCCAGTAAAAAATGATGCAGGATTACAAGCAACATCAAAACCACTGATTTTGAAAAAAAAAGCTGCATTTCCTGATTTAAATACGGAAATAGATAGAAATTTACTTTTTTCTGAACTAATTATCCCAACTCCACAAGAAGGGGCTTTGTATGAATATGTGAATTCAGACAGCGAAAAAATCAGTCCTAGTAGTGCGGAAACAGGTTTTCAACTAATATACGTAAAAGTGACAGAAAATCATGGACAGACAAGTATTCTTGTTCCTATTCCAGTATCTATTACAGACACAGATACTACATTATTATTAAATAATCGAGTAGCTGTCCAAACAAGTACGACAGATGGAAAAATTATTATGTATCCGAGTGACATCCAGAATAAAACAACAGAGCAGTTGCAAGAATCAGTGAAAGCTAGTGCAAAAATTAAAACTTGGGATACACAAACTGGAGAAGATATCCCATTGAGTGTGGCTAGTACAACGATCAATACGAATTCGATAGGTCTGTACAAAGCAATTTTTGAAATAACAGTAGAATCTGGGGGAGAGAAACAACAAACAACGTTTCAAAAAGATGTTTTAGTGTTTGGAGCAAATATAAAAACAACTAATTACTTTACAGTTGCTCAAAATAAAGAATTGACCATGGGGACAAATGCAACGACCTTTTTCTCAACCTATCAAACAGTTAGTTCAACAACCGCAAGTGATGCGACTTACGAATGGGTAGCCGATCAAGCGGGTAATTCAACAGAGCCCGCTAATAAGTATGATTCTAGTAATCCAGGGTTAAAGTGGGGCTTTATAAAAATGACGGATAAGACAAATCCAACTGTGTCAACAGTTATTCCTATACCTATTACAGTAACTGCTGAGAATCAAGTTTTGATATTAAGCTCGAAGGTGGGGCTAGGCTACAGTTTACCAGTTTTGAATGTTAGTGAAATAAAAGGCAAAACGCCCAATCAAATCACGGAGATAGTAACACAAAAATTAGCAATTAATGCTTGGGATTTAATGACGGGAGAGGCAATAACGGCAGATGTTGCAAATTCTACGATTGATCAGAATAGCCGTGGTACTAAAGATATAACGATTACGATTCGTAAATTGGAAGAAGCCCTGACATATAAATTAAGTATCTGGATTGTACCAGATGAAGTTTTCGATAATGATTCTTCAGAAGGATGGCAAGATATCCCACTAAATTCCACAAACGGAGTTATTACTAACCCTATTAACGGCTCTAAAATGGGCTTTCCAAATAGAGGTTTGATAGATTATATATGGAATAAAACGAATACGGGTTTTATAATCGTTGATAAAAATAATCAAGGGTACACAGCGAATAACGATCGAGTAGTAGATCTTCCTTATGTCAATTATAGAAAACTTTATCAAGGTGGGAATAGCAATATAACTAACGGACTTGGAGCATATGGACCTGAGGACAATTTTAAAAATAAGATTTATTTACGTAAAGGAAATAGCTTAAAACAAATTATATATGACGAAACAAATCAAATTGTATATGTATACAAGTTATCTTTAAAACGAAACCTTAATTTCTCAGTTGTGTTGGAGATGTACAATCTTTCTACTGAAACTAAGACTTTTGGAATGCTAGAAATGGCTAAGACCAATTACTACAGCGACATCTTATCTTTTTATGCGTTGGGTAATGCTAGAGGATTTTATTCTATACCTCAAAAAAATTACAGACTTACGTTTAAATTCAAAGATTATATGGGAAACTGGCTATCTGATTTAAGGATGTTCGGTACGCCAGCTTATCGGGGAATGATTACCCAGAATGGTTATAATACGTTTGGTGATAATATGAAAAACATAGGAGTTACTAACACAGAAAAAGGGAAATCATTGAATAGTTATTGGGAAAGTAAGATGTATCAACTAGGAGCCCCGCATAAACAGATTGCTCAAGATAATTCTTTGAAAGTAGGCTACGAAATTTTTGTAGGTGAGGATATACCCTATATGAATATTCTAGCTAATCCAGAAATTCTGGATGTATATTCAGATGATGAAGTAATAGTGGACTACAAACTAAGTAAAATCCCTAGTACCAATGATCATGGAACTGTCTATATGACATACCCTAATGGTGAGGAAGTAAAGCAGCCATTCGTCGCAAATGAATTAAAAGAATTTAATGGAGTTTTTACTATTCCAAAAAGTAAATTACCTGATTTACAAAGTAATGATGGAGTATCTCCGTTAGAATACACAGCATCTTTAATAGCTGTAAGTGAAACTGACGGACCGATGAAATCATTATCTTCACAAGAAGATTATACATTCAAAGTCAGAATGTATAAATTTGGTGGGGAGCCCATTGCACAGATAGTAAAAAAAGATAGCGTATGGAGTAAAACGGCGGATGCGTTAATCAAAGATCCAGTCGTATTACCTGGTCATACACCTAAATTTGAATATGTAAATAAAGAGAAACCTATTGACACTTCGAAAGTTGGCTTTCAGTATACTGATGTTCGGATGACTGATGAGAATGATCCGACGAGGACAACAATCATAAAAGTTCCTGTAATGATTGTTAAAGGAGCCATCCCTACGACAGGTCTTTTGTTAGGGGCATATGACATTGCAACTCCAAAAAGTGAGGTTGCTGATTTGACTGATACTGAGTTAAACGAATTCATTCTGAAAAAATCAGAGGCCGTTGCATGGGATGTTACAACAGGTCTTAGCAAAGATGTCGAATTATCAGTAATTGAGTCTTCACTGGTAAACGATCCAGAGATATCCAAAACATATATTGCAAAAATTCAAGCGAAAAAAGGAACACTTGTAACAACAGCAACAATTGAAATCAACTTTGGGGCAAAATTAACCGTTAACTTTTTAGATGAAAATGGAAATGCTCTCAAAGCCGCTTACACCGGCTTTGAGGGGATTGGTGAATCAGTTGATTTATCTAAAATGACGGAAATCACAGATATCTTGACAAAGCTTAAAAATGATAATTATGAGTTAGTTAAAAAACCAGAAGAAAGTTTCACGATGCTTAAAGATGATAAGTCTGTTGCTTATCAATTCAACGGAGCTTTAACGCTTCTCTCAGCGCCAAGTTCGTTAGAATTTGAAACGAAAAAGGCAACAATCGATGCAGTAAAATTCACAGATCCTAAACTTATAGGTAAACCATTAGTGGTATCTGATACTCGAGCAGACAAGTTGAAATGGGTACTTAAAGCGAAAATCGATCAGCCATTGACTAGCTTAGAAGACGAACGAGTGAAAATGCCTAATTCTGTCAAGTATCAATATAACGAGGACGAATTAACCCTAACAGATGAGAATGTCATTATCTTCGAGCACTTGAATACTGCATCTGGGAATATTGATGTTACAAAAGAACATTGGTCTAGAGGGGATGGATTCATCTTAGACTTAGCACCAGGAGCAATTAAAGCACTTGGGAAATACCAAGCAAAAATAACGATTACTCTAGAGAATGCCAAATAGAAGGGAGGTAAAAAAATGAAAAAAGAAAAAAGCATATATTTCATATTTGCGATCTTTTTACTATATTTTTTCTTGGGAATAAAAGTAGAAATTGCTGCAGCAGTTGAAGGAGCAGAAGTGCCAACAGAAGGAGAAATTGTGTTATATGACGAGACTTTACCTAGTAGTGAAGAACCGAAATTATCAAGTTCGTCTAGCAGTCTCTCTCAAACAACTAAATCATCCACGACTCCTAGTAGTCAATTAACAAAATCATCAGCTTCATCAGAAATGGTCGCAAAACCGAAAGGACGACTACCTTCTACAGGTGAGCTAGTAAAGAAGAGTGCCCTCATTAGCGGTGTAGCATTGATTGGAGCGATGTTGTTCTTCTATGGTTTAAATAGGTATCGCAAAAATAAAGAGAAGGAGTAATGAAGTATGAAAAATAAATTTTTAATTCTTATATTGCTACTGCTCAATAGTGCTGTGTTAGATACCCTGATACCTGTTACTGTCGAAGCGACAAGTCAAGCTAAGGGTGAGATGGGGATTTCATTCAAAGGGCTTGTTGATCCAGGGTATGGGGTATTGGATCCAGAAAATCCAGTTAAAGAAGTAGAGCCTGTGGGTGATTATGGTAAAACAACAGGTCCATTAAGGATTGATTATGTACCGAATATTAATTTTAACAGCAATAAAATTACGTTGGATAATGTCAGCTATGCAGCTGATTCAGTCCAATTTAAAGGGATGATTGCGCCACGTGGGAATTTTATTCAAGTTTCCGATTATCGGGGAAAGCAAGTAGGCTGGAGCTTGCAAGTACGTCAAGAGATGCAATTTACCAATAAGGAAGATAAAAAATTACAACTCGATGGGGCAACCCTATCTTTAGATAAAGCTTCTGTTAATACGAATAATGGGGATTTAGGCCAAGCCCCAGTAGTTTCAAAAGAAGTGATTAGTATCACCAATATAGGCGAGACCTATACCTTGGCAAAAGCGCCTAAGGGCACAGGTGGGGGCACTTGGAGTATTATTCTGGGAACAGAAGAAGACAAAACCATTGATAATACCTCCACGTTAAAACCTCGAGTAGATGAAAATGGTAAGCCCATTATTTCTACTGAAAGTGAGCAAGCCATCTATTTGAATAACGCAATCTCATTACTTGTTCCTGGTAGATCAAAAAAGAAACCAGGAACCTACACAACGGTGTTAACTTGGATTATTTCCGAGCTACCATAAATAAAAAACAAACTAGGAGGCAACAAAAATGAAATTGACACACAAATTATGCAGTGCTGCACTATTAGCAGCTGTAGGAGTTTCAGTCGCACTACCAGGAATCACGAAGGCGGATGATACAACAGCTAAAGGGGATATGGACATCCAATTTACGCGTAACACGGAAGATGATACAAACACATCAAGACCAACATTTAGCGATTCAGATATCCAATCGGGTACGGTGACTCGTCCACTTAAACCAGCTGTCTTTGGCATTCAAGATGTAACACCATTAAGCTTTGGTGAAAATGCTGTAGTTACAGATGGAAATGACCGTGTTTTCTGGGCAAAAAACTATGAGGAAAAAGATGGCATAATGGCTAATAACGTAGCGATTAAAGATGTTCGTAGCACATTGAACCACAACTACACTCTGACTGCTCAAATCACAAAACCAATGACAACCACTGTAACAGAGGGCGCTGAAAGCGTAGAACGTAAATTAAATGGTGCAACTTTAACATACAGAAACATCGCTCGTAAAACAAATGTTGCAGAAGAAATTGCTTTACCAGAAAGTGCAGTAGCCTCTCAAATGGAGGTAAAAGAATCAGCTCCAGCTACGATTGTAAATAATAATGGAGAAAATAAAGACCAAGGTCAAGGTCAAACATATATTCACTTTGGTAAATTAACTGCTACAGGTGAAGAAGCATCTGATAAATCTGTGAAATTAACAGTTGGGAAAGAACAATCAATCTTTGAAGGCGACTACAAAGGTGAAGTAACGTGGGTATTGACTGCCGCTAAATAAAGTCATAAACAATGGATGCTTGCCGATCTTTATAGATCGGTAATGCATCTGTAAAAAGAAGGAGAAATATCATGAATCAAATGCTAAAAAACAGTTTATTTTTTTTATTATACATAAGTTTTGTATTACTCTTTATTCCACAAAATACATACGCTCAAGAAGGAGATTCGGGAATAGGATATAGCTATAAAATTATCAAGCCAGAAAATCAAATAGGCAATGCTGGTTATTTTGATTTACGCATGACGCCAGAACAAAAACAAACGGTTGATATTGAATTATACAATATGACAGATCAAGAAATTTCAGTAGATTTGTCCGTGAATAGCGCTAAAACCAATAGTAATGGTGTGATTGAATATGGACCGACAAAACTTGAAACTGATCCATCTTTGAAGTATGACTTGAAAAATCTTGTGAAAGTACAAGAAAAAGTAACGCTAGCACCAAAAGCTACTCAAAAAGTACCTGTAGAAATTACCATGCCAAAGGAAAAATACGATGGAACGATTTCAGGTGGAATTTATTTACAAAAATCGGAAACTGAGGCAGAAAAAAAAGCAGATAATAGTATGAAAGGTGTAGTAAATAAATATGCTTTTATTGTTGGGATGCTTTTAACTGAATCTGATACAAAAATTCAGCCTGATTTAACATTCAATAAAATTTATGCAGGATTAACCAATTATCGCAATACATTCTTAGTCAATTTCTCTAACACGCAAGCAACTTATGTTGAAGGGATGACGGTTGATGCTCAAATTTTCAAAAAAGGTTCTGATGATGTTCTGTACGAATCTAAAAAAGAAAATTATCGTATGGCTCCAAACTCTGCAATGACGTTTCCAATCAATTTAAATGGAGAAGCAATTGCTGCTGGAGAGTATGAAGGACATATTCTAGTAACTGCTGGTGATAAAAAGTGGGAGTGGCGAGAAGCATTTACCGTCACTCAAAAAGATGCAGACAAATATAATGCAGAAGATGTTTCTTTGATACAAGATAGAGGAATCAATTGGCAAATGATTGCTCTAACTGCAGGCGGCATTCTCCTTCTATTTTTAAGTATATATTTAGTAACACATATGGTATCAAAACGGAAGAAAAACAATAATAAGAAGAAAAAGAACAAAAAAAGAACAGAGTGACTAAGGGGAGGAGTTAGAAGATGACGATACTGAGTTGGGTTTTTATAGGTTGTCTATCAGCCTTCTTCATCGCTTTTTGTGTAGGTATCTTTTCCTTCGTACTATTTTTTGTATCTAAGAGAGACATGAACACATTAAAAAAAAAACGTCCGAAAAAGAAAATTATTAAGAAACGTTGGATGCGAGCAAAACGTTTATTGGAAAAAAAGAAAAAACAACAACGAGTAAGAGGCTTCGTTTTAATAATTCTAAGCATTCTTTTCTTGGTCAGTGGATTTTATACAAGATATTATGAAATGACAAATCTCTCGTCTTCGGATGGAAATATTATTGTACAAAGTTATTTTGTAACAGATGAAGTGAACAAAAATTTAAATAATCTTCAAAATGGATCAAATGTAGAAGATACTAAAAAAAAGCTTATGGAATTAAGCTCATTGCTGGCTTCTTACGGAAGTTCAACACCTTCGAATAGCTTGTCAAAAAAGGGCCAACAAACATTAAATCGCTATTATGTTCAGATCCGTGATTATGGCACAAATTTATATTCACTGACGGCTTTGCAATTGAATAATCAAGAAACGATTTCTAAGTATTTAGATGATATGACTCGTATCAACCAAAGTCAAAAAAAGCTTTTTAAAGAATTTAGTATAAATGAAGCGGCACTAAAACAGAAAAAATAAGTGGCAGGTAAGGAGGTTTTTAATGAGTGGGGAAAAAATCAATGTCCGCTCACGCCCTGCAAAAAAAAGAGTAAATAAAAAGCCGAATCAAATAGTTCTAGATGGCAACTGGGCTCAAGAGCGTAATCGGACAAAGACATCGCTAGCGAAAAAAAAACATACTACTAAGCGAATCCAAAGAAAAAAGAGGCAACGTATAAAAAGTATGTTTCTAGAAATTGGGATTAGTTTAGTAATAGTAAGTCTTTGTTTGTCACTCTTATCACTCTTCACCTTCTCTTTTACCAAGGTCAAAGGCTATTCAATGATACCCACTCTGAATAATGATGAGTGGGTGTTTGTCAACAAACTGGCTAAACCAAAACGATTCAAACTGATAGTATATAAAGATTCTAAAAGCAAAGAAACATCTGTTAGAAGAGTGATCGGTTTTCCGAATGAAACAATCTATTATAAAGAAGATCAACTCTATGTCAATGATCAAGAGATTTATGAACGTTTTATAGATTCAGAGGTGCAACGAGCTAAAAATGCCAAAAGTCTATTTACAGAAGATTGGAGGCCTAAAATAACAATGATTCCTACTGGCAAATATCTCATTTTAGGAGATAACCGACCTTATGCATCAGATAGTCGTGATTATGGCTACATCGATGAAAAAGAAATTGTTGGCATAGTTGAAATGAGAATATTGCCTATCCACCAAATCAAGCAATTTTAAATAGACTGAACAAGAATGAAAGAAGGATGGTTAAGATAAACGTCAAAAAATCAAGAAAAAAAACGTTTCTATCTAAGAGAAAAGTCGGATCGGTATTGAAAAACAGCTGTTTTCTTCTGATAATCTTCGTCGGAGTCCTTTTTTTAGTAAAAATAAAAACCCATATAGTCAGTGGTCAATCAATGCTACCGACTCTACATAATAAGGATCGACTATTTATCGTGAAAAATGCAGAACCAAAGCGTTATTCAATTATCACTTTTCAACCGAAAAATAAAAAGAATGAGTCATACGTTAAGAGAGTATTAGGGCTGCCAGGAGATCGTATTTGGTTGGATCAAAATACGGTTTATCTGAATTACCAAATGGCAGAAAATAATCCAACACCACCAAATGACGAAAACCTATCAGGAAAAGAGTTGCCAGATGGAACATTGAAGGTTCGCGTTACTTGGGAAGTAGCTGCTCAGTTAGAAGGACTTTCAACCATTCCTAAAGATCAATTTTTTGTTTTAGGAGACAATAGAAGGCATTCGGCTGACAGTCGAGAACTAGGGTTAGTCGATAAAAATGCTATTGAGGGAGTCGTCACGTTTAGATATTATCCATTGGATCGACTTGGTTTGATTGAGTAAAGAAAAGTGAGGTAACAAATGAAGCAACGAATTAGAATAGTAATTTTTAACAAAAAAAGTGTGTCAATTGCTCTTAGTTTTTTAATACCAGTATTAATCATGGCTGTGAATTATTATCGTCTAGGTATCTATCCGACAAGTGATCGGACGATTTTGGCTAGTGATGCCTTTGGTCAGTTAGTAAATTTTTATTCTGGCTTTAATAATTTTCTCCATGGCGAACAGTCGTTTTTTTATACATGGAATGGGTCTTTAGGATTAAACTTTGTTTCTTTGATGAGTTATTATACCAATAGTTTATTTAGTTTTTTAGTGTTCTTTTTTGATAATATCAATATGCCAGATGCAATGTATGTTATTTTATTAACGAAAATCGGTACGATGGGGATAACCTTTTGGATTTTTGCCCAACAAACATTTCGGCTCCCTCAATGGGGGAAAGTTTCTTTGAGTGTTTGTTATGCTTTGATGAGTTTCACTGTAGCTTATTCAATCATGTTGATGTGGATGGATGCATTGATTTATCTTCCCTTAGTTTTACTTGGAATCCAGAGATTGATGGACAAACAAAAACCAGTTTTATTATTTGTGGTGTATTTTTTGTTATTTGTTTCAAACTATTATATGGCGTTTATGGTTGGACTATTTAGTTTGTTGTACTTTTTAGTACGATTATTGACCGAATGGAACAGGTATAAACAATCGATTCTGCCTTACTTTGTTACGTCATTGTTAGCTGGCGGCGCTTCTATGATCATTATTTTGCCTTCTGTAATTGATTTACGGACAAATGGAGAAAAAATAGATACAATTACGACTTTGTTCACAAAAGATCTAGGACCTTGGGATTTTATTGTAAAAAGCATGTCTGGTGTTTATGATACATCAAAGTTTGGCAGTGGCCCTTTTATTTCAATAGGTCTATTACCGCTACTCTTTTTTATCTTTTATTTCGTAAGTAGAAAAATTCCCTTAAAGAACAAGCTGCTATATGGAGGTTTAGTCATATTTATGATTATCAGCGTCTACATTCAGCCGCTGAATTTATTTTGGCAAGGATTACATTCACCGAACATGTTTTTGTTCCGTTTTAGTTTTTTATATTCCACTCTGGTATTGATATTAGCTGGATTTGGTTTGGAGAAATTTGAAAAAAAAGATCTGAATATTCTTTTGAATATCGTGTTGTCTCTTGTAGGAATTTTTATCCTTGTAGCAATTGTATCCAATAAAAAAAGATATGGGTACATCACGCAAGAATCGTTGATTTTAACAGTATTTTTAGTGAGTGTTTATATTCTGTTATTTGCGCTGAAAGAAAAAGGAATAAAATATGTATGGTTAGTGCCAAGCTTGATTGTTATCTGTATTTGCACCGAGTTATTTTTTAATACCCAACAAATTATGATAGGAATCAATAAAGAGTGGGGATATACGAATAGAAAACAATATACCAATGGTTATAAACAAATTAAGCCATTAGTGGAAAAGGCACAATCAAGAAATGATAGTTTCTTTCGTTTGGAAAATATAGATGCAGTGAGTCGGACAGACAGTTTTAATTACAATTACTCAGGCGTCACTATGTTTTCTTCAATTCGGAACCGTCACTCTTCCCAGTATCTTGATCGCTTAGGTTATCGTTCGCCAGATACCAATTTAATTATACAGTACCCGAATAATACAATTCTAATGGATGATTTATTAGGAATAAAATATAACATTGCCAAGAATGATCCAAAAAAATATGGGTTTAAAAAAATCGCAGCTCAAGGAGAATATGGTCTCTATGAAAATGAACATACATTGCCTTTAGGAATGCTAACAGATAAAGGGATTTTTCAATCTAAAAACAACAGGAACCAAACCGCATTGATACGTTATCTTTCAGGACAAGAAGAGCCGATATTCCAATTTACTGGATTGAATGAAGTGTCTCGAAAAAACATGTCTCTTCGAGAAGAAGGAGATTTTACTTATTTTTCAGAAGAAGCGAATACTAATGGAGAAAAGAGTATCACTTGGGAAGTCAGCATTCCTGAAAAGACACAAGGATACATAACATTAGATACTAGATATTCCAATGGATTAGATGATGGTTCAGTAGAAGTAACGGTTTCAGATTATAAAAAGACTAGTGCGCTTTCTTCAACAGGTTCTTATTACAATATCGGCTACTACGAAAAGGCAGAAAAAGTACAAGTAACTGCAAAATTTACAGGTAGTTCTGTTATAAAATTAATTCGACCGTCGGTACTTGTTTTAAAAACAGAAACACTTGATCAAGGAATCGCAGCAATTAAGGATAAAGAAGTTGCTTTTAATGTAAAAGGAAATAAAGTCAATGCAGAAGTAGCGACTGAAAAAGAACAAGTGATTTTCACGACCATTCCTTATGATGAAGGGTGGCAGGCTAAAGTAGATGGAAAACCTGTAGCAATAAAAGCGGTTCAAGATGCATTGATTACAATCAAAATACCAAAAGGTAAACATAGTGTTCAACTGACCTATTATCCTAAAGGAATAAAGCTAGGTAGTGTGTTATTTATTAGTTGTGTTTCAATATTTGCGGTTTTTGTTTATTGGCATAAAAGAAAGGAAGGGCAAAATAATTCGTGAAAAAAATCAGTAGTGTACTTCTAATTATAGTGATAGGCGGTCTGTCCTTAATAGGCTGCACACAACAATTGGATCAAAAGAAACAGTCTTTTAGTGATAACGGTGTTTCCTATGAATTCCAACTACCCGGTGGTTGGAAAGCAGATCAAGAAGCCAACAAAGAGTATGGACTGCAAACGTCATTTAGCGCAGAAGATACTAAAAGCAATTCGTATGTATTTGTTACCACAACTTTGGTAACAAACATTGAGCAAAAAAAATTTGGTGAACAAACCAGAGAAAAGCTGAAAGAACGATACCGCTATAAAAATGTAAAAGATATTTACATGAAAAAAATTACTGTAGGGAATGCTCCAGCTTATAAGTATACTTTAAACACAGTATTTAAAGAGAAAAGTGTATGGGCTCATTTTTATTACATCTGGACAGAACATGGTTTTGTTCAATTAACATTTTATTCTGCTGATGACAATTCATATAAGAAACGTTCAGAGCAAATCGATGCTTCTATAGAAACATTTAAAGAAACGTCTTTTGACAAAAATGAAGCAAAAAAAGAGCAAGAAGCCCAGCAGAAAGAAGAAGGCGACATTGTTACGATCGAAAATAAAGAAATAAAATTTGAAACAACTGCTGTACGGCAGCTAACCGAAGTAGACGGAAAAAAAATGTTGGCTATTCGTTATACGTTTACCAATTTAACACTGGAAAAAGCACAGCCTTCTGTTTGGAAAGACGTCGTGACCGTAACGCAAAACGGTAAAAAACTTTCATTAGGGAAATTACCAGAAACAAGTGATTTTATAGATGTAAAAGAACTTGATGCAACCCAAACGAAAGTCTTAAAACAGGGAGAGCAGGTAGAAAGTGTTGTTCTATATGAGTTGTTAGATAAAAGTACGGTTGAGCTGAATTTCTCGCAAAACGTTTTCCCAGGAAAAGAATCTGTTCGAGTGGTGGTGCCAGAATGAGAGCTAAAGAGCAGCTATTAAGACTAATAATTCTTGTTGCGTTGTTGAGTATTACTGGCTGTGGCAAAGCAGATCGTTATGCCTCTTTTTCAAAAATGGATCAAACGCTTAGCTGGTTCAATGAACGAAATCGATCATTTGGTGATGCCGATTATTCAACGATAAATGAAGAAGAGGATGCCTTTAAAATACTTCAGGAAAAATACAAAGTAGAGATTCCAAGCTATTATGAAAGAACCAAAAAGATATTAGGAAAAGAGTTGACCTCTCATTCAGTACAACGAGGAACAACAAAATATGCCGTTTTTTCGAGAGATAAAGAATTGGAATTTCGTACGATCTATCCATTTTATCGAGGAGAAGAATTGCAAGTTTTTTCAGAAGTTGTTTTAACCTATGCTTATTCTGTAGATCAAAAACTGGCTTACTTAAAATCCCAGGTCGTTACCGTTAAAATTTCTCCAGTTAAAGGAAACCTGCCAAACAATAATTTAAAAGAATTGCTAGAAGCAATCGGTAGGAACATGAAAATTCCAGAAAACCAAATCACTTCTGGAATAGCTGGTTATGAAAAAAAAGTCAAAGAAACGGAAATGCCGATCACAGATGATTACTTACCCATTGTGTCAAATGTGGGTGGTTTAGATAAAGAGACGGAATTTTTAAAAGAAATCGCAGCTGTTTATGATGAAGCAGGAACATTTAGGGAACTTTATGCGGAAATATCAGATCAGATGTAAATTTACACAATTTGATTATTTAAGGCAACGCAAGGATGGATTATGTTACGAGGATAGCTCTTTTCTTAAGAGCAATTTAATTCTAATTTATTTATATTTTGAAAAAAATCGTAGCATTTGTAAAGTTTAGTAATAGTATCACCATTAAAAATGACGTATAATGAAAGTAGCGAGAGTAGTAAATAAATATGTTGTCGAATATATTTACATTAGAATTTATATAGCCGTAAAGGGAGAGTGACTTGAAAATAATTGATAGAATTTCAGATTTTTTTGATGATCGTCGACGAGCAAAACAAAAGCGAATCAGAGAAAAAAATGATAAGTTGCGAGCAGCAGGGAAAACGCCTACTAAAAAAGGCTGGGGAACAATGGTAAACACTGGAACTGGGGGGATTAATCACGATCCTACTACAAGAGTCTACGATGTTGCTCAACAACAAAAAAACATCTCTGAAGAAGATGAAATTAAAGAACGTCGCTCAGGTGAGATTAAAAGGAAATAAACAACGCAAATTAATGTAGGGAAAGCAAAAAAGACTACTCTTTTTTTGCTTTCCCTTTTTATTTCTCTCCATATTTAAAATATTAACACTATATCAAGCAATTAAAGTAATTTCTATTTGTGAATTGTTTCGTATAATGAATCCATGGAAAACGTTTTCTTATATTTGAACAATGGAGGAATAAAATGGAAACACAAGTTGAAAAAACAGTAACGAACAAAAGTAGTGCTGGGTTGATCTTTGCACTAATGGCTGGGTACTCGATGATTTACATGGATAAGAGCATGATTTCTACAGCCGTTTTACCGATCGCCAAAGAGTTTCATTTGGATGCCGGACAAACAGGTATGATCATGTCATTCTTCTTCCTAGGCTATTCACTAATGCAAATACCTGGTGGTTGGTTAGCGGATAAAATCGGTGCCAAAAAAGTATTAATGTTGTCACTTGCAATTATTTCAATTTTTTCATTCGCATTTGGGGCAGTTAGTAGTTTGATGTTATTCATGGTCATTCGCTTTTTTGCGGGTCTTGGGCACGGCGGTTATCCACCTAGTTGTTCAAAATCGATTGCCGATAATTTTCCACAAGAACGCAGAACGTTTATTCAATCATTGATTCTTTCAACATCTGGGATTGGTGGAATTTTAGCCTTTACCTTAGGAACGAACTTGATCAATGCCAATTGGCGTTATGGGTATTTAGCATTGGGGACAATGTTTGCAGTAGCGTTGGTACTTGTTGCAATTTTTGTACCGAGTAAAGCTGTTAGTACCAATGCTGGAAAAGGCAATAAGCCAGCAATCAAATTTAGTCAAGTTATCACCAATCGCAATGTCTTGGTATTGTTTGTTGCAATGTTGTTATTGAACTTCCTATTATATGGAAATATGTCTTGGTTACCAAGTTTCTTAGCACAAAAATTTGCTCTAGATATTAAAACAATTGGTTATTTACTAGCGGTAAATGCTATCTTCCAAACCGCCGCAACAATGTTTGCAGGGGCATTATTATCTAAACTGTTTTTAGGAAAAGAGCGCATGTTTATTCTTAGTGCTACAGTCTTAGCAGCGATTCTAGTGGCAGCGTTTGTCGCTTCAAATAATTTAGTATTATCAATGATCTGTTTGATTGCAGTAAGTATGGTTTCAGTTAGTGCCTTTACAGCGATCTTCACATGGCCACACAAAATCATGGATCCATCGATCATTGGTTCTTCTATCGGTATCATCAACACTGGTGGAACCTTAGGCGGTTTCTTAGCACCGATGATTTTAGGACAACTGATTAAAGCTGCAGGCGGTTCATTTACGTTAGCATTCGGCTTTATGGCAGTAGCCAGTCTGCTATGCGGACTTTGTGTATTAGGAGTGAAAAAAGAAGCGTAATGTCAGACAAAAAATTTAAATACAAAAGTGCCTTTGATATTATCGGTCCAATCATGGTCGGTCCCTCCAGCTCTCACACCGCTGGAGCGGTCAGGATCGGAAATATGGCAAGAGAGCTATATAAACACACACCCAAAAAATTGATCGTAACATTTTTTGGCTCATTTGCTGAAACGTATAAAGGACATGGTACGGCTGTTGCGATTGTTGCAGGTGTTTTAGGCTTTGAAACCCATGATAAGCGTATCCCAGATGCAATCGAAATTGCGGAAAAACAAGGGGTTGTGATTGAATTTTTAGTTAGCACCAAGGAAACAGCGCATGCCAATACGGTCAATTTAGAGCTGATCGATGAACAAGAAAAATTGAATTTGACGGCTATTTCAATTGGTGGGGGCAGTATCCAATTAACTGAAATCAATCATTATTCCACTTTGCTGAATCAAGATCAAGGGAATGGCTTAGTCTTTACCATCAATCAAAAGTCAGCCCTTCCATGTGTGGAGGATGCTTTAGAAAGTCCTGCTTTTGTAGAAGTTCAGCAATTAAATAAAGAAACAGTTTTCTTTGTTGAAACACTTAGTGATATCAGTCAAAAGTTAGTAGCAAAAATTAGAGAAATACCGGGAATAACAGCAGTAATGCCTACGACCGGCTAAAATAGAGGACGTGAATTTTTTGTTTGAATCAATTGAAGAGCTCGTACAAAGAGCACAAGACAATCAGTGCACCATATCTGAAATCATGATCGCTCAGGAAATAGAAACATCTGGCCGAACTAGAACGGAGATCATGAATCAGATGAGGTTGAACTTAGAAACAATGGAAGCTGCTAGTGTTAAGGGAATTCAAGGGGTTCGTTCACATTCCGGTTTAACAGGTTACGATGCAAAAAAACTACAAGCATATATAGAGAAGAAAAATGTGTTGACCGATGATATTTTTGTTAAAGCGTTATGTTATGCTGTGGCGACCAATGAAGTAAATGCGGCAATGGGGATGATTTGTGCCACGCCCACAGCAGGTTCAGCAGGCGTTGTTCCTGGTGTTTTACTAGCTTTTAGTGAGAAATTTGGCTCGACACGTGAAGAAATGCTGCACTTTTTATTTACAGCTGCGGCTTTTGGTTTTGTGACAGCTAATAATGCGATGATTTCAGGTGCGGAAGGTGGTTGTCAGGCTGAGATCGGTTCGGCCTCAGGGATGGCTGCTGCGGCTTTAGTCGAAATGGCTGGCGGCACTCCTGAACAGGCCAGTCAAGCCTTTGCTATTGCGTTGAACAATCTGATTGGGTTGGCTTGCGATCCTGTTGCAGGTTTAGTCGAAATCCCCTGTATCAAACGAAATGCTGGTGGCACTTCTAATGCAATCAGTGCAGCAGAAATGGCATTGGCAGGGATCGTAAGTGAAATTCCAGCAGATGAAGTAGTTGAAACAATGTATCGCGTTGGTCGCAGTATGCCAGCTGATATTCGAGAAACTGGTATTGGCGGGCTAGCAGGAACTAAAACAGGGAAACGCATCGCGAAAGAATTATTTGGAATCGATCGCTAATTAAAATAATAAAAATCAATGAAAACAAAGAAAGGAAGAACATAAGAATGGATGCAAAACAACAAATTTCACAATTAATCGATGCAAAGAAAGACCAATTTATCACAGCGGCAGATCAGATTTGGGGCACACCGGAGACGAGATTTGCGACAACTGAATCTGTAAAACCCTTTTTGGAAATTTTAGAAAAAGAAGGCTTTTCAATTGAGAAAGGCGTTGCCAATATGGAACATTCTTTTGTTGCAACGTATGGCAGTGGCAATCCTGTTATTGGGATTCTAGCAGAATATGATGCGCTAGGAAATCTAAGTCAAGTCGCTGATCTAGGTGAACAAAAGGCTGAAAATGACGGGGGCAATGGCCATGGCTGTGGTCATAATTTATTAGGGACAGGTGCTTTAGCGGGGGCTGTCGGTGTTAAAGATTTGATGGAACAAGAAAAATTAACGGGAACAATTAAATTATTTGGTTGTCCAGCTGAAGAAAGTGGCTACGGTAAAGCGTTCATGGCTCGAGATGGCGTATTTGATTGTTTGGACGTTGCTCTTTCATGGCATCCAATGGATACAAGTATGGCTTGGGGCTTGAGTAGTTTAGCTGTTTATCAAATCTATTATAACTTTAAAGGGATATCTGCTCATGCAGCAGCCGCTCCTGAACAAGGCCGCAGCGCATTAGATGCAGCAGAATTGATGAATATTGGCGTACAATTTTTACGTGAACATATCATTGATGAAGGTCGTGTTCACTACGCATTTATGGATGCTGGCGGTGAGTCTGCCAATGTGGTTCAGCCAACTTCAAGCTTATACTACTTTATCCGCGCACCAAAAATAGAACAAGCAGAAGAAATCTACAAACGTGTGAATAAAATTGCCGAAGGTGCAGCTTTAATGACAGAAACAGAGCTTGAGATCGTATTTGATTCAGCTTGTGCCAACTATTTACCAAATCAAGCAGTAACAACTGCTATGTATGAAAACTTAATAGAATTCGGAAATATGAATTTAACACAAGAAGATCAAGAATATAGCCAAAGATATTACGATAGCTTGAATGATGCAACCAAAGCAGGTTTAGTAGCTAGAGCGAGACAAAGTAATCCAACAGCTAGCGAAGAAGAGATCGAACGTCTTGGAACGATGCCAGTCTTGGATCAAATCGCACCATTGTTCTTTACAGATGCGACTTCTGGTTCTACAGATGTGGGTGATGTTAGCTGGGTTTGTCCAACAGCTCAAGTGTTGATTGGATGTGAACCTCAAGGAACACCGCCTCATTCATGGCAATGGGTGGCAAATGGCAAATCATCAGTAGCACATAAAGGATTGTTAGCAGCCGGTAAAACGATTGCTACAACTGCGTATGACTTGTTGACTAATCCAGAACTAGTTGCAAAAGCAAAAGCAGAACACTTTGCCACTGTTGGCGGTAAAAAGTATCAATCAGCGATTCCGGCTGATGTAATGCCAAAATAAAAATACCTGGTTAGATAGATTAGAGGAGAAATTCATCAATGGATGTATTTTTTCTTTAATCTTTTTGTCGTTCCATTGCCATTTTTTATTGCAAAATATAGTATACTGTGTTTATAAATTGTCACAGACAGGAGCAACCACATGACGAAAATGGAACGTCCAGATGAACGTAAAGCGCTGGAGATTCTTAGAGAAGCAGACCCTGAAAAATACCAAGCAGCAATTCTTTTAGATAAACCAGATATTCAAAATCCCAAGCAAAACATTGGTGTAGAAGTTACTCAATCATTAAAAGAAAGTGTTTTGAAAGCATTAGATCTTAATGGAATCAATGTACATAATGATGGACAAATCCTTGAAAGTATTAAAGAAAGATATGGAAATGATGTCCTTAGAATCAATTTGCCATTACCAGATAGTGCTAAAAAAGCAATCGCTATTTCAATCGCAAATTGGCACTCATTGTTCAACTTGATCGAAGCTTACGATAATAAAGTGGAAAAACTGCAAAGTGGCAACTATAAGCTATATCAAGAAAATAACTTATTTATTTTTGTATTTGGGGAAGATGAAAAAAGTATCGAGCAACTCGCAAAACATATCTATCGAAATCAGACGGGTAGACAATATGATTTTGTGTATGTTTACAGTCAACCCAATTTTTATAGGATCGATCGTCAAATGAATATAGAGATGAAAAGACTGTCTATTTAGAAGTCTTTTTTATTTACGCTTATAAAAACTTAAAAAATGTCAGTGAAAAACTTGTTAATATGCAAAAATGATTTTATTTGCTATACTCAAAATAAAGTTATTCAGCTTTGCGAGCCAACTCTTCGGAAAAAAGATAAATTCTAAATGAGGCAAAAAGCACCTCAGTTAGAATTTCCTATTTTTCTGTCAGAGTTGAACGAGCCCGCTGTGCTTTTAAAGTTATCTAGCTCCGCGGGCTAACTCTTCGGAAAAAAGATAAATTCTAAATGAGGCAAAAAGCACCTCAGTTAGAATTTCCTATTTTTCTGTCAGAGTTGAACGAGCCCGCTACGCTTTTAAATTAGGAGGTAGCTTATGAATCAAAAAGAACGTATCGCTAAAATTTTAGAGTTACTGCAAGAAAAAGAAAAGTTAGATGCAACTGAACTAGCCGATTATTTCCAAATCTCTAAAGATAGTATTCGCCGAGATATCTTATTGATTGTCAATGATGGGTTAGCAGAAAGATATCGTGGCGGTATTACATTGCCAATTATCAAAACAAAAATCGAAGATTATTCTAAGCGTTTAGTGATCAATAGCCAAGAAAAACAACTAATTGCTCATGAAGCAGTCCAGCAAATTTCGACAGATCAAACGATTTGGTTAGATGTTTCAACGACGGTGCAATTTATTGCAAAAGAGCTCACCAAAGAAAATGTGCTAATCGTTACAAATTCGATCGACAATGCGATATCGGCAACGCAAGTAAATGCTCAACAAGAGGTTTATTTGCTTGGAGGTTATTTCAATGCTAACTCTCATTTACTGCATGGAACATCGCTCATTACGCAATTAGCTAATTTCTACTTTGACATTGCGTTTATTGGCGCATCCGGCATCAATGAAACGGGACTATTTTATTCGGAATTAGAAGATATTGAATTAAAACAAACTATCATCAAAAATGCCAAACGGACGTGTGTTTTGCTCGACAGTTCTAAAGTTAGAAATACATCCAACTTTAAATTAGATTTCTCAGATATCGATTTGATCATTACAGACAAACCACTACCAGAAACGATCACCGCGCAGCTAAGTGAAGCTGATGTCAAAATTATGCTTGTAAAGGGTGGAAAAAAATGAAAACAGTAATCCAAAATGTAACGATAAGCAATGAAACAGGCCTAGAAGTTGTTGATATTCTAATTGAAAATGAAACAATTGCAAGGATCGAACTCTCTGACAAACAAGTCTTTGCTAAAGAAGCCACAGAGCAACAGTTGGATGGACAACGTCAGCTATTGATTCCAGGTATGATCGATGTCCATATTCATGGTGCGAATAATTTTGATATGATGGATGGCACGACAAAAAGTATTCAAGAAGTATCGAAAAAATGCTTAGAAACAGGTTGTACAGGCTTTTTAGTCACTTCAGTCACGTCTTCTTTAGAAGCCTTGTTGACCATGATCGATCGTACGAAAGAAGTGATCGGACATGAAGCAGGGGCAAAAATTTTAGGGATTCACTTAGAAGGTCCGTATTTAAATGTGAAAAGAAAAGGGATGCAAGATCCTAAGTATTTGAGAAATCCTGATTTAAACGAAATGGCGACTATTCTTGAACGGGCGGGCGACTTGATCAAAATGGTTACAGTGGCACCAGAGTTACCCGGTTGTTTGGAACTGATCACTTACTTAAAAAAGAAAAATGTTGTCATTGCGATTGCTCACTCTGATGCAACCTATGAAGAAGCGCAAACGGCTTTTCAACATGGTGCGACACACATTACTCACTGCTTCAACGCAATGCCGCCGATTCATCATCGTGCCCCTGGGGTGGTTACTGCAGCACTTGAAAATGATAGTGTGAGTGTTCAAGCAATTGTTGACGGAATTCATTTACATCCTGGCATTGTCCGTTTAGTACACAAAATAAAAGGAGCAGATGCTATGGTGTTGATTACAGATGCTTTGCAAGCTATGGGTGTTGGCGATGGCGCATATGAATTTGGCGGGCATTATGTTACTGTTGAAAAGGGCGTTGCACGCTTAAAGGATGGCACGTTAGCATCCAGCACAGTCACAATGAATGAAGCACTTAAACTAAGTGTAGAAATGGGTATTCCGTTAGACGATGCCATTAAAATGGGCGCAACGACGCCTGCTGTTATTTTAGGAGAGAAGAAAATAGGTAAAATTGCGGTAGGGTACGATGCTGATTTGATTCTTTTGGATGAAGAATTTAAAGTAGTCAAAACAGTCTTAAAGGGACTGGTAAAGTAGTAGCTGATTTTTATAGAAAAAAAGCGCATGAGAATTAGTTTCTCATGTGCTTTTACTCCGTTTTTATCCAGCTGATTTATTTTATGTTTTAATGTAGCTAGTTCTTTTTTTAGTCGATTGATTGAAAGGATACAATAAAGAACGAGACCTGCTAAAAGCGGGTCTAATAGTACATAGAGAATGTTCATAAATGTCTGATAAACGAGTCGAATCTGCTCTACCATTTTTTATCCCTCCCATAGATATGCCTTAAGTCTGCTGGAAGTATCATTAGACCAACATGCCACTTTTTATTCCATTATTCCAAGTTTATTTTCCTCCATTTGTTTATCCATATTAACTATCACTATATATTGATTACAAACTGAAAATAGTAAAATATAAACAAAAAGAAAGATAAATATTAGTGTTGGTTGAATGGTTTTTCGATGGGATAACAAACCTCTGTAATATAATATTCTTCCCGATCCTCATTTGCAGGGCTAGAGTGATAAATGTTAAAGACATTGCCAGAAAGTGCGTACTCATTCACTTTCAGCCAGTTGTCCATATCGGCATGAATAATCGGCATAGAAGCGTAAGAGCCGTTTGTTACAACAGAAGCAATCAATCCTGGAGAGAAGGTTTTAGTGTCTGGATAGATGTGTTTAAGCGATTCTGGAATACTAACCATAACTTCGATGTCAATATTCTTCGAAGTAGCCTGATGAAAAACGGCGATTGATTGACCTAGTGTAGACAGATCCTCACTTCGTATAGTAGTAAAAAGTTGTTGCCAAAGTTGCTCTTCTTCATAGTAAGAAGTTACGTTTTGCCGATAAGTAAGAACGAGCAGGTCGTTCATTTTTTTTGTTTCGATGGGATAATTCATTCCTGTTTTCTCTGGAGACTTCTTTTTTTCTTCCAGCCAGTTTAGGTAAGCAAGTTGCAGCTTTTTTTCCGCTAATTCAGTTTCAAGTCGTTTTCGATGATTGGCTAAGTAATTTGTTTGGTCGTGCTTATTCTCTAAAAGTGTTTTGATTTCTTTTAGCGGGATGCCAACGTTTTTAAGTGAAAGGATTCGATTCGCTTGATTGATTTGTTCTGCTGTATAATAACGATAATTATTGTCTTGGTGGACGATCTCGGGTTTTAACAAATCCAGTTTGTCATAATGTCTGAGCATACGTGGACTGATGTTTGTTAGTTGAGAGAATTCGCTGATTTTAAACATAGTTTTGCTCCTTAAAAGAGTGCGTCAGTTTTTATTAGTATACTATTTTTTATGTGCGTCTGCATGCTTGACTTTAACATTATGGTAAGGTTTAAAATAGAATCAGAGGATGACATGAAAGGAGTGCAATTATGCGTACATACAAAAATAAACAGGAATTGATCGCTGAAATTAAAAAAAGATATGAGAAATATGATGCGGAGTTTGAACAAGTCTCTGAAACGTTAAAAGATAAACGAATTGAAGAGGTAGATAAGACACCTTCTGAAAATTTATCTTATCAGCTTGGTTGGGTGAATTTGATTTTGCAATGGGAAAAAGAGGAACAGGCTGGCAAAACAGTAGAGACACCCGCACCAGGTTATAAATGGAATAATCTTGGTGGGTTGTATCAGTCTTTCTATGAAAAATATGGTCAGTATAGTATTGCTGAACAAAGAGTCATGCTGAGTGAGTCTGTCAATGAGCTTTACATATGGTTAGAGTCACTTTCTGATGAGGAGTTATTTGAGCCAGGTCAACGAAATTGGGCGACAACAAAAGCCATGTGGCCAGTTTATAAATGGGTCCATATCAATACAGTGGCACCATTTACCAACTTTCGGACAAAGATTCGCAAATGGAAAAAAGTGGTTTTAACAGCATCATAAAAAACAGGAAACAGCGAATGTTTTTATCGCCGTTTCCTGTTTCCTTTTATTGGTTAATCAATTGTTCTACATCTAATTCAGTCATTGAAGCAACTTGCAAATCAGCACCAATTAAAGTTTCTGTCGCAGAAAGTCCAACTGCATACATTCCGGCAGCTTTGATTCCTTCAATACCTGCTTGGGCGTCTTCAAAACCTATAGCATCTTTCGGTTCGACACCGATACTTTTAGCAGCCTTGATAAATATTTCCGGATCAGGTTTTCCTTTTGTCAGTGTTTCGGGGTCAACAATATGTCCGAAGAACTCAAGAACACCTAATTTATCTAAAATCATAGGAGCATTTTTTGAGGCTGATGCAATCGAGCAAGGAATAGTCTGTTCTTTTGCTTGGACTAGAAAATCGTGAACACCTGGCAGTAAGTCTGCTTCAGAAAGATCGGCCAAAAGTTTAACATACTCATCGTTTTTCTTTTGAGCCAATGTTTCTTTCTCTGTAGTAGTAAATGCATTTTCCTTGTGTCCATAAGCTAAAATTTTATCCAAAGAATCCATTCGGCTGATGCCTTTTAAAGTTTCGTTGAAGGTTTCATCGATCGTGATACCTAATGTTGCGGCTAAGTTTTTCCAAGCAATATAGTGGAATTTTGCAGTATCTGTAATAACACCATCTAAGTCAAAAATAAATCCTTTTTTCATGTGTATGCTCCTGTCTGATCGTTAATAAGTAATCACTTTTTCTTCATCTGCTGTTAATTGGTAAGGGTGATTTTTAACCATTACCGTTGTGTCCTGTGAAGAACAAATTTGAACGGTGTTTTTTGAAATAGTTAACTGATAGTGAACCCCTTTGTGGTCAAGATTAAAGCGCATGTCAGTCCATTTTTTTGGTAAGTTAGGTTGGATCGTTAGTTGTTGCTTCTTAATATCGACCCCAGCATAAGTCGTTAAGGTAACATAAATTGTAGCAGCCATTACACCAGTATGGATCCCTTCAGCTGTTGTCCCTCCTTGAATATCTTGATAATCAGAGTATAAAGCTTCTTGATACAATTTCCAAGATAGATCATGAAAGGCAACTTCTTCGGCTAATTGCGCATGGACGATTCTGGATAAGGTTGAACCATGAGACGTTCTGTTTAAATAGTATAATAGATTTTTTTCAAGATAATCTTCAGGTAAATCGTACCCAAGTTCCTCTAATATCTCATCGATTTTTTCTTTATTTAAATTATAAAACAGCATTAACGTATCTGCTTGTTTAGAAACTTTGTAATCATCGGGCGATTGACCTTCAGCTTTTAAGATACGATCCATGCGATAAATATTGCCGTACTTTTCTTTCGCTTGTTCCCAGTCGATTTCTTTTAGATCAAAATACCCTTCGTATTGGGCGATGATGCCTTCATCGTTGACTTCAATCGATAGTCGTTTGCGAATGTCATTCATTTGTTTCAAAATTTCTTGCGTGATTCCTGTTTTAGAAAATAATTCTGTTTTTTCTTGCGTATTTAATAGTGAAAGGATGTTTTCCAATTCTTCAAATAACCAAACAACCATCAAGTTTGTATAAGCGTTGTTTTTTAAGCCGCTTTCAGTGCTGTTAGGATACGCTTCATGAAATTCATCTGGACCCATGACGTTAGCGATTGAGTACCGTTGTGTTGTTTCATCCCAAGTTGCTGCACTACGCCAGAAATTAGCGATCTCTAACAACATTTCTGCACCATACTCTTTGATAAAGCAATCATCACCAGAATTATTCCAGTACATCCAGACATTGTAAGCAATTGCTAATGAGACGTGACGTTGAAGAACACTATGATCTTCACCCCATTCACCATTTAACGGATTCAAGTGTAGTTTTTGTGTATCCTCACTACCATCCAAGCCAGACTGCCAAGGATACATAGCTCCTTCATAATGATTGTCACGAGCATTTTCTTTCGCTTTCCCTAACCGGTTATAGCGATACATTAAAAGCTGCTTCGCTGTTTCTGGGAAATGAAGGATATAAAAGGGCAAGATAAAAATCTCATCCCAGAAGATATGACCGCGATAAGCTTCGCCGTGCAAGCCACGAGCTGTTACAGAAACATCTAAATCATTGTTATTAAACGGAGAGGCAGAGACTAATAAATGATAGGCGTGGATTCGCAATAATTTTTGTGACATTAGATCCTCTGAAATTTGAATATCTGATTTTTTCCATAAGGTTTCCCAAGCACTCTTACTTTCAGCAAATTCTCTGTCAAAAGAAGTCACCAGTGAAGGGGGATTTTCCCAACTTTGTTCGGCTATTGAAGCTGTGACCTGAACATGCTTTTCAAGCGTGTAGATGTTATTTTCTTTGGCAGTAAAAGGAATCGTTTGCTCGATGCTTTCTTTACAAATAGTATTTTTGATAGCAGCTGTATCAAAAAAATCACCTGTAATAGTAGCAATTTGTCGAACGTTTATTTTTGATTGATTGGTTTCGATCTCAATCATTGATTTATTTTTTTCTGCAAGTAACTGTGTAATGTGGAAGTGCTTTGCAGTTAAATTACGATAGCGTTCTACGTTGTAATTGTAGACTGAGCCATCAGTTGTTGTTTTGACTATGATTTTTTTAGAAAAGTTCAATGGTTGAATCGAATAGCGGATACTATAATGATTTTTTTGCGCCATATTGACAATTTTCTGTGCAGTAATTTTTAATTGATGTTGATGTGAGTCTTCAATAATCATGTGAGAAGTGAACAAACCTGTTTTTAGGTCTAAATTTCGATGTAAATAGTGCAAAGTGGCAGTTTCTAAATGTAGCCATTCATCTGTTCCAGCTACCTGAATACTAAAATATTGATTATTCGGTGTGTTGACAAAATCTTCATTTTCAACGATTTGACCTGCGACTTCGGACGTTTCTTCATTATAGAGTCCTGCGACGTAAGTAGCGGGATAATGGTCTTTGGATAGAGTCATTTCAGGTATTGTGCCGCGTAAACCCATAAAACCATTGCCGATAGTCAATAATGATTCAACAGAATATTCTTCTTTGCCTGGTGTATAACCAAAATAATCTAGATTCCAGGTTAAATAATCGGCTTTCTTTTTGAATGCTGCGACTAAATCAGTCTCTTGGCTCACTTGTGAGGCTGTTAGGATCGGGATATTTAATAATTCTGAAAACTGTTTAGTAAGATTCTCAAGGCCAGCATTTAATGATGATACTTGTTTGTTTTCAGTATAAAATTCAGGAGTGATAGCATTAAAAATAGCTCCTGCCACAGTTGGAAATTTTTCTTTGATTTGTGCAGCTAGGACTTCTCCCGTTTGGGGAAATTTAAAATCAGAAAAGGCGAGTGTTTGCTCTAAGAGTGAATGCTGCTGATCTTTTGCTTGAACATGTAAAGCGTTTGGCTTAAGTGTAAGGGATAAAAAATTCATTTTAATACTCCTAACTAAAATTTATTTCAACTTGTATAGACATGTTTGTGTTTTCGTTTACATTATAGTATGGATTGCTTGTAAATACAAGTGTTGAGGTCAAAAAGAATTGGTGTGGATTCAATGCTTACTTATTGAGAATGCTATTTTTTTAGGCGAGAATATGCTATCATTTTCTTTGAGTATCCTAGGGTGGAGGGATGGACATGAATAAGTTTCATGATATATTTTTAGAGCTTGAAAAAGGGATTTTAGAAGGTAAATATCAACCAGGAACATTACTTCCAAGTGAAAATCAATTGGTTGAACAATATTCAGTTTCGCGTGAAACTATACGTAAAGCCTTAAATTTACTGATCAATGCTGGTTATATTCAAAAGAAACAAGGCAAAGGTTCGATTGTTTTGAATGTTCGTAAGTTTGATTTGCCGATTTCTGGTGTGATCAGCTATAAAGAATTACAAAGTGCACAGCAAATCCATAGTGTAACGAGAGTTGTGGAACTACAAGAAGCGCAGGTCAGTGAAGCTTTAGCACGTTTGACAGGTTGGAAAAAAGGCGCTGCTGTTTGGCGATTAGTTAGACAACGAGAGATCGATGGAGAAGTGGTTATTATTGATATCGATTATTTATTAAAAGAAATCATCGAAGTCTTGCCTAAAGAGCGTGCGGCTGATTCAATTTATGATTATTTTGAAAACGATTTAGGTTTAGCAATCAGCTATGCTCAAAAAGAGATTACAGTCGAAGCTGTGACAGAAGCTGACCAAAATTTGATGGACATCCAAGGGGATACCCATGTAGTGGTTGTACGTAGTGTGGTAAGTTTAGAAGATACACGTTGTTTTGAATACACAGAATCCAGACATAGATTAGATAAATTTAAATTTGTCGATTTTGCTAGACGAAGAAAAGCTTAAGGAAAAATTGATTATTTCTAGGAGATGAAAAACTGTGTATATCGGAATCATTTATTTTATTGTCATTATTTTAGCGAATACGGTTGGCGCAATTTCTGGAATGGGCGGTGGCGTCATCATCAAGCCTGTGTTGGATACACTACATTTTCATTCGCTGGCAGCGATTTCCTTTTATTCCAGTGTGGCTGTTTTTACGATGTCAATTGTTTCAACGATGAGGCAGCTGAAAAATGGATTGAAGTTGCAAATTCCAATTGCGGTATTTGTATCTTTAGGTTCTGTAGTTGGTGGGATTTCAGGAAATACAGTGTTTGAGTCATTATTGCGGCTCTTTTCTGATGAAAAATATGTTCAGTTAGTTCAAATCATACTGACGATTGTGACGTTGTTGTTTGCTTATTTCTATACAAAAATCGGTAATGAACGGTCATTAGAGCTATCACACCCTGTTTGGTATGTGATAGTTGGGTTGTTTTTAGGATTTACTTCCACTTTATTAGGAATCGGTGGCGGACCGATCAATGTGGCTTTATTGATGCTGTGTTTTGGCATCCCGATCAAAGAAGCCACTGTTTATTCGATCGTAACGATTTTCTTTTCACAGGCAGCAAAATTAGTAACGATCGCACAAGTTACTGGTTTTGAGCGCTTTGATCTATCGATTTTATTGTATGTGATACCTGCGGCTATTGTGGGCGGTTTTGTGGGGGCGTTGATCAGTGGGAAAATTTCATCTGAACGTGTAACGCAAGTTTACCAAGTAGTGATTCTACTAGTATTGTTATTAAATTTATGGAATGGGATCCAATTATTCGTTTAATCAGGGAGGTTACGGGATGGATTATCACGCGAAAAAGTTTACAGAACTAACGACGAAAGAATTTTTTGAAATAGTCAAACTGAGAATTGCTGTTTTTGTAGTTGAACAAAATTGTCCTTATCAAGAGGTGGATGATGCGGATGAACAAGCATGGCATACTTGGTTACAAGAAGGATCAGAAATTGTTGGTTATACCCGAATCATTGATAAAGGTGATACAGTGACCTTTGGCAGAGTATTGATCAATCCAGTTTATCGTGGGAAAAAATTAGGGAATAAGCTTCTGGAAGAAACATTAAAAGTAATAAAAGATAATTATCCAGAGCGACCAATAATCATTGGGGCTCAAGCGCACCTTACAGATTTTTATGGTGCTTTTGGGTTTGAAGAGATTTCTGAAGTGTACCTAGAAGATAATATCCCTCATGTAGATATGAGGAAAAGCTAAATAAAAAAAGTTGATTTTCAATTTTATGAAGATCAACTTTTTTTATTAAAATAGCAACTAAAACTGTGGATTATTAAACTCAGTTACATATAAATATCCAAGCCAAAGTACGCCTAATAAAAAGATAACTCGAGCGAATTAACTTACCTTTAAATTCAATTGCAACCGCAAAATGCGAGAGCACTTATAGAAAAAGTTAAGTTTGTTTGTATTGATCAACGTTACTCTTTATTGTTTTCAGTAGTTTCTTTCATGACACCAGTTGCTTTCGTAGTATTTTGCGCCGCTAACAAATCACGGATTTGTTCTAATAAGTCATCTGTTGTAGGACCACTGACTTCTTCTTCTTCTGCAGCTTCTGGTGTTTTCTTCATTTTGTTAACAGCTTTGACAATCAGGAACAAAACAAAAGCGGTAATTAAAAATGTAATAAGTGCACTAATGACATCGCCAATGTTGAACGCTACGCCTTTCACATGAAAAACTAATGCACCGAGTGCATCGTCTGCGCTTTTTTCTCCAGTAGTCAATACGAAGACTAAGCTAACGAGTGGTGTAATCAAACCATTAACGATTTGTGTCACGATCGCTGTAAAAGCAGAACCAATCACAACCCCAACTGCTAAATCAAGCACATTTCCACGCATAATAAATTCTTTAAATTCTTTGATCATAAGTCTAACCTCCCTTTCTCAAATCCAGTATACAGAAAAAATAAAAAAAATTGAAATGAAAGACTCTTACCACAAGGAAAGACAGTTGAGCTGTGCTATAATTAAATGGATGTAGAAAATCTTAAAAAAACATTTAAAAATGGCCGGATGATTGTATTTTATATCAGGCTTTATTATGATGAAGAGCAAAGAGGAGCTGACAAGATGCCGATCACATTAGCACAAGGAGTCAACTTACATGTTGTTCCAACAGAAAAATATAAAACGGTGCGTATTTTAGTTCGTTTTAATACGCGTTTGAATAAAGAAACGATTACGAAACGGACGCTTTTGTCCAGTTTACTGGAAACAAATAGCTTAAATTACCCAGATCAAGTGAAGCTTAGTGAAAAATTAGCTGAATTGTACGGAGCTAGCTTTGGGATCAATGTCAACAAAAAAGGCAATTTACACTGGTTGAACCTTTCAATGAACTTGGTCAATGATAAGTATTTAGACAACAGTCATGTTTTAGCAGACGCTGCTGACTTTGTGAAAGAAATCCTATTTTACCCTAATATTATTGACGGGAAGTTTGAAGCAGAAACGTTTCAACGGGAGAAAGAAAATTTAAAAGCTTACTATGAAAGTATTTCAGAGGATAAGCAAGTCTATTCTTCATTAGCTTTACAAAATCTATATTTTGGTCGTTCTGACGATCAAAAAATCCCGAGTTTCGGAATTATTGCTGATTTAGAAGCTGAAACGGCTGAAACGATCGCTGCTTATCATCAACAAATGCTACAAGAAGATCAAGTGGATATTTTTGTTCTTGGTGATGTGGATGAAGCACAAGTTACAGCATTATTCAGCAAGTTACCATTTGAGGACCGTGCTGCTGGTATTGCAGATATTTTCTATACGCAGCCATCACGAAATGTGATCGAAGAACGTTCAGAACAAGAAACGTTAGCGCAGTCCAAATTAAACTTAGGCTATCATACCGACGTGTATTATGGGGATGAAAACTATTTTGCCTTGCAGATCTTCAATGGTGTGTTTGGTGGATTCCCTCATTCTAAATTATTTATGAATGTCCGTGAAAAAGAAAATTTAGCTTATTATGCATCAAGCAGTATTGACACTTTCCGAGGGTTTTTAAGTGTTCAAACAGGTATTGACGGCAAAAATCGTAACCAAGTTTTACGCTTGATTTCTGTAGAACTAGAAAATATCCGTCAAGGAAACGTGACTGATTTAGAGATTGAACAAACGAAAGCTATGCTGAAAAATCAATATTTACTGTCTTTAGATAATGCGGGAGCTGTTTTAGAGAATGAATATTTGAACGATTTGATTCCGCACCTTCGTTTAAAAGATGATGAATGGATCCGCCGGATGGAAGCTGTCACATTAGCTGATGTTCAGCGAGTTGCTAAGTTAGTGCAATTACAAGCCATTTTCTTTTTGGAAGGAGAAAAAGCCGATGCATAAAAAAGAATATCCGCAAATCAACGAAGTCCTATATACAGAAGTCCTAGAAAACGGCTTAACTGTTTATTTGTTGCCTAAAGCAGAATACAACAAAACGTATGGCTTGTTTACGACTAATTATGGCTCGATCGACAATGAATTTGTGCCGATCGGTGAAAAAGATTTCGTAAAAGTACCAGATGGGATCGCCCATTTTTTAGAACATAAAATGTTTGAAAAAGAAGATGGTGATGTTTTCCAACAATTTGGTCGCCAAGGAGCTTCGGCGAACGCTTTTACAAGTTTTACGAAGACAAGCTACTTATTTTCAACGACTGACCAAGTAGAAAAAAACTTGGAAACTTTGATTAATTTTGTTCAAGAACCTTACTTTACCAAAGAAACAGTAGATAAAGAAAAAGGAATCATCGGACAAGAGATCCAAATGTATTTAGATGATTCTAACTGGCGCTTATTTTTTGGGACACTAGGCAATCTTTATCCAAAACATCCGTTGCATATTGATATTGCGGGAACGGTGGAAAGTATTGGTGAAATCACTGCAAAAGATTTGTATACTTGCTACAATACCTTCTACCACCCTAGTAACATGACGTTATTTGTTGTCGGCAAGATGGATCCGGAAGCTATGATGACTTTTATCCGTGATAATCAAGCAGCTAAAACCTTTACGAAAGCTGAACCGATCAAACGTCATTTTCCTAAAGAAACAGCTGCAGATATCATTAAAGAAAGCTCTTTGGAAATGACCATCAGCCGTTCTAAAGTCATTGTAGGTTTAAAAGGCTTGGATGAAGTTCCAACAGATGGAAAAGAATTACTAAAATATAAAACAACAGCTAATTTATTGTTCCAATTGTTATTTGGCAATACGTCACAAAATTACTTGAATTTGTATAACGAAGGCTTATTGGATGATAGTTTCGGCTATGAATTTAATTTGGACCGTAGTTTCCACTTTGCGGATTTTGGTGGCGATAGTGATCAACCAGAAGTGTTAGCTGAACGGATCGAAGAGATTTTATTGACAGCTAATGAGAGTTTGGAAGTAACCGAAGAAAACTTGTCATTATTGAAGAAAAAGATGATTGGAAAATATTTCCAATCGTTAAATTCACTAGAATATATCGCAAATCAATTTTCACAATCGCTTTATGGAGAAACAACCTTGTTTGACACACCAGAAGTGATTGAAAGTGTCCAATTATCTGATGTGAAAAATTTGGCACAAACGTTGATTAATCAAGATGGGTTAAGCCGCTTTTTTATGTATCCTAAAAAGTAGATTGAATAGTATGTGAGAGCAAGTAGTTGAATGATTAGTCCTAAGTTTTAGCTAAGGATTCAGGACTTGCTCAAGCTACTATTATCAGAATCAAAAAAAGTCCGATATTTAGTGACAAACTTTCAAAAATGTTATCCTCAGCGGGAATTTTTTATGGTATGCTTAGATAAGTTAAGTAAAGTAAATCTTCCAGCATTTTGAGCAATTGACTATTAGAAGATCGGTTATTTTTTACTCAAAGGTTTTACATAAACTAATGATAGCTAAAGAAAACTAGATTAAGAGAGAAACATGATTACTGTAATAACAGCTTGATTCAATCAAGCTAAACTGATAAATTAGAAAGACTGGAGAAGATGGACGAGTGGCCAGCGTAAATATTGGAAAAAAATTAAGAGATGCACGACTGCAACGTAATATGTCATTAGACGAATTGCAGCAAATTACTAAAACACAAAAGCGCTATTTAATAGCCATCGAAGAGAATGATTTTGATTCTATGCCAGGAACATTTTATGTACGTGCGTTTATTCGTCAATATGCAAGCGCAGTTGGATTAGACGGCAACGAGTTAGTAGAGATTTATGATGGAATAGAAGAACCAGAAGACATAGAAACAGCGATTCAATATCAAACCTTGGATGAATCAAGAACCCAAATGTACGATGAAAATAGCCAAACTAAACGTTTTATGCGTAGTTTGCCTGCGATTATTTTTTCTTTGATTGGATTAGCAATTGCAATTGTTGTTTTTTATATTACATGGCAAGATCGGCAAACAAGCCCGATGATTCAGCCGCCAGCTTCTGAAATCATTAGAGAATCTGAGTCAACATCGAGTTCTGCGTCAAGCCAAGCTCCTGCATCAAGTACAACGGAGTCTTCAAGCTCAAGTTCTTCATCAGAACCGAAAGCACCTGCAGAAGTCAGTTTTGTTAGTGAGTCTGGTCCAACGGTGAATATGAATGCGACTAATTTAGCTTCTCCTGCTAAGCTTGAATTTAATGCTTTGACGGGACCTTGTTGGGTGGGTGTTTATATTGCAACAGCCGCTAATAATGATAACGGCTATTTTTATCAAGAAACGATTCAGCCTGGACAACCTAAATCTGTTGAAATTCCAGCAGGAACGGCGCAAGTTGTTGTTAGCTTAGGTGCTTCTGAATATATGGAATTCAAATTAGATGGACAAAAAGCAGAGTTCAACCCGAACAATACAGGAATTGGACTAAGAAATATCAATATGACTCTGGCTTATGCACAATCACAACCAGAACAATCCGCACAGTCACAACAACCGCAATAAAACGATTTTATAGATAGAAATGAGTGAGAAAAATAGGTGATGAACAATGAATGATCATTTCCTGTGTTTTTCTCACTTATTTATTGAGAGTTTCTTTCATTTACTTAAACATTAAATAAGGGGAAAAAACCTTTTTTCGTGACACCTTCTATGAGATAACGTAAAATGAGTAGGAAAAGAGAGGGGCAACAGGCATTGAACTTACCAAATAAATTAACCGTTATTCGAATATTCATGATCCCGATTTTTATTGCTGTTGTTAGCATTCCAATGGACTGGGGCACACTAACCATAGCAGGGACATCACTAGCAGTCACTCAACTAGTTGGCGCAATTAT
This sequence comes from Enterococcus rotai, assembly GCF_001465345.1. NCBI lineage: Bacteria > Bacillati > Bacillota > Bacilli > Lactobacillales > Enterococcaceae > Enterococcus > Enterococcus rotai. The sequence goes on along the minus strand of NZ_CP013655.1, from coordinate 928,757 downwards.
TTTCGCAGTTGCAAGTCTTACTGACTGGTTAGATGGAAAAATCGCTCGTGCACGAGGGCTAGTGACAAACTTCGGTAAATTCGCCGATCCATTAGCAGATAAAATGCTAGTAATGACAGCATTTATCGTTTTAGTAGGGCAACAAAAAGCGCCAACTTGGGTAGTGGCAATCATTGTATGTAGAGAGCTTGCTGTTACTGGTTTGCGTTTACTATTAGTTGAAGGCGGCGAAGTAATGGCCGCAGCTTGGCCAGGTAAAGTCAAGACAGCAACACAAATGGTTGCGATCATTCTATTATTTATCAATAATATTCCGTTTGCAGCGATTGGTTTTCCTGTAGATCAAATTATGCTTTATATTTGTTTACTATTTACAATTTATTCAGGCGTCGACTATTTTGTGAAAAATGCTGATGTATTTAAAGGATCAATGTAAAGAGTAATTAGACAAATTTTATAGAAAAAATCTAATTTTTCTACTCGATTATGAGTGAAAAAGTTAGATTTTTTTTCTTTTCTATAAAATATTTTTGAGAAAATAGGCGGCTGTACCCCTTGATAAATCACCCTTTTTCATAAATTTCGATAAGTATAAAAAATTTTGATACTACTATTTATAAAATAATAGTTTACTTTTTAGAGAACTGTGGGTATAATTTGTGTATCGGAACTATTATTATATGAACAGTAGTATTCGAACAAAAAAATTGGAGGAATTTATAATGAACAAATTTGTAAAAGGTGCAGTAGTTGCTGGTTTAGCTTTATCAATCGGAGGAACAGGATTTTTAGCAACCGCTACTCAAGTACATGCGAACTCGGCTCAACTTGTAGATAACACTGCAAAAATCAACGCATTGATCCAAGAAAAACAAGAAGTGATCAACAAGAAAAAAGTATCTCGCGATAAAAATGAACAAAAAGCGTTAGGCATCCGTATCGGCGAAATCGAACGCGAAATCCAAGCATTGAAAAAAGGTGGCTCAACAGGTGGTTCAACTGGCAACACAACAACACCAGCAACTCCAGGTGAAGATACAGCATCAAAAATCGCTGCATTGATCCAAGAAAAACAAGAAGTAATCAACAAGAAAAAAGTTAGCCGTGACCCACAAGAACAAAAAGCGTTAGGCATTCGTCTTGGCGAAATCGAACGTGAAATCCAAGCGTTGAAAAATGGTTCAACAAGTGGTTCAACAGGCAATACAACAACACCATCTACACCAGTGGAAGACAATGCAGCGAAAATCAATGCATTGATCCAAGAAAAACAAGAATTGATCAACAAGAAAAAAGTATCTCGCGACAAAAATGAACAAAAAGCTTTAGGTAAACAAATCGATCAAATCGAAAAAGAAATCAAACAACTAAAGAAAAATAAATAATTACCCAAAATACTAAAGACTAATACTAAATTTTCTTACCCAAATTTGTGTGAACTTCATAAAAATATACTTTTTACCAAGTCATGATGGTAAAAAAATAAAGGCCAGTCAATCAGAATTGCACCCACAATTCTGATTGACTGGCTTTTTGAACGATTCAGTCCTTAAATATCTAACTGATCTTCTTCTTTTAAAATCTCAGCTAATGTTGTTTTAAAAGCAGTAATTTTTGATAAGACCTTACTTTATCTGTATGTCCAATCAAGCTTTTTTTACTCAAAGAATTAACCACAAAAAGTTGTGCGGGGGGCGAGTCAAAAAAACAGCCGCCTGCAAGCAGGGGCTGTTTTGCTTTAGTATTCAATTAAAACCAAGGACCGATGACGATTGTATAGGTGCTTAAAGCAATTCCTGCAAGAATCAGCAAAATACCTAAAGCTAAAATAGGGCTGAATTTGGTCGTTCCGGCCGTTTCTTTTTTAAATAATTTGGATAAGGCCATGACTAAAAGACCTAAAATAATCAGTAAACCATTAACGAAAAAGGTTGATAAACTGTTCTTCTTCTTAGTATTTTTAAGAAAAGTCCCATTTTGTAGAGCTTTTAATTTTTGGGCATATTTAAATGAAACACTTGGTGCTTTGATGGTTGGAGAAACTTGAGAAAGACCTGTATCCATCGTTACTTTGTCGGCGGTTAGTTTAAACGCTGGCGTAGTATTTCGTTGAATTACACCATAAAAGTCTTGGTCTAGAATCACTTCTTCTTTATTTATCGTGTTGTTCCCTTTAGTAAGGAGTTGTTTGTATTCATAAGTAGCGAAAGCTTGGTCAAAAATTGCGTTACCAAAAGCATGACGCTGTAACTCACCTTCTTGATCTTCCCAATCACCAACACCTAAGACAATTTCAATCAAGCGTGTATCTTCACGCTTGGCAGTTGCAGCATAGTTGAAGCCGCCAGTTGGACTTGAACCAGTTTTCAAACCATCTGCACCCTCATAACCATAAGCAAGACCTGGCAAGGAATAATTATGGTTTTCTAGGACTTCAGCATAAGGCGTATTTTCCATGATCGTGATTTGGACGGGACTTGTATACTTCACGGTATCCGGATAGTTTTTCAATAAATGATAAGATAAAATAGCTAAATCACGAGCAGTGGTTACGTTGTCTGCACTTTGGTCGATTCCTTCTGGTTTATAATAGCCGTTAAAAGCGCCAGTTTCAGCTCCGCTACAATTATAAAAGGTTGAGTTGGTCATGCCGAGTTCTTTAGCTTTGTCATTCATCATATGAATAAACTTGGCCTCATCATGAGCAGTTACAAGGTTCGCTAGCATGACGGTGGCAACATTTGATGACTGGACAAGTGTTGCATAAAGTAGGTCGCGAACGGGATAAGCGATACCTGAAACGATTGAATTGTTACTTAACTCATAAATCTGTGAAATCGCTTGGTCGTTATCTGTTGCTTTGACCGTTGTATCTAACGTAAATTTACCTTGTTCGATTGCTTCAAAAACAAGATAAACAGACATCAGTTTAGCGATACTAGCTGGGTTCCATTTTAAATCAGGATTGTCCTCCCAAAGAACTTGACCTGTTTGTGCTTCAATGACGATCGAAGCTTTGGGCTTATAAAATTCATTTGTTTGATAGCCGGCATTTTGGGTGATTGTTAGAATATCTTCTGCAGCATAAGCGTCAGTTGCAGTTAGGATACCTGAAAAGTAGCCCGTAACTAATATGAACGAGCAAATTTTCAGTAAAATAGTTCTTGTTTTCATATAAACATCCTTTGTCATTAATCTCACTGTGTAGGTTTTTCGAATAAACGTTAATCATGTTAACCTTGAATGATTCCTAAGATTTTATTTTGGGTGGCTTTATTGGATATAATGTTTTGGAGACGCGTATAGCCAATTTATTTTCTATAACTACTTTCATATTTTCTGAAAGGTAGTCAGTGTATTCTAACAGATTTTAGTAATTTTTGTCAGAAAAGAGAGATTTTGTTAGAAAACTCTAGTGGGATTTTCTAGGTTTGTTAAGATTTGATCGCTGTAATTGCTTGATTTTATTTTAAACAAGGATTTATTATTATCGATCAATCTATAAAAAGTATACTACATCTATTTTACGTGAAAAGTGAATAAAAAGGTACGCTTTTTGTATATTTTTAATAAAAAGTAATTTTCGAAAAATTTTGGTATACTTGAACAGATGGAGGTGTTTGTAATGAGAAGTGAAGAAATGATTGCTTCAGAGTGGTCGGATTTTTCTAAACAAGTATCTAATAGTATTCAATTATTCCCTTTTTATGAGACACACACATTAGCAAGGCAAGTTTTTAGAAAAAAAGTACGTGACAATGAAAGTACAGCTTATGTGATCTATAAAGGTAAGAATCCATATTTATTTTTAACAGTTGAAATAGGAAAAGTGACGAATCTGTTGATTCTAGAAACCGGAAAAATCACTTGGAGATCATTTTTTTTAGCGATTGATCTATTTTTTAAACAGACTTTTCAGTTGAATAGTACATTTGTTTTTCCACAATCATTGCCCCTATATTTACAAGAAGTGTTTATAAAATACGGGTATACGGTGACAGAAAATAAAGTAGCTAGTAAAGATTTTTCCTATCGAACGGCCTTGGTTTTAGGTGGCGGTGGTGCTAGAGGTGCCTATCAAATCGGTGTTTGGCAAGCATTGAAAGAATTAGCTATTCCAATCAAGATTATTACAGGGACATCAGTTGGTGCACTGAATGGCGCGCTGGTTCTACAAGATGATTTTGAGGCAGCTAAAGATATGTGGGAGAAGATTGATACACAAAAAATTCTGTCTTTCCCAGTATCAACAGCATCTGGTGATACATTCGGAGGAATGATGAGTCAAATTGGCTCATTTACTGTGAATGCGATCCAATCAAATGGTGTTTCAACAGAGCCATTGCAAAAACTGATCCACGACACTTTTTCACAAGAAAAAATGCAGCAGGTCACAGCTGATTTTTATTTGGTTACAACAGAGCTGCCTAATATGATGGAAAAAAACATTCATTTTAATACCTGTCCGAGTGATCAATGGCAAAAGTGGTTGTTGGCTTCGGCTTCCTTTTTTCCAGCTATGGCGGCAACGAAAATTGCTGACAAATACTATGTCGACGGTGGCTATCGTAATAATATTCCCGTTGACATTGCGTTGCGTAGTGATGCAACTGAGTGCATTATTGTGGATGTGAAAGGACCAGGCATCACCAAACCAGTAAAAATACCAGCAACAACTAGTTGTTTGACGCTACAGACACCATGGAGTATGGGAGCTGTGCTATTATTTGATGGTGCTCGTTCAACAAAAAATATTCAATTAGGCTATTTAGAAACAATGAAGGCTATCGGGAGAAAATATCTTGGTTATTGGTATACATTTGATGAGACAATCAGTAGTTTAGAGGTATTTCAACAAGCCTTTTTTACCTTTATTAAACAGACGTATCAAATTGAACTATGGCATTCAGCCGAGCGGAAAAATAAAATCTGTAAAAAACTGCGTAGAATATATAGAGACAGGGTGTATACCGAAAATGTCGGGATGGTTTTAGTTGAGCTGTTAGCAAAGACTCAGGAAATTTCAGCTTCTAGACTATATACGATGCAAGAATTAGTGGCGCTTTTACAACAAAGTAACCATGTCAGAACTAATTTAGTAGAGAACATTGGGATGATTTCTGTTCAAGAATGGTTGAAGAAATACTATGAAGATTACTTTTTACTTTCTGATAAACAACAGTTAGCATTAATGAACAATTTGCTGGATTCAGATGAAAAAGAGAAACCGCAACGTATCGCTTTTTTACTGGATAAATTACCAGCTCAGGCGCTACAAATTTTAATGAAAGAATTTATATTACAAGGAGTGGATCAATAATGGCACAAGATTTTTCATATGAAATCGTAGAAGAAATCGCAGTTTTATCGGAAAATACTCAAGGGTGGCGTAAGGAATTTAATTTAGTTAGTTGGAATGGGCGTCCGCCAAAATTTGATTTAAGAGACTGGTCGGCCGATCATGAAAAGATGGGCAAAGGGATCACCTTAACAAACGAAGAATTTGAGATATTATCTAAAGCAATAAAATCAATGTAGAAAGGACACCCTGTCAATGAAAAGTATGACTGGTTTTGGAAAAGAAACATTTTTAAATGATACGTATCAAATCGATGTCGAGATCAAAAGTGTCAATCAGCGCTTTTTAGATATCCAATTACGAATGCCTAAAGAAGTTAATCCGTATGAAATGGCTATCCGTCAATTGATGAAAGAAACGCTACAACGTGGTCGGATCGAAGCCTACATCAATATCAAGCAAACGGGCAGTGGCAACAAGGAAGTGCAAGTACATTGGGAGCTGATCCATCAATTATTGAGTGAGATCAAGCAAGAGATGGCAGCTAATTATCCTCAATCAGAATTTAATCCTGAGCAAAATATCAACCAACTACTGAATAATTCAGATTATGTTGAAGTGACTGAGAAACAAGAAGCTGATGAAACCTTTGGTGACCTTATTTTAGATTCTGTCAGAAAAGCGGTTGAACGAATTGATGCTAGCCGTCTGCAGGAAGGTCAAAAAATCCAGCAAGTTTTGACTGGATATAGTCAAGAGTTCATCGATCTGGTTCATGAATTAGCCGGATTTGTGGAAATCTATGAAAAGGATTACCGTGAAAAATTTGAAGCAAAGATAAATGATTGGTTAGGTGAACAAGTAGACGAAGCTCGTTTGCTGACAGAACTTGCGATTTTACTGGAAAAAGGCGATATCCATGAAGAATTAGATCGTTTAGCAATTCATGTGGACAAACTACAAGAATTATTGTATCAATCAGAACCTGTTGGTCGAGAATTAGATTTTCTGATGCAGGAAATGAATCGTGAAGTTAATACGATCGGATCAAAATCTAGCCCAATCGAAATCAAAAATATTGTGGTTCAAATGAAAACGATCCTAGAAAAAATCCGTGAGCAAATCCAAAATGTCGAATAATGGGAAATAGTTTGTGATTCTATTTTTTACCGTTATAATGAAAGAGAAGAAAGTAAAGAGGTGACTATTTATGTCAAAGTATTATGATGTAACGTTCCATGAACTAAGTGGGAAGTCAGTAGTAAAAAGAGAGATTATTTCTGATAAAGACCCATTTAAAGTGTGGGAAGATGCTTGTGTGTCATTTACAAATGATGTTTTTAATATTCGAGTGAATGAAGAGGACTTTGTAACATTGAACCGTCGTTTTGTTGTGCGAGTGGATGTTCAAGAAGTAGATGGTCCTGTGGATAAAAAAATCAAACGCCATGATGAAATCATGGGTGTTGTGAATACTTTATCGAATATGGGCTTTTAAAAGATAGTTTAAAAGGAGAGAGAAGCGGAACACTGCTTCTCTCTCCTTTGTTTTTTATAAAAATAGGAATGCGCCAACTGCTGAAAGTATTGATAGAGCGCCTAATGTAAAGAATAAACGAGTTGTCGGTGTGGCTATTGTGTGACTACCACGTTTAACTCCAGCAATTCGTTTTCTAAATAGTCTTGAACAAATCAAGAATAATAGACCTAGACCTGCTAGAAGACTACTGATTAAATAATTATGTTCTTTTTTTGGTGTTTCTGCTGATTGACTAGTTTTTTGGGCGTTTGTTTTATCTGAATTATTATTACCTGTTTGTGTCTCAGAATCTTGATAGCTGACACTTTTAGCTGGAATATTTGGTGAAACTTGACCGAGATCGCTCTTCAAAGAAAGTTGACCATCTGCTAGAGTGAAGCTAGGCTCGCTGTTCTTATTGACAAAGCCATAGAGATCCTGTTCAAGGTTGATCTCTTTTTGCTCGATCTTATTTGATCCTTTAGAAAGTAATTTTTTATATTCATAAGTAGAAAAAGCATGGTCTAAGATCGCATTTCCGGCTAGATGACGCTCATATTCGCCTTCTTGATCAGACCAAGAACCTACGCCTAAAATGACTTCGATTAGTCGGAGATCCCCTTTTTTAGCTGTCGCAATATAATTAAAACCACCAAGCGGGCTTGATCCGGTTTTTAAGCCATCTACGCCGTCATAACCATATTTCGCACCAGGTAAGGAATAATTATAGGTTTCAAACGTTTCTTCATAGGGAGTATTTTCCATCGTTTTAACTACGGGTTTACTAGTGAATTGTAAAACATCTGGATATTTTTTTAGTAGGTTGTAGGTTAAAATAGCTAAATCTCTAGCGGTTGATTTGTTTTCGCCGTTAGGGTCGATACCTTCAGCTTGATATAAGCCCTCAAAAGAACCGATTTGCGCACCGCTACAGTTAAAGTAAGTGGTATTGTTCATGCCTAATTCAGCCGCTTTATCGTTCATTTTGCGAATAAAACTGGCACCATCATTATCAGAAACAAGATTTGCCAACATTAGCGTGGCAACATTTGATGAAGGAACTGCAACCATGGAAAAGATATCACGAATAGGGTAATCGACACCTAAGGCGATTTTGTTATTGCTTAATGCATAGATTTGTGAGACTTTGACATCTTTTTCAGTCGCTGTGATCGTCGTATCTAAATCAAATTTACCTTGCTCCATCGCTTCAAATGCTAAATACATTGTCATGACTTTGGCGATACTGGCAGGACTCCAAGCTAAATCTGGCTGATCTTCCCACAAAATCTGACCTGAATCAGCATCAATAACAATAGAGGCTTTTGGGCGATAGGCTTCTTTAACGGGAAAGCCTGTTTTTTCTGCAAATTCCATCAAATCCTCTTGTGCATAACTTGTTTGAGCAAAACTTCCAAGTAAAATACAAGCAATCAGTAGCAAGCTGCTGATTGTTTTCAAAAGTGTTATTCGTGTGAACATAGAGTTAAATCCCTTCGTTTTTTTAATTCTTTCACATAATTAACTAGGTTAGTTCTTTCTTTGTGAAAATAAGTAATAACTTTATTCTACTTGAAAAACTAGGGTGCTGTATACTCTTTTTAGAAATTTTCCTTAAAAGAATTGCTCAAACCGTATTTCAAAGTTAGAATGAATCATTCACTGAATAAACAGGAGATTAGATTGCTAAAAGTTAGAATTAAATGGATATTCGCTTTTTTCTAAAATTTTATGGGTAAAGCCTTGAAAATTACTGAAAAAAAGTGCATTATAGAACTAATACTTTATTGATATTTAGCTACATTGGTAGCTTATTTTTAAAATTGTTTAGCTTCATGAACCAGTTCTTCGGAAAAAAGATGAAAGCTGCTAGTGCCAAAAAACGGCACGATCATCTTTCCCTATTTTTCAGTCAGAACTAAAAGGGTTCATTCAGCTTTAAAATGTCTAGCTTTACAGGCTAGTCTCTCGGGAAAAAGATAAAATTTGATTGTGGCAAAAAGCGCCACCCTCATCTTTTCCAATTTTCCAGTCGAGACTGAATGAGCCTGTTCAGCTTTTAATGAAAGGAAGTCATCATGTCAGAGCGTGGGTTATTAATTGTACTATCGGGTCCTTCTGGGGTTGGTAAAGGAACGGTGCGCAAAGCAATTTTTGATAGTGAAGAGAATGATTTTCAGTATTCGATTTCTATGACTACCCGTAAAATGCGGGAAGGGGAAGTAGAAGGGGTAGATTATTACTTCCGCACAAAAGAAGAATTTGAAGCAATGATTGAAGCTGGCGAGATGCTAGAATATGCACAGTACGTAGGGAATTACTACGGAACGCCGCTTTCTTATGTCAACAAAACGCTTGATGAAGGAAAAGATGTCTTTTTAGAAATCGAAGTCCAAGGTGCTGAGCAAGTAAAAGAACAAGTACCGGATGGGGTCTTTATTTTTCTAACACCACCAGATTTAGCTGAACTTAAGTCACGGATCGTTGGTCGTGGTACCGATGCTCATGAAGTGATTGAAGAGCGAATGCGTGTGGCTCGCGCAGAAATCGAAATGATGGCATTATATGATTATGCGGTTGTGAACGATGAAGTTCCATTAGCTGTAAAACGAATCAAAGAAATTATCGCGAGTGAACATTTTCGCGTTGATCGAGTAATTGGCAACTATATTAAAATGTTGAAGGAGATGTAGCCTTATGATGCTAAAACCATCTATTGACTCATTATTAAAAGAAGTACCATCAAAATATTCACTTGTGATCTTAGCAAGTAAACGTGCTCACGAATTAGACGAAGGTGCACAACCAACACTAGAAAGCTTTGAATCTGTAAAAAGCGTAGGTCAAGCATTAGAAGAAATCGATGCTGCAACAGTGATCAATGATCCTCGTCCAGAAGAAAAACGTGAAAGAATGCGTATGGCAAAAGAAGAACAAAAAATGAGACATGAACAAGAACAAAAAGAACTTGAAAATCGCATCCGCGAAGAAAAAAGTTTATAAAATAGCTGAAACTGGGATGAAACCATGAAAAGTTTTCATCTCAGTTTTTATATGTTTAGAAAAAAATAAGAATAAGCCCTTTAATTTTTAGTAACAGAAATCAGAGGAACAAGACAAATGCCTGATTCTTTAGTACAATAGTCAAAGAAAAGCTGAACAAACCCGTTTAACTCTGACAGAAAAATAGGGAAATCTGAACGTGCCGATTTTTGGCACTAGCAGAGAGCATCTTTTTTCCGAAGAGTTGGTTTGGGAGGCTAGATCAAAGAAAAGCTGAACAAACCCGTTTAACTCTGACAGAAAAATAGGGAAATCTGATCGTGCCGATTTTTGGCATTAGCAGAGAGCATCTTTTTTCCGAAGAGTTGGTTTGGGAGGCTAGATCAAAGAAAAGCTGAGCAAAATAGAATGGAGGAATAATTATGAGAAAAGCGGCACAAGTGATTGTTGACGTACCTACGATGCAGACAGACCAACCGTTTACTTATTTGATTCCTTTTAACTTAGAACAACAATTAACCATTGGTATGCGGGTAGAAGTTCCATTTGGTAATGGAAACCGTCATTTACAAGGGTTTGTTTTAGCGATAGATGAAGTCTCTGACGAAGTAATAGCGGCGCAAAAGTTTGAATGGAAAGAAATACTATCTGTTCTAGATTTAAAACCTGTCCTTAATACGGAATTACTGGAATTAGCTGACTATATGAAAGAGAAAACATTTGCCTTTAAAATCACCTGTTTACAAACGATGTTGCCAAGCGTAATGCGTGCAGATTATAGTAAATACATATATTTAACGGATGAATTAGAAGAAACAATGCAAGATGAGTTATTTTATGGCTTAGATGAAATTGCTTGGGAAGATGCTGTAGCACGGAATATTTTACCGCAATTGTTGCAACTTAGAAAACAGCAAAAAGTCGATATTCGCTACGAAGTGAATACTCGAAATAGAGTCAAAATAATCCGCTATGTTCAAGCGTTAAAAAACGTTGAACAATTGGAAGAAGCACGAATGGAACTTAGAAAAGGCTCACAGAAAAAAGAGCAATTGATCAACTACTTACAGCAAGTAGGCCTAGAAAAAATGACCACGGTCAAAGAGATGAAAGAACTAGGATTTAGCACAGCTGTTTTAAATGACGGAGCCAATAGACAGTGGCTGACCTTTATCGAAGCTGAAGCCTATCGTGATCCATTTGCTGATCATACATTTGAAAAAACGACAGCATTAGCCTTGAATGACGAACAACAAAATGCTGTAAACAATATTCTGGATTCAGTCAACCAAGCGGTAAGTCAAACCTATTTACTAGAAGGAATCACTGGTAGCGGGAAGACTGAAGTCTATCTCCAAGTGATCGCGGAAGTCTTGAATCAAGGAAAAACCGCTATGATGTTAGTACCTGAAATTTCATTGACACCACAAATGGTCCATCGGTTTAAAAGTCGGTTTGGTGAACAAGTCGCAGTGATGCACAGCGCCTTATCTCAAGGAGAGAAATATGATGAGTGGCGTAAAATCGAACGTGGTGAAGCACAAGTTGTAGTAGGCGTACGTTCGGCAATTTTCTCTCCTTTAGAAAATCTTGGAGTAGTTATCATTGATGAGGAGCATGAAGCCAGTTATAAACAAGAAGAAACGCCACGTTATCATGCGCGGGATCTTGCCATTTGGCGAGCTGCCTATCACAATTGTCCAGTGGTCTTAGGCAGTGCAACACCTTCACTAGAAACACGAGCTCGAGCACAAAAAAATGTCTATAAACGCTTAGTACTATCAAAAAGAGCCAATCAAACAGCCACGTTACCCACAATTGACGTTGTGGATATGCGTGAAGAAATTCAAAATAAAAATACGTCGTCCTTTTCAATAGCACTACAAGAAAAGATCCAAGATCGTTTAGCTAAAAAAGAACAAAGTGTTCTGCTGTTGAATCGTCGAGGCTATTCTTCTTTTGTAATGTGCCGAGATTGCGGCTATGTATTACCTTGTCCAAACTGTGACATTTCGCTAACACTGCACATGGATACGAAAACGATGAAATGCCATTACTGTGGTCATGAAGAACGTATTCCTTATCATTGTCCCAACTGTAGCGGGGATAAAATCCGTTATTATGGAACTGGAACGCAAAAAGTGGAAGAAGAACTTAAAGCATTATTCCCTGAAAGTCGTGTTTTACGGATGGATGTTGATACTACAAGACGAAAAGGTGCGCATGAGAAAATTTTAACAGCCTTCGGTAATCATGAAGCGGATATTCTGCTTGGGACACAAATGATTGCTAAAGGATTAGATTTTCCAAATGTAACCTTAGTCGGTGTCTTGAATGCTGATACGGCACTGAATTTGCCAGATTTTCGTTCGAGTGAACGGACATTTCAATTGTTGACCCAAGTCAGTGGTCGGGCAGGACGTGCTGAGAAGCCGGGGGAAGTGATCATTCAATCTTTTAATCCTGAACATTACGCAATTCAGTTAGCGAAGGCTCAAGATTATGAAGACTTTTACCAAAAAGAAATGTACGTCCGCCATCGTGGCGATTACCCACCATTTTATTTTACGGTGCAAATCACCGCGAGCCATCCTGAAGAAAATCAAGCGGCCAAGCAGATGTTTGAAATAGTCAAAGAATTAAAAGCAGGCTTGTCTGACCAAAGTATTTTATTGGGACCAACACCAAATGCTATTATGCGTGTGAATAATCGTTATTTTTACCAAGTAATCATTAAATATAAAAACGAACCGAATTTGCAAAATATCTTAAAAAAAATACTGACCGACACTCAAAGAGCAACAGCACACGGTTTAAAGTTATCAATCGATGCTGAGCCAATGAATTTTATCTGATTCATATGACCTGTCAAGAATCACAGTGAGCAATAGAACTGGGAGGATTGATTTCAAGAAAGGAAACTCTATGCGCTATCCTATAGTGATACACCCTAATGAACGCCTAAAACAAAAAGCAAAACCAGTAACAATGATCACAGATGAAACAGTGAAGCTTCTAGAAGATATGTACGAAACGATGATCGCCCACGATGGGATTGGTCTAGCAGCTCCACAAATTGGGAAAAACCTGCAATTAGCAGTAATCGAAGTGGATGATGAAACTGGTTTATTTGAGTTGATCAATCCTGAAATCGTTGAGCGAAAAGGCACAGATATCGATGTGGAAGGCTGCTTAAGTATTCCAGAAACCTATGGCACTGTTGAACGAGCAGATGAAGTAACCGTTCGTTACTTTGACCGTGAAGGAGACGAGATCGAAGTGACCGCCTATGGCTATCTCGCTAGAGCATTTCAACATGAAATCGATCATCTAAATGGTGAATTATTTATCGATAAAATCATTGATCCAATCAAGCCAGAAGATTTAGATGCATATATGGAGGAACATTTAGATGACTAAATTAATTTTTATGGGAACACCCACATTTTCAGTCCCGATTTTAGAAGGATTGATCGAAAATGGTTATGAGATTCAAGCAGTTGTGACGCAGCCGGATCGCCCTGTTGGACGTAAAAAAGTTATCACGCCAACACCTGTGAAAGAAGCGGCAGTCAAACATGGATTACTTGTCTTACAACCAGAAAAAATCTCAGGTTCACCTGAAATGGAAAAAATTATCGAACTTGCGCCTGATCTTATTGTGACAGCCGCTTTTGGCCAATTTTTACCAGATAAAATTTTAACTGCACCAAAATTTGGAGCAGTCAATGTTCATGCGTCATTGTTGCCAAAATATCGTGGCGGAGCGCCTGTTCATTATTCGATCATCGAGGGAGAAAAAGAAACTGGTGTCACGATTATGGAGATGGTGAAGAAAATGGATGCTGGAGATATCCTTTCTCAAAAAGCGATTCCAATCACTAAAACAGATGATGTTGGGACGATGTTTGATAAATTAAGTCTTGTGGGGAAAGAATTATTGCTGGAAACATTGCCTAAAATTTTAGCTGGTGAAATCACGCCACAACCTCAAGATGAAAATGAAGTAACGTTTTCTCCGAATATCACGAGAGAACAAGAACAAATCGATTGGCATAAAACAGCGGAGCAAGTCGACAATCAGGTACGTGGTATGCGTCCGTGGCCGACAGCTTTTACTACCTATAATGGAATCAATTGGAAATTATGGGATGTTACCCCTTTGGATGAAACGACAAATGACGTTCCAGGGACGATCATCAAACGTAGCAAAAAGGAATTATGGATCGCTTGTGGAGAAGGGACAGTTCTTTCTGTAAACACAATTCAGCCATCGGGCAAAGGAAAATTATTTATCCAAGACTTCTTAAATGGTGTCGGTAAAACAGTCGCAGAATCAGATAAGGTGGGCTAGTCAATATGGGAAAGAAAATACCAGCAAGAGTAAAAAGTTCTGTCCGCTATGTGGCATTAAGAACGATTGAGCGCGTTGATAATGGCGGTGCGTATTCAAATTTATTATTAAATGAAATGATCAATAAGTCTGCTTTAGGAGAAAAAGATAGTCGTCTATTCACAGAACTTGTGTATGGCACGATCAGCCGAAAATTGTTATTAGAATATTATCTAACGCCATTTATTACCAACCCTAAAAAAGTCGATAGTTGGGTGAAAAATTTACTGAGTTTATCAATCTATCAATTAGTCTTTTTAGATAAAATTCCTGATCACGCCATCATCAATGAAGCTGTTGAAATCGGGAAACACCGAGGCAATGTTGGCATCGGTAAATTTGTGAACGGTGTACTTCGGGCATTTCAACGAGAAGGAGCACCAAGTTTAGACAATATCAAAGATCCTGTCGAACGCCTATCAGTAGAAATCAGCATGCCCAAATGGCTGACAGAAAAGTTAATCAAACAAATGGGATTGGAAGAAACAAGAAAATTAGGGTTATCGCTTTTTGAAAAAAGTCATGTTAGTGGCCGTGTGGATACACGTGAAATCAGCATTGAAGATGCGTTGAAGGTTTTACAAGAAGACCATATCGAAGCCCAAGCTAGTCAAGTTTCCCCTTATGGTGTGGTTGCGGATAAAGGCTTTTTAGCCGGGAATTACTTGTTTGATGCAGGGAAATTGACGATCCAAGATGAAAGCTCGATGCTTGTTGCCCCAGCCATGCAAATCGAAAAAAATCATGTGGTTTTAGATGCTTGTGCGGCGCCTGGTGGTAAAACGACACATATCGCAACATTCCTTGATGCAGCGCAAGGCGGTCGCGTGAAATCGTTAGATATTCACGATCATAAAATCAAGTTGATCAAGCAAAACGCTGATCGTCTCCATGTAAAAGACGTCGTAGACACTGAAAAATTAGATGCACGCAAAGTTGGAGAAGAATTTCCAGCAGAATATTTTGATCGGATTTTAGTAGATGCACCTTGCTCTGGATTAGGGTTGATGCGTCGTAAACCAGATATTAAATACAATAAATCAGCACAAGATTTTGATCAATTACCTAAAATTCAATTAGAAATTCTTGAAAGTGTTGCCCCAACGTTAAAACAATGCGGTATAATGGTCTATAGCACATGTACGATTGCCGAAGAAGAAAATCAAGAAGTTGTTGCAGCATTTTTACAAAAACATCCAGAATTTAAAAAAATAGATGTCAGTGTTAGCGAGGCTGTAGAGCCTTCTGTGCATGAGCAAATGCTCACGCTATACCCGCATCAATTAGGCACGGATGGATTCTTTATTTGCTGTATGCAGAAAGTTTGTTAAACGAGGTGAAGCATAGTGGAAATCAATTTTCAATCAGATGTCGGACGGAAACGGAATACCAATCAGGATTATGCTGGTTTATTTGAGAACCAATCAGGAGTGTCTCTAGCTATTTTAGCAGATGGAATGGGCGGTCATCAGGCAGGAGATGTGGCTAGCCAGATGGCGGTCAATAATCTTGGTGAACGCTGGCAGGAAAGCCTAATCGATACATCAGAAAAAGCTGCAAAGTGGCTGATCAAAGAAATTCAAGATGAGAATGAAATGATTTATGAAAAAGGTCAATCTCGCCCAGAATATTTAGGAATGGGGACGACGATTGTTAGCGCCGTTTTACTTGATCAATCATTTGTGTTGGCGAATATTGGTGATAGCCGAGCTTATTTAGTTCGTAATGGTGAAATGCGCCAACTAACAGAAGACCATTCTTTAGTAAATGAACTAGTAAAATCTGGC
Organism: Enterococcus rotai; assembly: GCF_001465345.1. Lineage (NCBI taxonomy): Bacteria > Bacillati > Bacillota > Bacilli > Lactobacillales > Enterococcaceae > Enterococcus > Enterococcus rotai. Next base: position 912,756 of record NZ_CP013655.1, on the reverse strand, counting down.
GAAATCACTCGCGAAATGGCAGCCAATCATCCACGTAAAAATGTTTTAACACGTTCATTAGGCATGCCGCGGATGGTAGAAGTCGATGTTGCTAACCATCTTTGGGTACCAAATGACTATATTTTGCTATGCTCAGATGGACTGACAAACATGGTTTCAGAAGAGGATATTCTGGCTACTTTACTTTCAGATAAAACGTTAAATGAAAAAGTTGAAACACTGATTGCAACTGCTAACGAAGCAGGTGGGGCGGACAACATCACTGTCTTAGTGATCCATTTTGACGAACAGAAGGAGGAAAACCAATGATCGAAATCGGCAGAAAATTGAATGGTCGATATCATATTATTGGCAATATCGGCAGTGGCGGTATGGCAAATGTGTTTTTAGCACATGACTTGATTTTAGATCGTGACGTAGCGGTTAAAGTGTTACGTTTTGACTTTCAAAATGATCAAGCAGCAATTCGCCGCTTTCAAAGAGAAGCTCTAGCCGCTACCGAATTGGTTCATCCAAATATCGTCAGTGTCTATGATGTAGGCGAAGAAGATGGGTTGCAATACTTAGTAATGGAGTATGTGAAAGGGATGGATCTAAAACGATTTATTCAAACACAATACCCGATTCCATATGCAAAAATTGTTGATATCATGGAACAAATTTTATCAGCAGTTTCACTAGCGCACGAACATAGAATTATTCATAGAGATTTAAAGCCACAAAATATTTTGATGGATGAAAGTGGAGTTGTTAAGATCACCGATTTTGGGATCGCCATTGCCTTAACGGAAACATCTATCACTCAAACCAATACAATGCTAGGATCTGTGCATTATTTATCTCCTGAGCAAGCTCGCGGCAGCATGGCGACTAATCAGTCGGATGTTTATGCAGTTGGGATCATCCTATACGAGATGCTAACAGGTAACGTGCCATTTGATGGAGAGTCAGCTGTAACGATCGCCTTGAAACATTTCCAAGAAGAGATGCCTTCAGTCAAAACAGTTGATCCTAATATCCCTCAATCTTTGGAAAATGTGGTATTACATGCAACAGCTAAAGACCCGGCTGACCGTTATAAAACAGCTGAAGAAATGTCACGTGATTTATATACTGTATTGGCTGCCAACCGTTTGAATGAACCTAAATGGCAACCAACAGGATTGATAGGTGAAACCAAGATCCTAACGCCAATCACAGACGAAATGGCGATGCCCTCTTCATTCAATACAATGGAAACACCTCCAGAAGAGCGAAATGAGCATGAAGAGATCGAAGAACAAGAAGCTGCTGCAAAAAAGAAAAGAAAGAAGAAGAAGCGTGTGGTCATCATAATGATTTTATTGGCATTAACGTTGATTATTGGCGGATTATTCTATTTTGCAGGACGCGGCAGCAGCGAAGTTAAAGTTCCCAATGTTGAAGACAAAACTGAAACACAGGCACGCAGTATGTTAGAAGATGCGGGTCTGAAAGTGAAAGACGATGTAAAACAGATACAAAGTGATAACATCGAAGAAGGAAAAGTAGTCAAAACAGATCCTGAGATAGGCTCTACCGTTAAGAAAAATCGTGAAGTCGAATTGTATATCAGCTCAGGAAATAAAAAAATCAAGTTAGCTGATGTTACAGGCGACAGCTATAAAGACGCCATTGAAAAACTCGGTGAACAAGGGTTTAAAGAAAGCCAAATCAAAATCGAAAAAGAGACAGACTCTAAAGTAGATGAAGACAAAGTCATCAGTCAGACACCGAAAAAAGGGGAAGAAGTTGACCCGAAAACGGATGAAATCACATTGGTTGTCAGCAAAGGGCCAGACGATATCTATTTAGCTGACTATGCAAGCTTAGGCTATAGCTATAATAATGCGGTAACGGAATTGTTGAGTTATGGGATCAAAGAAAGCCAAATCACTCGAGTAGATCGACCAAGTGACACAGTCGCCAAAGATTTAGTCATGGAACAAAACCCAGCAGCGGGTAATCCATTTAATCCTAAAAAAGGGAAAATCACATTGACTGTTAGCTCTGGACCAGATAAAACAACAACGACTAGTTCTGAATCAAGTACAGTAGTTTTAGGAAGTTATGCTGAAAGTTACACATATGATAACGCAGTCAATGCTTTGACTAGTTTAGGAATTAAACAAAACCAAATTTCAAGAGTTGATGAAGCAAGTGACTTACCTAAGGGAACGGTTATCTCACAAGATCCAGGTGCAGGTGCGACCTTTGATCTTAAAAATGGCAAAATTACATTAAAAGTGAGTTCTGGCCCAAGTAATGTTAGCGTTCCAAACGTCATGGGACTCTCGCAAACGGAAGCTAAGGCGCAAATAGAAAGTAGCGGTTTGAAGTATGTAGACGGTTCTGGTGATACTGCAAAAGGAAAAGTGATTAGCATATCGCCAAGCGTTGGTGACAGTGTTGCCAAAGGGACCTCTATTACAGTCAATTTCTCAAGCGGAACTGACTCAACAGGCAACAATAATAGTTAGAAAATAAGTTAAAGTGATCAAGACAAAATCTGTCTTGGTCACTTTTTTCATAAAGAACATTGATTTATCTAGCCCTGCGTTTAGCTTTTCTTCAACCTATGGTAAAATGAAACCAATAGAGACGAGGAGGTGGCATTTCTGAAAGGTCAAATCAGAAAAGCATTAAGCGGTTTTTACTACATTTATGCAGACGGTGCAACGTTTCAAACTAGAGCACGTGGGAATTTTCGGAATCGAAATATCACACCGTTAGTGGGTGATGAAGTGATGTTTGAAAGTGATAATCCAACGGATGGTTATTTGCTTGAAGTTTTCCCGAGACATAATGAATTAGTGCGTCCACCAGTCGCAAATGTGGATCAAGGTGTGGTCGTTATGAGTATGGTCGAACCTAATTTTTCTTATAACTTGTTGGATCGCTTTTTAGTTACATTAGAAGATAAAGGAATCGCTCCGATCATTTATTTAACAAAAGTTGATTTACTGAACGATACAGAGAAGGTCAGTGTCGCAGATGTTCAACATGTCTATGAAAAAATCGGTTATCCTGTAATTGCTGCAACAAAAACGAATGACGACGAAGCAGTTCGGGCTTTGGAGCAGTATTTTCCTGAACGTTTGACTGTTTTTATGGGTCAATCTGGTGCAGGGAAGTCAACCTTACTAAACAAAATATCGCCCGATCTACAGCTAGCTACTGATGAAATTTCTGAATCATTAGGCCGTGGGAAACATACTACACGCCATGTGGAACTGTTGCCGTTGTATGATGGATTAGTCGCAGATACACCTGGATTTAGCTCGATCGACTTTTTAGAGATGGAAGCAACGGAATTACCTAAACAGTTTCCCGAATTTGTAGAAGCTTCAGTATCATGCAAGTTTCGTGAATGCATGCACCGCAAAGAACCTAATTGTGAAGTGAAAAAACGCGTAGAAGCTGGAACCATTGCCCAAACACGTTATGATAATTATCTGCAGTTTTTACTAGAAATCGAAAATCGCAGACCGATTTATAAGAAAAAATAAGGAGTGACTTTAATGAAACTAGCACCATCGATTTTAAGTGCCGATTTTGCAAATTTAGAAAGAGATATTCAATTAGTCGAAAAACTAGGAGCTGATTATATTCATGTGGATGTTATGGATGGTCAGTTCGTACCGAATATTACCTTAGGACCTAATGTGGTTTCAGCAATTCGACCGGTGACAAAATTACCGTTGGATGTTCATTTAATGATCGTTCAGCCGGAAAATTATATTGAAGCGTTTGCTAAAGCCGGAGCCGATATTATCACCGTTCATGAAGAATCAACACCACATATCCATCGTGCTATTCAAATGATCAAAGCCTCAGGTGTGAAAGCAGGCGTTGTAATCAATCCTGGCACGCCGTTGTCAGCGATTGAATATGTGCTGGATTTAGTCGATCAAGTCTTGATCATGACGGTCAATCCCGGATTTGGTGGACAATCGTTTATTGAAAGTTCATTAGATAAAATTGCTCAATTAAAAGAGTGGAAAGAAACGAAAGGCTATACGTATGATATCGAAGTGGATGGTGGTATTGTGCCAGAAACAGCCAAGCTTTGTAAAGAAGCAGGTGCCAATGTCTTTGTGGCAGGTTCTTATATTTATGATTCAGAAAGCCCCAAAGATCGAATTGATGCATTGAGAGCTGTGCTGAATTAATGAATATTCTGCTTGTGGCTGGCGGTTCGCCGGATGAGTGGCCGCAGTTTGACCCGAAAGAGTTTGACTATTTCGTGGGTATTGATCGAGGCAGTTTATATATCGTAGAACATGGCTGGGTGTTGAACTTAGCAGTGGGCGATTTTGATTCATTAACACAGGATGAGCAAAAACGAATCCAAAAACAAGCGCAAAAATTGGTGCAAGCACAAGCGGAAAAAGATGATACTGATACTCAATTGGCTTTGGCCTTGACGGTTAAATCATTTCCAAAAGCTGACATAACGATTATTGGCGCAACGGGTGGTCGTCTAGATCATTTTCTAGCTAATCTATGGTTGCCCTTGGAACCACGTTTTCAAGCATTTGCGGGTCAAATAAAGATAAAAGATCGGCAAAATAGTATTGCTTACTATCTTCCTGGTAGCTATATCGTGAAGCAAGAATCGGGAATGGATTATTTAGCTTACTGTTGTTTAACACCAGTTAAGAATCTGACGTTAACCGAAAGTAAGTATACATTGGATCACGTAGACGTAGAAATTCCAACTTCTTATGCAAGTAATGAGTTCGTGGGAGCAACTGCTGGAGTGTCATTTGATGCTGGAATGATAGCAGTGATCCAAAGCCGCGATAAATAAAAAAAGCTGAACGGCATGCCGTTCAGCTAAAACTGCAGATGATAAAATTTATAATTTTACTTATTCTGATAAAAAATGTTCTAATGAAAAAGGTTGTTCCATTGGAACATTTTTATCTAAATTATATTGATTATTAAAGGCGTCAGAATAAGTGTTAAAATAACATAAATTACTTCTCCAATAGTTATGCTCCGCTTCAGATCCGCCAAGTCCTTCCAAATAAACTTTCTTAAATGAGTGAAAAGATTCTTCTTGATTTTGTGACACACTCCAATTTTTGTTTTTTATACGAGTTACAATATCGCTTACTTTTTTTCGAAGAATACTGTCTATTCCCTCGTTTGACAGTATGCCAGTTTTTATTTCGATACTTCCCACTACTACCATACCAAGGTACTCTGCATAACGTTGAAGTTCCATAGATACATAGTTGTTTCCATTGGTATCGGAAATGCTAAGTATTATGCAGAGTTTCCCTCTTAAATGAAATAAATGTGTCCAATGGGCTATTCGATCAAAGAATGTTTTCATAACTCCTGGAATTCCATGAGCATAGACTGGAGCACTAAATATAATAATATCAGCTTCTTCCATTTTCTTTTTTATTAGTTCCATATCATCTCTAATTGAACATTTCCCTCTTCTAAAGCATGTAGTTGCTCCTACACAATCGGATATTAAATTTTTCTTTGGATCAAATTGAGAAGAAGTTAAAGAAGTTTTAAATGCAGTTCTTAAGGTTTCAATTACTCTATCAACGCAATATGAAGATAATGATTTTTTTCCTCTATAGCTACCAGTTATTGAGACTACGTTTATCATTTTCTCACCTCATTTCTACTTGCTTACAAAGATTTGAATAGTAACCATGTTTGTTGAGTAGTTCTTTATGATTTCCTGTCTCAATTACTCTGCCATGTTCTAAACAAATTATTTTGTCTGAATCTTTTACTGTTGATAATCTATGAGAAATTGTCAATAGTGAAATTTTTTTCTTTTTTAAATTTAAAAAAATTTTATTCTCATTTTCTGTATCTAAAGAACTGGTTGCTTCATCAAGAATTAATAATTGTGGATTTCTGACTAATGCCCTTGCAATAGAAAGTCTTTGTAATTGTCCACCAGAAAAGTTCCCACCTTGCCCAGAAATAATTGTGTGAATTCCCATAGGTAACGATATGACTTCGTTTAGTAAATTAGCAGTTTCTAAAGCGCTTAAAACATCTACTTCATTTATAGTGTCATCATCGAGTGTAATGTTTTTATAAATACTTTTGTTAAAGTATACGGAGTTTTGCGGGACAACACTGACTATGTCTTTAAAACTATCGCTATTGATTGCATTGTTATCTATTCCGTTAAATATGATTTTTCCACTTTCAGGTCTGTACAAGTTGGCTAGTAATTTTACTAATGTAGTTTTACCACTGCCGGAAGAACCTACTATGGAAACTTTTTCACCTTTGTTTACATTTATATTTATAGCAACCAATGCTGGTTCACTAGTATCATTGTACTTAAAGGAAACATCCTGCATTGTTAAACTTTCAAACTCATTTATTCTTTGAGTAATAATTTTTTCAGGTCCATACTCATCTAGTAAATCGTTTAAATAAAACAATGATGCTTTCATTACTTTTATTGACATAATGTCTGTAGTAGCTGAGAATACTTGAGTAAAAAGAGTGGTACTAATGCTGTATAATGCAAATAGAGTCCCAATACTAAGTTGGTAAGGTGAAAATGGTGATATTAAAAATAATACAAAGTATATGGGGAGAAACATAACCAGAGCATTAACTACAGTGTTTGAATTTTGAATTTTTCTTTGAGATTTTTTATACTCGTTTATAAAGGAAAAGAAGCCTGCAATATAATTTTTCTGAAAGTATGATTCCAAATTTAAGCATCTAATTTGAAACATATTATTGACAATCTCATTTAAAAGACTATCGAGTTTATCCTTTTCTCCTAGCTCCTTTTCCTTCTGAATTAAAATTTTTTGGCTTCTTTTGTACGAAGCTAAACCTATAATAAAAATAATAATCAGTAGCAAAGGAAGAATACTATGGTAGTTTAGGACTAAATAACTTAGTATTACAAAAATTGAGGTAAATGATACAACAAGTTTTGTCATACTTTCAGATATTACATCTTGAATGTTTGTCAACAAGCTCAAGCGAAACATTATGTTTCCAGGCGATCTATTGTCAAAAAAAGAATAATTTATCTTAAATAAGTGATGTATTACTTTATAGGATATATTTGTATATAATTTTTCTTGGAGTAAAATAGATATTTTGTTTTTGATTAGTGAAATAATTAGAAAAAATAGTGTTAGTGCAAACACCGTGAAACTGATCTCTCCAAAATGTATGATTCGACTTGAAAATAAATTATCTATTGTGGTTCTTAAAATTAGAGGTATAAATACTGACACCAAGTAAGCTATAAGAGAAAATCCCGTTACCAAAAGCAACAAAGGCAATAGAGACAGCACTATTTTATTTATATGTCTAAATTCTCGAATCTTCTTTGAAGTTTTGTTAAACTCTGGGGTGGGGATTCCTGTGAGTGCAATTCCTGCAAATTCAGCGTTTAAGTCATATAATGACATTAGTCGTAGTCCTTTAGCAGGATCATAAACATCTATTTTTCTTCCCTTTTTTTTCTTATTAAAAATAGCTACAACAAAGTGATTATTTTTCATATAAAGTATAAAAGGTTCTCTTTGTTCAGGCAAGTCAATGAGATTTTTAGTTTGATAGGCTTTAGGCTCAATTCCAATAGTTTTGATTACACGAAACAAATCAGCTAAGGTCATTCCATCTCTTCCTGTGTTAAACAAGTTTCGATAATAGCTTAGAGGTTCTTCCTTTTTATAGTACGTTGCAAGCATACTAATGCAACATAACCCACATTCGTTTTCAGCAGTTTGTTTAGATAATTTAATCTTTTTCATAAAAGCACCTCTCAAATTTCTAAATTCATAATTGATGGAAGATCATTGTGTAAATATCTTAAATAAGTGTATGCTACACCGCCGCTTCCAAGCATAAATGATTCAAAATCTGCATCACTATCCTTAACAAACCTGAAATTTCGAAGATTATTAATGTATAATTGACTAATAACACTAGAAATTTTTGAATTAACATCAATAAATCTATTAACAGTTAGCAAAGCATCAAGAAAGCCATAACTTCCGTGACATAAACTGATATCCTCGAAATCATCAACTACTAGAACTATAAACGATTGAAAATATTCAATTATTTTATGATAAAGGGAATCATTTTGTTTTAAGTCTTTAGCGACAAAAGCAAGTATGGTAATCAAGCCAGAATTACCGTTACACCACCCATACTTTTTTAAGTTCTGCTCTGTATTGCTAAGGATTTCAAAAACTTTATTTTTTAGAATTAAATCAACTTTTGGATCGTGGAGTACTCTATTTATTGCTATTTTTCCAACTAGGTAGCCTAACTCTCCATGTGCTAAAGAACTGTTTTCAATATCTGTTACATTAAAGTCACGTTGACTAACAATTTTCATGAATTGTTGAATCAAATTATTAACTTCATAATCTATGTTTAATTTATACAAGTTACTGAGTAACAGGCATATGCCAGATAATCCATTAAAAAATTCATTTTCCATTTTTTTTATGGACTCAAAATTATTAATATAATTAATGATTTTTTTAGTATGTTGTAAATAATCTATATTCTTTGTTAATTGGTAGAGTGAGATGTTTAAAAATAATAACCCAGAAATTCCGTTGTACACTGAATAATTAACTGGTGCATCTTCACGTTCTTGAGTCAATCGCTCGAAATCTTCATTTAAAGTCAAAGTGTATTTTTCAGATAACGCCAAAAAGGTTTCATCATATTTATTCCCATAATAGGCCATTGCTAAAATCGTGCCAATAGAATGATAGAAATCAAAGCCGACTCTTTTCAATTTGAATTTGTTTCCATCTAATAATGATATTCCGTACATGGTAGCTCCAACATCATTAATGTATACAGTGTTCCTTTCCAGATTAAGAAAATAATCCTGTAAATTAGATACAATCGAGTTTCTATTTATTCTATTTTTCGACCCTTCACAAAGTACGTTTAAGTTATCTTCAGGATTTAATATTGTAGCAATTGACATCCTAATAAATCTGATTTGATAGTCAATATCTACTTCAGAAAAACTCTGGATTTTATTAAAAACTTGTTCAGATGGTGGGGCGATAAAATAATTCTCACAGATTATCTTATCAGAGCTATATAAATGTCTCGTATTAAAAGTGCCATAAAAATATGGAACATTACCGTTTTTTAAATCTTCTACTTCTTTTTCGACCCTTAAATAACCAGATTCACTTGGAATGAAATTCTGAACTAATATATCAAATACAGCATTATAGGCTTGTTTGCTTTGCATCACTTTTGGATGTTTGACAGAATCTAAAAACTTACCATATATGTATGTTGGTCTAACAACTTGCCTAAATTTATTATTTTTATAGGTATACTTGTTTAATAAATCTGTAAAATCTTTCTTATTTTGTAATATACTTTTACATCCTGTCGAAAATCCTACTATCAAATTGTTAGCATACTTAGCCGAATTTTCTAATTTACCATTCAACACTACCAAATTTTTTTCAGGAGAAAAACTATAATTAACTTTTCTGAATACAAAATCTAATGTAGGATGGTTAATGATTTCGTATGTTTGCATTTTTTTTGAAGGTGTAGTCTCAGTAAAGAGAGCACTTACATTAACATCTAACCCGTCATCACCATCTGTGATGGGTAATAACGACGTTGCTAAAACACTGTCCGCAATATCTTTGTTGCCTACTGCTTTATATCTGTCAGACCGCTGTCCAGTGAAAATCGTTTCCATATCAATAAAATAGGGATTATTTCCTTTAGAGATCATATTTTCAAAATGCAAGTCGCTCGTTCCAAGGATATAAAAAATAGATAAAGCGATTCCACACTTTTCATAGAATGTCTCTACATCTTGAACTGAGTGACAATGGGAATGTTGTATAAATTCATGCCAAGAGTAGTTTTCTCTAGAGAGAACTAACGTTGTCTCTATTTTGTTAGCTACGTCTTTATTTACTAAATTAGTGATTTCTTTAAATAATAGATCTGTTTCTCCATCCCTAGGCTTAAATATAAGCTTATCCCCACTTTTAAACATCACTATAGCTACAGATTTGTCTTGATGTTTGTCTCCCATAGATAATTCAATGTTTGAGATGTCATCGAATTTTCCTACAAAGTGTTCATGAATAAATAGTTTGTCTTTTTGAAAATAGTTATAGATTTCCTCAATGTAACATAAATAAAGGTCCAGTTCATTTATAATACGTTCATGTAAAACTGTATATTTTTTGAAAAAAAATGCTATATTTTGAAAATCATCAAAATATGTAAGGAATTCTTCACACCTATGTTCAATGGTCTCTCCATGGAGTTTCCCCAAGGCGTTTAATTCTTGATATTCATTTATAATACATTCTAAACCTTGTTCCAATATAATGTTTTTTAGAGAATTTTTAACATATGGATATTCAGTTTGTATATCCATAGAATTTGTGGTAGCAATATTGTCAAGCAATTTCTTCGCAACGTTATTAAAAAAAACTATTTTTGACTGTAACATATTTAACAACCTCCTGAAAAAGCAAGGACGCTTGGCATCCTTGCTCAAGTTTTAACAAAGACCAGCAGCAGTCATTGTACGACCAATTGTATAAAGTATTACTGTGACAGAAATGACAATAGCGCCGCCTGCACCGTATGTTTCAGCACTTGCGTCTTGACCACCAACTGCTGAAAGTTTAGATAGCTCATCTAAATTCAATTCTTTGCACATTTCATAGCTTGTGTTCTCCATGTTAGGCACCTCCTTTAAAGATGATTTTGTCCCTAAATTTATTTAAACAAAATGTCGGAACTAATTTCATGATATCATAATGTGATTTTGATGTAAACGTTTTTTTGAGGTGTTTATCAATCAAAAAAATATATTAATTAGTCTTTTGCTAAATTAAATCATACTGATTCTGTTTTTGCAGGTTTAATTAATTTCTAATTTTTAAGAAAAAATTGATTGACTTTATGTTAGTTAATGATTACGATTATGTTTGATAGAGATTTAGCTATGAGTTAAAATAATAGCAACGTTAACTTGTTCAAGGAAGTCTTATAATATTTATAGTGAGAATAAACGCTGCTTACTGGAACCAGTAGAGAGGTATTCACTTTATTGCTAAGTTATGATGTAGATGCTTTTAATACTAGTGGATAATGAAAGGAGATTTTGATGAATAATTACAATGACTTTATTTCGTACCAATTGAAAGGGCTTGCTCAAGGAGTTAATAAATTATTAGGACAAAATGAAAGTGAAAATACTGAATTAGTAAAAGAAGATGTGTATACCACTTCTTTATCTAGTTCAAAAAAGGAAATAGAAAGCTATATACTGATATCTGACTTTGCTAAAGCGGAAGCTATACTTTACAATTTATTTGAAAGCGAGGATAGAGAAGAGGTATATTCGCTGGGGGAATGGTTTTTTGATAGACTTATGCATTTATCGGATACAAACTTAGCTAAAGGTGGACTTTCGGTATTAGATGTTGCTATGAAAAAGTATAATTTTTTTGATCAAAATCATAAGTAACGAATTTAGAATTATATTCTAAATTCGAATAAATGGCGAGACAAAAGTAGCTCCTCTAAAAATAAGCTGACATTCACAAAAAATTGAAAAGTAATTTTCGTGAATTCCTTCTTATTTTCTCGTTGCTGAATGCTTTTGTCTTGGTATCTTCCACACTTCTGTTCTTATTTTTTTGGTTTTAGCGAAGTGATTTACAAGAATAAATAATTGCAGGCTGTAGAAACAAAATTGTCTAGCAGAAAGGAGTACAGTGAATGAGTTTAGCAATTAGACATTTAAAGAAATCAATGAATGAATATCAAATATTAAAAGGGATTGATTTAACCATTCCAGAAGGTGCGATTTATGGGATGTTAGGTACTAATGGCGCAGGGAAAACGACAATATTCCGACATATTATAGGCATATATACACCTGATGAAGGAACTATTATGTGGAAAGGGAGTTTAATTAATCAGTTTGATCCTACCATAGTGGGATATCTTCCGGAAGAGAGAGGGCTTTATCCAAAAAGAACAGTCAAGCAACAATTATTTTTTTTCGGAAAATTACATAAAATGAGCAAAAAAGAAGTGACAAAGAGTATTGAATTTTGGTTGGATTTTTTTGAAATTAGAGAAAACTTGAATCGAAAAATCAGTGAACTGTCAAAAGGTAATCAACAAAAAATTCAGTTTATTGCTTCAGTAATTCATAATCCAGAATTGATTATACTAGATGAACCATTTTCTGGTCTAGACCCTATAAATACTAGTCAATTGAAAAAAGCTATTCTTTTTTTAAAAGGAAGCGGATCAACAATTATCTTCAGCTCTCACCAAATGACAAATGTAGAAGAACTTTGCGAAAATATTTGCATGATAAAAAAAGGAGAAGTTATTCTTAGTGGCAATTTGGGGGATATCAAGGATGGTATAAAGAAAAGGAAAGTTACGATTCAGGCAGATTTTGAAAGAGAGAACTTAAAGAGAAAGTTTGGTATTGAGTCTTATCAGGAAAAAGATAATATTATTACTTTTTACACGAAAGATAAATATATTGCAAAAAAAATTCAGAAATTTATTTTCCAATCTGAAAATATTCAACAATTTAAAATTGAAGCAGTCTCTCTCAATGAGATATTTTTAGAAAAGATGGGTGAAAAAACATGAGTAATATGTTAACGATTGCTCTTGAAACCTACAAACAAAAAGTAGAGTCAAAGGTATTTATTATTATGCTATTGGTGATATTTTTTGGAACTTTTTTTGGGATGAATTATGAAGCGGTTTTCAAAAAGTCTACAAATAAAGAGAATGTTATCGTTGTATCAAAAGACCAGCAAATTATTCCCATGCTACAAAACGTTGGAAGTGAATCTGATGTTAATTTTATCAAAAGTGGCAATACGTTAGGAGAAGCAAAAAAAGAGATGAAACATGTTGATAGTAAAACAATCTTAACTATTGACAAAAATAATGTTGGACTATACCAAGGTAAAATTTATTATCAAGGGGTTGCCGTGTATGGTATCTCTGAACAGTTACAGAAATTAGTTACATTTTTAAATCAAGAAATTAAAGTAGAAAAATTGAATTTAGATGAGAAGCAAAAGCAATTTTTAAAAGAAAGGGATGTTTTACCGTTAGAATCATTAGATAGAGATTCCAGTAGTTTTAATCAGACAGTCTACTTAGTTTATATTGTTGGATTAATCCTTTATATAGCAGTTATGCTATATTCTACAATGGTTGCTCAAGACATTGCTGTAGAGAAAAGTTCAAGAGTGATGGAAATTTTATTGACAACGATTACTCCTGTTCAGCATTTAGTAGGAAAGATTGTGGGGATTGGTTTACTAGGATTAACGCAAGGTGCAGTACTTGGAATTTCCGCCTATGCTTCCTATAAAGTTTTCAGAGATAGTAGTGGAATATTCAAGTTTTTAAGTGAGGGTAAAAATAACCAAGCAGTCATTTTAGCTATTATTTGCTTCATATTAGGGTACTTAATTTATTCCGTATCAGCGGCGATTCTAGGTTCATTGGTGTCTTCAGTACAGGAAGTTCAGCAACTGATGTATATTTTAATTATCCCTCTATTTATTGCCCTATTTATGGTAGTTATTATGATGACTGGAGATGAGAACAATCAAGTGATCGTAATTTCATCTTATTTACCATTTCTATCCCCGATTATTATGTATGCAAGATACATATTAGGAGATGTAACAATGGTTGCATTTGTTATTGCCATGCTAATTAATGTTGGATTTACAGTGATTCTAGCGTTATTAGGTAAGAGTGTGTACCAGGGTGGTGTATTTATGTACAATGGAGATAAGTCTATAAATACTTTAAAAAAGGCATTTAAATCAGGAAAACACTATTCTTGAATTTAAAAAACTAGTTTCGTTACTAAATTTGATAGATGTTGCTCAGCGTAAGTAGAATGTTTTATCTGTTATTTTTCTGTGTTGGAATGAGCTCCATAACTAAAGCTTTGGTTTAGCGTCAGTAAGAGAGTATACAAGAAAAACTGTATCAACTGGGTATTTAACAACTCAGTTGATACAGTTTTTACAATATTGAGGCAAAATTGCCAAATTATTTCATTATTCTATTAAACACGCTCGATTTTACCAGATTTCAAAGCACGAGTTGACACCCAAACTTTTTTAGGTTTACCGTCTATTAATACACGAACTTTTTGCAAGTTAGGTTTAACAGTACGTTTAGTAGCGTTCATTGCATGTGAGCGGTTGTTGCCGCTGCTTGTCTTACGACCAGTAAAATAACATACTTTTGCCATTTTTAGTTTCCTCCTTTGCTTTGATCTCGGAGCGATAGTTTTCAGCTCATACTAACTTAATTTATCATAGAAAGCAGTTTTTTGCAAGAAGATTTTCAAATCAGTTTGACATTTTCACACAAACGATGTAAATTATACAATTATTGGTAAAATAGATGAGACGCTCTATAATTATCTAGATAAGTTCCTTTTCATTGAGGTACGGCTATGTTAAAATATTATAGAAGAAAATAGGGCAATTGTGCTCTTTAAGGAGGCTTTCATCAATGGCTGTAAAAATCAAAACACCAGCAGGCACCATTGAGATTACCAATGAGGTTATTGCCACGGTCGTTGGCGGTGCTGCGACAGATATCTACGGAATCGTCGGTATGGCTAGTAAAAACCAAATCAAAGATAATTTAAATGGCATTTTGCGTAAAGAAAATTATTCTAAAGGTGTTGTCGTACGTCAAGAAGAAAATGGCGTTGCGGTCGACGTATATACTATTGTAAGTTATGGAACAAAAATTTCTGAAGTTTCTCGTAATGTACAAGAAAAAGTAAAATATAACCTTGAAACACTACTTGGCGTAACTGCTAATTCGGTCAACGTATTTGTGCAAGGTGTTCGTGTGTTGCCTGACTAGGTAGCCAGCTGTTAAATAGATGACTATCATCTATTTGCAGGAATCTCAAAGGAGGATTTTTTAGGTGAATGTAACAGAAATCAGTGCAAGTCAGTTCCAAGAGATGGTTCAGGCAGGTGCGAGTCGTTTGCATGTAAATGCAGAGTATGTCAACTCATTGAACGTTTTCCCTGTACCCGATGGTGATACAGGAACAAATATGAACTTATCTATGACGAGCGGAGCGAAAGCTGTGGCCGATTCTCGTTCTGAGAAAGTCGGAGAATTAACAACGATTCTTTCAAAAGGATTATTGATGGGCGCTAGAGGAAATTCTGGTGTTATCTTATCACAATTATTCCGTGGTTTTTCTAAACAAATTCCAGATGTTGTGACGTTAAACGCAAAAGATTTAGCCGCAGCATTTACTCATGGTGTTGAGACTGCCTATAAAGCAGTAATGAAACCAGTAGAAGGAACAATTTTGACTGTTTCCCGTGAAGCTGCTCGTTCGGGTGAACGTAAAGCGAAAGAAACCGATGACTGTATTGAAGTGATGGAAGCCGTTGTGAAAGGTGCTAAACGTGCTTTAGCCAAAACGCCTGATCTTTTACCTGTCTTAAAAGAAGTCGGCGTGGTCGATAGTGGCGGTCAAGGCTTGTTATTTATCTATGAAGGCTTCTTAGAAGCTTTGTCGGGTGAATTTTTAGCAACAGAAGTTTATGAGCCAAGTCCTGGCGAAATGGATGAAATGGTCAATGCTGAACATCATCGTGGTGTGAGTGGACATGTTGCAACTGAAGATATCAAATTCGGTTATTGTACAGAAATTATGGTTCAAATCGGTGAAGGTCCAACTGTAGACAGCGACTTCGATTATGAAACATTCAGAAACTATTTAAATGAATTAGGGGATTCTCTACTGGTTGTAAATGACGATGAAATCATTAAAGTTCACGTCCATACAGAACATCCAGGTGAAGTGATGAACTACGGACAAAAATTCGGTTCATTAGTGAAAATCAAAGTTGATAACATGCGTTTACAGCATGAAACATTAGTTGAACACGATGCCAAAGCAGCGGTTGCTCAAAAACCACGTGTGCCATTTGCAGTGATTGCAATTGCAGCGGGTGAAGGTGTGCAAGCATTATTCCGTAGTCTTGGCGCAAGCTACATCATCAGCGGTGGGCAAACAATGAATCCTAGTACTGAAGATATTTTGAAAGCTGTTAAAGAAGTCAATGCTGATCAAGTTATTATCTTACCTAACAATAAAAATATCTTCATGGCAGCTGATCAAGCAGCAGAAGTAGCAGACATTCCAGTAGCGGTTGTACCAACAAAAACAATCTCTCAAGGAATGACAGCAATGCTTGCTTTCAATGATCAACAAACTCTAGAAGAAAATAAAACAACGATGACAGAAATGATCGAAAGTGTAGTCAGCGGGCAGGTAACAACAGCTGTACGTGATACAACGATCGATAATGTTGAAATCAAAAAAGACGACTATCTAGGAATGATCGACGGTAAAATCGTCGTTTCTGAACCAGATATGTTTAAAGCATCATTGGATACTCTAAAACGCATGATTGATGAAGAGACAGAAATCGTCACGATCATTGTGGGTGAAGAAGGTACAATGAAAGAAGCTGAAAAATTTGTAGAAGCATTGACTGCTGAATATGAAGATCTAGAAACAGAACTTCATGAAGGTGGGCAACCAGTTTACCCATACCTATTTTCAGCTGAATAATAGATGACTTATCGAAGCCAGACACTAGTTGTTTGGCTTTTTCTATATAAAATAAAAAAAATACCAATAATAGTTGTATTTAACAGATGAGAGGAGGGAAATCGATGGACTTGTCAGATGACATTGGTGTGTTACCAGGAGTTGGTCCAAAACGTGCAGAGAACTTAAAAGAACTAGGTATCCAAACAATAGAAGACTTATTGTCGTATTATCCGTTTCGCTATGATGACATCCAAGAAAAAGAATTAAATGAAATTCAAGACCAAGAGAAAGTCACTCTAAAAGGATTGGTAGTATCAGAACCGGTTGTGAGTCGCTATGGCTACAAAAAAAGTCGAATGATGTTTCGGATGATGCAAGACCATGCTGTGATTAACGTTTCCTTCTTTAACCAGCCTTATTTAAAAGATAAAATCGTGATGTCCGAAGAAATTGCAGTATATGGTAAATGGGATGCTAAACGAAAATCATTGAACGGCATGAAAATCTTAGCCGCTAAAAATGATGGAGAAGACTTTGCGCCAATTTATCATGTAAATAAAAAAGTCCGGCAAAGTAGTTTGATTCAGTTGATTCGTGTGGGATTTGAAAAATATGGCGACCTTATTCAAGAAATTCTACCAAAAGAGTTATTGGAGAAATATCGTTTAATGCCAAGAAAAGAAGCGATGTTTGCTATGCATTTTCCAAGTGATCCCGAAGAAAGTCATCAAGCAAAACGACGAGTAGTTTTTGAAGAGTTCTTCCTGTTCCAATTAAAAATGCAAGGGTTGAAAAGACAGGAAAAAGCGGAACAAAATGGTCTCGCCATCCAATATGATGTGGATCGTCTAAAATCATTTACTCAGAAATTGCCGTTTGAATTGACCTCAGCCCAAAAAAAAGTAACGAATGAAATTTGTCGGGATTTAATGAGTCTAAATCATATGCAGCGTTTACTACAAGGGGATGTCGGAAGTGGTAAAACAGTTGTAGCAGCTATAGCGTTGTATGCCACGATGACAGCTGGGTTTCAAGGGGCTTTAATGGTGCCAACAGAAATTTTAGCGCAACAACATATGGAAAGCTTACAACAACTCTATGATCCCTTAGAAGTCCGGACAGCGCTTTTGACAGGCTCGACAAAAACTAAAGAGCGTCGAGAGATCCTTGAACAATTAGCAACAGGTGAGATCGATATTATCATTGGTACTCACGCATTGATCCAAGAAGACGTTTTATTTCATCGCTTAGGCTTAGTGATCACCGATGAACAACATCGATTCGGGGTGAATCAACGTCGGATCCTAAGAGAAAAAGGCATGAAACCAGATGTGTTATTTATGACAGCAACACCGATTCCGAGAACGTTAGCTATCACAGCTTTTGGTGAGATGGATGTCTCGATCATTGATGAAATGCCTGCTGGTCGGATTCCGATAGAAACTCGTTGGATTCGTCCGCCACAATTAGATACGGTTTTAGAATGGATGGAAAAAGAATTGGCTCGTGGGCATCAAGCATATGTAATCTGTCCGCTGATTGAAGAGTCTGAAGCACTAGATGTTAAAAATGCCACAGAAATTTTTGAACATATGTCTGCTTTTTTCAATCCTACTTATCAAGTTGGTTTACTTCATGGTAAAATGAAAAACCAAGAAAAAGAAGCAATCATGCAGGAGTTTAAAGAAAATAATCTTCAGCTCTTAGTTTCGACAACTGTAATTGAAGTTGGGGTTAATGTTCCTAATGCCACGGTGATGCTAATCATGGATGCTGATCGTTTTGGGTTAGCCCAATTACATCAACTTCGTGGACGTGTTGGCCGGGGATCAGATGCGTCATATTGTATTTTAGTTGCTAACCCTAAAAATGAAATGGGCGTAGAGCGGATGAAAATCATGACAGAAACGAATAACGGCTTTGTGTTAAGTGAAAAAGATTTGGAATTAAGAGGGCCAGGAGAAGTATTCGGCGCTAGACAATCTGGTGTTCCACAATTTGCTGTGGGAGATATTGTGACGGACTTCAATATTCTTGAAGTTGCTCGTCAAGAAGCTAGTGTTATTTGGAAAAAGGAGCAGTGGTGGATTTTGCCAGAGTATCGAGGGGTTGCTGAGAAGATCAAGCCAGATGATGGCGAGCAGCAGTTTTTTGATTGATAAGTTGTTGGGAATCAGGCTTTGCTTTTCGTTCAAATTTTCTGCCAGAGCTAAGCGACTTATTCCGCTTTTCGTGATCTAGCTGCATGAGTCAGCTCTTCGGAAAAAAGATGAAGTCTATTAGTGACAAAAAGCGCCACGAATAGACTTCCCTATTTTTCTGTCAGAGCTAAGCGACTCATTCCGCTTTTCGATGATCCAGCTGCACAAAGCAACTCTCAAGGAAAATAGACAATCTGACTATGAAACAAAAAGCGTTTCTTAGTCAGATTCCTAATTGCCTTGACACACAATGAATGAAAATGAATTGATGTAGAAAGGTACCTACTCGGTTTCATGAGAGTTAAACGCTTTGTTCCGCTTTTCACTGATCCAGCTGTACGAACCAGACCTCTCAACAAATAGATAAAATGATGTAAAGATAAAGAGCATCTTTTCATCATTTTCCTAATTTGTTCGAGGTCTAACCGGTTCGTTCCGCTTTTCGATATGTTATACTACTTATTGTAATTTACCTAGGAGGGACTATGTTATGAAGATTGCAGTAGATGCAATGGGTGGCGATCATGCGCCGCAGGCTATTGTTGAAGGCGTGATGTTGGCCAAACAGGATTTTCCAGATATTGAGTTTTTACTTTATGGAAAAGAGCCTGAAATTAAAAAATATGTAACAGATGAAACAAACATTACGATTATCCATACGGATGAGAAAATCGATAGCGATGATGAGCCAGTTAAAGCGATTCGTCGTAAGAAGACAGCTTCAATGGTATTAGCTGCGCAAGCAGTAAAAAATGGGGAAGCGGATGCGATTTTTTCTGCAGGTAACACGGGTGCGTTACTAGCTGCTGGGTTATTTATCGTTGGACGAATCAAAAACGTAGAGCGTCCAGGATTGATGTCAACATTGCCAGTGATCGGTCAACCAGATGGTGGATTTGATATGTTAGATTTAGGAGCAAATGCCGATAACAAACCTGAACACTTGGTTCAATATGCTGTATTGGGTTCTTTTTATGCCGAAAAAGTTAGAAACATCAACAAACCTCGTGTAGCACTTTTAAATAACGGCTCTGAGGAAACAAAAGGCAGTGAGCTAACGAAGAAAGCCTTTGAACTACTTTCAGAAGAAGAAAGCATCCATTTTATTGGTAATGTAGAAGCACGAGATTTATTAAGCGGAGCAGCCGATGTGGTTGTGACAGATGGTTTTACAGGGAATGCGGTATTGAAATCGATTGAAGGTACTGCTTTAAATATGATGGGTCTTTTAAAATCATCGATCCTTGCAGAAGGGTTTAAAGGAAAAATGGGTGCCTTGCTTTTAAAAAATGCATTGCGCGGTATGAAAGATGAAATGGATTACTCGAAACATGGCGGAGCAGTTCTTTTTGGCTTGAAAGCACCGGTCGTTAAAACCCATGGATCGACAGGTCCAGAGGCTGTTCGATATACGATCCGCCAAATTCATACAATGTTGAAAACAGAAGTTGTACCCCAACTAGTCAGCTATTATGAAACGAAAGAATAAGCCGTTTCGCAACCTATTTGCAACCGCATTGTAATGCTATTGCAAAAAAAGATGGACAAATCGATCAATTGTGAGTACAATGTATCATAGCGTTTAACTCAATCGTGAGGAGCGCTTTTCAAAAGCAGTGGAGGTGAATACAGTTGACTCGTGAAGAAGTACTTGAAAAAGTAGCGAAGATTATCTCAAACCACTTTGATATTGAAGCTGAGAAAGTGACAGATCAATTAAACATTAAAGATGACTTGAATGCAGATTCGATTAGTGTAATGGAATTTGTTTTAGAGCTTGAAGATGAGTTTGGTACAGAAATTTCTGATGAAGACGCAGAACAAATTGAAACAGTAGGTGCCGCTGTAGATTATATTATGAACAACTTATAAGGTGAAATGAAAAAAGTGAAACAAAACAAATCCTGTTTTGTTCCACTTTTTTGTTTATTCAGAAAAATTTACATTACCAAAATGTTGCAATTTTTACAAATTTTATATACAATTGCTTAAATATGAGTACAATGAGAATATGGGTTTATTAAAAACGATTACAATGAGGAGAGGAAGAATAATTATTAAAAAATGACGTTTTTTTAATAAGTTTTCCTGTTGTGATAAGTTATTTAACCGAATATGGAGGAGTGTTTTAAAGTGAGTGACGGTAATCAATTGTTAGACGTTCAGCATCTGCATACAGGTTTTCGTATCAAAGACGAGTTCTATGATGCAGTTGATGATGTGTCATTTGAATTAGGAAAAAATGAAATCTTAGCGATCGTTGGGGAATCAGGTTGTGGGAAGAGTACATTAGCTACAACGATCATTGGTCTCCATGATGCCAATAATACCCGTGTAACTGGGGAAATTCTTTATAAGGATTTAAATTTAACAACGTTTAACGAGCAATTATATAATAAAATTCGTGGTAATGATATCGGCATGATCTTTCAAGATCCATTGTCAGCCTTGAATCCTTTGATGCGTATTGAAGATCAGATCAAAGAAAGCTTGACCTATCATACAGATATGAATGCGGAGCAAAAACAAGCGCGCGTGATCGAACTATTGACCCAAGTGGGGATTCCTAATCCTGAGCGAGTAGGGAAGCAATATCCTCATGAGTTATCTGGAGGAATGCGACAACGTGTGATCATTGCAATCGCTATTGCGTGTAAACCAGCGATTATTATTGCGGATGAACCGACAACCGCATTGGATGTAACGATTCAAGCACAAATTTTGGACTTACTTAAAGACTTACAAGAAGAAACTGGTTCAGGGATCATTTTGATTACCCATGATTTAGGTGTGGTAGCTGAAATGGCTGATAAGGTAGCAGTGATGTATGCTGGGCAATTTGTAGAAGTTGCGACAGCTGAAGAATTATTCAATAATCCCAAACATCCATACACGCGCTCGCTGTTACAGTCTATTCCGCAAGAAGATTCAGATGACAGTCAGTTACATGTGATCGAAGGGGTCGTTCCTTCATTGAGTAAATTACCAAGAGAAGGTTGTCGCTTTGCGCCGAGAATTCCTTGGATATCAGAAGATGCCCATGAAGCAGAGCCAACTTTACATGAAGTATCAGAGGGACATTTTGTCCGCTGTACATGTTATCAGCATTTCCATTTTAGAGACGATCAGGAGGAAGTATAATGGCAGAAATCATTCAGATCAAAGACTTGAAAGTTCATTATCCTATCCGTAGTGGTTTCTTTAATAGAGTAACGGATCATGTGCTGGCAGTGGATGGTGTTGATTTTATTATCGAAAAGGGTAAAACATATGGTTTAGTTGGTGAATCTGGTTCAGGGAAATCGACCACAGGTAAAGCCATCATTGGGCTAGAGAAAGTGACTAGCGGTAGTATTTTATATCAAGACCAAGATGTGACGAAAGCTCATAATCGCAAAGCGATGAAATACAATAAAGATGTTCAAATGATTTTTCAAGATTCGATGTCTAGCTTGAATCCAAAGAAACGAGTATTGGATATTATTGCTGAACCGATTCGCAACTTTGAACGATTAAGCGATCAAGAAGAGAAGAAAAAAGTCAAAGGGCTTTTAGATATTGTCGGGATGCCAGAAGATGCATTGTACAAATACCCTCATGAATTTTCAGGCGGACAGCGTCAACGTTTAGGTGTTGCTAGAGCGGTGGCAACTAGTCCTAAGCTGATCATTGCAGATGAACCAGTTTCTGCTTTGGATCTATCCGTTCAAGCACAAGTATTGAACTTTATGAAAAATATTCAAGAAGAATACGGCTTGAGCTATCTATTTATTTCCCATGACTTAGGCGTAGTAAAACATATGTGTGACAATATTGCGATCATGTATAAAGGTCGCTTTGTTGAAATTGGCACGCGCCAAGATATCTATACAGATCCAAAACATATTTATACCAAACGCTTATTATCAGCGATTCCTAAAATTGACGTTGCGCATCGTGAAGAGCATAAAGCACAGCGTCGCCAAGTAGAAAAAGAATATATTGAGAATCAAAAAGACTATTACGATCAAAATGGTCGTGTGTATGACTTGCGTACAATCAGCGATACACATCAAGTAGCGTTAAAAGATGGAGGTGCAATCTAATGTGGAAGACGATTTTACGACGTGTACTCTTTATGATTCCTCAAATCTTGATTTTAAGCGTCTTGATTTTCATGTTAGCTAAAATGATGCCAGGGGATCCCTTTACAGGATTGATCAATCCGAATACAGATCCAGCCGTTATTGAGAAAATGCGTGAGTCAGCTGGGCTGAATGATCCGTGGACAACACAATATGTTCGTTGGATCGTAAACGTTTTTCACGGTGATTTTGGTGAGAGTTTCATTTTCAAATTACCTGTATCAACATTGATCGGCAGTCGTGCTGTAAATACGATTCTTCTGTCACTCGTAACCGTAGTAATCATGTACGCTATTGCGTTACCGTTAGGTGTTTTATCAGGACGCTACCAAAATTCTATTTTAGATAAATTTGTAGTGATCTATAATTTCTTTAGTTTTGCGGTACCGCCATTTATTTTTGCACTCGTTATGCTATTCATTTTTGGTTACCGTTTAGATTGGTTCCCTACAACTGGGTCGATTTCCAGTGGTGTCGAGCCAGGGACAGGTGCTTATATTTGGGATCGATTCTATCATTTAATCTTACCAGCACTCTCTCAAGCACTTCTTGGAACAGCGATCACGATTCAATATTTACGAAATGAGGTCATTGATTCTCAGTCATTGGATTATGTTCGGACTGCTCGCTCAAAAGGGGTACCAACCAATAAAGTTTATACGCGACATATTTTCAGAAATGCTTCTTTACCAATTGTTTCTCAATTAAGCTACGAAATCACAGCGTTGATCAGTGGCTCAGTCGTTATTGAAAAAATCTTTGGTTACCCAGGTATTGGGAAATTATTTATCGACTCGATCGGACAACGTGATTATGCAGTAATCACAGCCTTAGTATTGATTTTAGGAGTTGCAACACTTGTCGGAAATCTGATTTCAGATATTGTGATGAGTCTTGTAGATCCAAGGATTCGGGTTCAATAGAAAATCAATTTTAAGGAGAGGAAGAGACGAGATGGATAAAAATAAAGAAAATGCAGCAGTTGCTGTACCAGAAACGATCCCTCCAATGGGATTTAGAATGATCGCAAGAGAATTCAAAAAAGATAAATTAGCGATTTTCTCACTAGTGTTGCTAGTAGCCATTTTATTGGTTGTTTTTATCGGGGCTTTATTGACCGATCAAGACAAAGTAATGACTGTTAGTATTTTAGATAAATATGCCGAACCTGGTGGGAACTTTATACTAGGTGCTGATGAAGGTGGACGTGATGTATTGGGGCAACTGATTATTGGTGCCCGTAATTCTGTTGTGATTGGGTTTGCCATCACTATTCTGACTTCGATCATCGGTGTAGGTATTGGTATTGTTTCAGGTTATTATGGTGGAATGTTTGATAATGCAGTGATGCGTGTGGTTGACTTTATCATGATCTTACCGATTATGATGATCATCATTGTGTTTGTTACGATCATTCCTAATTATAATGTTTGGTCTTTTGTGGGAATCATGAGTGCCTTTTACTGGGTCGCAAAAGCGCGGCTATTTAGAAGTAAAACGCTATCTGAAGTTCGCAGAGATTATGTCAGTGCTTCAAAAACGTTAGGAACAAGTGATTTTAAAATCATGTTTCGTGAAATCATGCCGAATCTAAGTTCATTGATCATCACCAACTTAACAATCAACTTTGCGGCAAATATTGGGATCGAAACAACACTGACGTTCTTAGGTTTTGGTTTGCCGACAAATGTACCGAGTCTTGGAACATTGATCGGATATGCCAGCAATGGCGATGTTTTAGCAAATAAAACATGGATCTGGGTACCTGCATCAGTACTGATTTTAGTCATGATGTTATGTATAAATTATATTGGCCAAGCGTTTAAACGTTCAGCAGATGCTAGACAACGTTTAGGTTAAGAAGAGGAGGAAGTAGTGTGAAGAGCAAAAAACTTTTGGGTTTAATTACACTGACAGCAGTGGTAGCTGTAACATTGGCTGCATGTGGTGGAGGTAAGAAGTCAGATTCGGGTAACAAGAATGTAGAGACTGAGGATATCAGCAAATTTACAATGAAGGTTAAAAATGACAAAGAAGCAATCAAAGGCGGGACTTTGGATGTTGCAGTTGCGTCAGATACTCAGTTTAAAGGATTGTTTTCAGAAGTCTATTACCAAGATGCATATGATAATTATTACATGCGTCCATCTCATGAAGGACTGTTCTCATATGATGAAGATTTTGTGATTACAGATGACGGAGTTGCTAAATTAGATTTAGACGTTGACAATAAAAAAGCAACGATCACATTGAAAAAAGATGTTAAGTGGTCAGATGGTGAACCTGTAACAGCAGATGATCTGATTTATCCTTATGAAGTCATTGGGAATAAAGACTATACTGGAATTCGTTATGATGACGACTTTACGAATATTGTGGGTATGGATGAATACCATGATGGAAAAGCCGATGCTATTTCTGGTATCAAAAAAGTAGATGATCAAACGATCGAAGTAACATATAAAGAAATGAATCCAGGCATGTTACAGTTAAGCGGTGGTGTTTATCAATATGGAATGCCAAAACATGTCTTTAAAGATATTCCAATCAAAGACCAAGAAAAAAGTGATGCAGTCCGCAAAAATCCTGTAACATTTGGTCCTTACTACATGAGTAAGATCGTAACAGGAGAGTCAGTGGAATACTTGCCGAATGAGCACTACTACCAAGGCAAACCTAAGCTAGATAAAATCGTATTTACAAATGTACCAACAGCCTCAATCGTTGAAGCTGTAAAAGCGAAAAAATATGATATGGTTTACTCAATGCCAACAGATAACTATCCAACATACAAAGATTCAGAAGGATATCAAATGCTAGGACGTGAAGAATTAGCATACACATATGTTGGATTTAAATTAGGAACGTTTGACAAAGAAAAAGGCGAAGTTGTTATGAATCCAGATGCAAAAATGGCTGACGTGAAATTACGTCAAGCAATGGGCTACGCGATGGATAACGATGCAATTGGTCAAAAATTCTATAATGGTCTACGTACTGGAGCAACAACATTGATTCCACCAATCTTTAAAACTTTACATGATACTGAGGTAAAAGGTTACCAATATGATCTAGATAAAGCGAAGAAACTTTTGGATGATGCAGGCTATAAAGATACAGATGGTGATGGACTAAGAGAAAATCCTAAAGGTGAAAAATTAACCATCAACTTTGCTTCAATGGCAGGTGGCGAAACAGCTCAGCCATTAGCTGATTACTATCTACAACAATGGAAAGAAATTGGTTTAGATGTGAAATTGGCAACTGGTCGTTTAATCGATTTCCAAGCATTCTATGATAAGATTAAAAATGATGATCCTGAAATTGATGTTTTCCAAGCTGCTTGGGGTGTCAACAGTGCGCCATCTCCAGCTGGTTTATATGGACGTAATGCAGCATTCAACTATTCTCGTTTTGCTTCAGAAGAAAATGACAAACTGTTGAAAGCAATTGATTCAAAAGCTTCATTTGACGATAAAAAACGTAAAGAAGCATATGATGCATGGCAAAAATACATGTTTGAAGAAGCACCAGTTATTCCAACATTGTATCGTAATGAAATCATGCCTATTAACGATCGAGTGAAATCATTTACTTGGAATTATGAAGAAACAAAAGACTTTTATGACATTGAATTAACATCAGAAAAACGTTAATTTATTGAGAAAAAAGACACTTCCAGTATTTCTTGGAGGTGTCTTTTTTCTTTGAGAGGTTGAACTAAATGTATTAATATGAGAAAATGATTATAAAAGTTGGTGCGAATAAAAGAATATACTAACTTTTATTAAATCTGGAGGAAATCACTTATGAATATTTAAAATACTTCACTTGGTCAAGAACGAAAAAAATGAAGAACGAAATTTTCGTTTCTTCTAAGTGAAGGTGAGAAAAATGAATAAAAATAAAGCGTTCGATAAACTTATTATAGGTCAGATGATTGCCAATATTGGAGACACTATTTATACGATTGCGATCGTTAGCTCTGTATTTACATTAACGAACTCTGCATTAGCGGCTTCTATTGTACCAGTTATTATCACAGGAAGTATGGTTTTATCAGGACTGTTAACACCATTGATTGTTGTAAGAGTATCACTGTCAAAAATTTTACAGATAAGCCAGTTGTGTAAGACATTGATTTTAGCGGGATTAGCGGTCTATTTGCAAGTGGCCATCGAGCATCTTGACTTAACTATTTTGTATGTATTTATCGCAGGGATTGCTTTTTTAGACGGATGTGCTGAACCAGTTAGCACAGCTTTAATTCCTTATTATGTGGCGGAGTATTACTTGATTCGTGCAAATAGTATATTTAGTACGATGCTGCAAGTTGTTAGTATAGGTAGTTGGGCGATTGGTTCATCATTGTTGATTATTTTTTCTGTGACGAATCTTGTGTGGTTGGATGTAGGGTTATTTTTGCTATCAGCTATTATTTTATGGCTGTTGCCGCAGGTTGCTAAGCGCGTGGAACCTAAGAAAAATGAATGGGAAAATTTTATTATGGGTTGGCAAGGGATTCGCAAGCGTTCTCTGGTTCGGGTTGTTGTCGGAATGGATATTCTTGAAACCATTGCCAATACAGCTTGGGTTTCAGCGATTGTTTTGGTTTATGTGAAAGAAGTGTTACATGTCTCTGAAAGTTGGTGGGGGTATATAAATGCTACTTATTTTGTTGGTGCGATGCTTGGAAGTATTATTGTGATGCGGCATTCAGATTGGATCAATCAACATAAATCGAAAGCTGTGATTGTAGGCTCGTTGTTCGGCGCCATGATAACCTTTTTAGTGGCTCCAGGATGGAATCCTGTTTTTATTTTGATTTGTTCGGTCTTTGTGGGGATCTTTTCTCAAATCAAAAATATTCCTCAAGCAACCGCTATACAACAAACGATCCCAAAAGACATGCTTGCTCCGATCTATGCTGCAATGAATGTACTTTATACAGGTACATTTGCATTGTCTTCGGTATCGATGGGATTGATTTCAGAGTCTTTTGGTGTGCAAACAGTATTTGGGGTATCGGGAACATTGTTGTTTATAGTAGCAATGATAGCGAAGAAAAAAAGGGCATTATTCGATGAGTAATTTCTAGTTAAAAGGATTAAATAAGATAAACAATAAAGAAGATATTTTTGATTTCAGGTGGCTGGGGGTGTAACTCATATAGTTATGTCCAGTCACTTTGGTTTATTTCTGTTGAGGTTTACCAGATCAAGTCAGTAATTGGCATGATATCCATTAGATGTACTACTCAACGCTTTTATCAAAGTATGGGAAAAAACTTACAGACAGTACTCAGTTAGAATGTGTATATTTTAAGAAGCTTGGCTAATATTTAACAAGTGACAAAGGGAAAACTTTTTTTGTCACTTGTACACTAGACAGAATTTTTGAATCGTGATAACCTTCTTGTTAAGCGCTTCCAAAAAGTGCGGTCCAAATCAAACGATAAACAAGAGCAAGGGGAGAAATCAAATGGAACAAACACTAGTCATTATCAAGCCTGATGGCGTTTCACGTAAATTGGTTGGAGAAATCCTTCAGCGATTTGAGAAAAAACAACTGAAGCTTAGTCAATTAAAAGTTGCTAAGATGTCTCGTGAATTAGCAGAAGAACATTATGCACATGTTAAAAAATTTGATTTCTTTGAAGATATGATGACCTACATGACTTCATCAGAAGTGGTTTATCTTGTTTTAGAAGGAACAAGCGTCATCAAAACAGTCCGAAAAATGATTGGGGCAACTAACTGCTTAGAAGCAGAACCCGGCACGATTCGAGGTGATTATGGCGCTAATAGTTATGAAAATATTATCCATGCGTCAGATTCACCAGAAGCAGCAGCGGTTGAAATTAAACGATTTTTTACTGAATAAAATTAAATCAAAAGCGTATCAAGATTTTCTCTGATCTTGAACGCTTTTTGTCTTTTCAAACTGAAAGAATGCGAGAAATTTTACAGTTTATGATAAAAATACCCTAAAATCATTAGGAAACTCTTCAAATACGATGAATTCAGCTGTCATTTTAGGGCAATTACCCCCTAACCATTTAAAAATCACGCAAAAAAAAGTATAATAGAGAAGGTTGTAAATAAACTTAAAGGAATGTAGCAAATGGACAATCAGTTAACTACCGAATTGAAAGAACGTTACGGCATTGTTTTCCATGATGTCAACCTATTAGAACAGGCTTTTACCCATTCATCCTATGTGAATGAGCATCGATACTTAAAACTATCTGACAATGAACGATTAGAATTTTTAGGAGATGCCGTTTTAGAATTATTGGTTTCTCAATATTTGTATAAACAATTTCCAGAGCTGCCAGAAGGCAAACTAACAAAAATGCGGGCGGCGATCGTTCGTGAAGATAGTTTATCCAAATTTGCGAAAGAATGTCATTTCGATCAATATATTCTTCTTGGCAAAGGTGAAGAAAATTCAGGTGGACGCACACGTCCAGCATTACTTTGTGATTTATTTGAAGCATTTTTAGGTGCTTTGTTCTTAGATCAAAAAGTCGATGCAGTCAAGAAATTCATTGCAGAAGTCATTTTTCCGAAAATCGATGCCGGTGCTTTTTCACATGAGATGGATCATAAAACCCATTTACAAGAAGTATTACAACGACAAGGGGACGTCAACATCGACTACCGTTTAGTCAATGAAGAAGGCCCAGCTCATGACCGGATCTTTTTTGTTGAGGTATATGTCAACGACAAAATGATCGGTACAGGTCAGGGGAAATCGAAGAAATTAGCAGAACAGGATGCCGCTGAACGAGCGTTGAAACAAAATCCTGAGTAAGCTTGGAAGGAGCCGTTTTATTCGTGTATTTAAAACGAATTGAGATCGCAGGATTTAAATCCTTTGCGGATCGAACCGTTATAGAGTTTGAAAATGGTGTTACGGCTGTCGTTGGACCTAACGGCAGCGGGAAAAGTAATATCACCGAGGCGATTCGCTGGGTCTTAGGCGAGCAATCTGCTAAAAGTCTTCGTGGTGGTAAGATGCCAGATATTATTTTTGCGGGTTCAGAAGGTCGAAAAGCCTTGAATATCGCTGAAGTAACGGTTGTATTGGATAATAGTGATCATTTCTTACCATTAGACTTTACTGAAATCAGTGTAACACGTCGTTATCGTCGAACAGGTGAAAGTGATTTTTATATCAATAAACAGGCGTGCCGCTTAAAAGACATTCATGATTTATTTATGGATTCTGGGTTGGGCAAAGAATCATTTTCCATTATTTCTCAAGGGAAAGTCGAAGCTATTTTTAATAGTAAACCAGAAGATCGTCGTGGTATTTTTGAAGAAGCGGCCGGTGTCTTGAAGTACAAGCAACGCAAGAAAAAAGCAGAACAAAAACTATTTGAAACAGAAGACAATTTAAGTCGTGTGCAGGATATCATCTATGAATTAGAAGATCAATTGACTCCTTTAGCTGCACAAAGTGAAGCAGCCAAGGAGTTTTTGAAACTTAAAGAAAGTTTGACGGAGATCGACGTTAGTTTGACTGTAACAGAAATCGAAACTGCCAAAGAAGTTTGGGAAATCAAAGCGGCTGAACTGACTACGATTGAAGAAAAATTACAGATAGCCAGCAAAAAAATCCGTGATTCAGAAGATGAACTTTTCCAACTACGTGGTAAACGAAACAAATTGGATGAGCAAATCGAAACAGAACAGCAACAACTATTACAAATCACAGAAGCATTAAAACAAACCGAAGGACAAAAAAATGTTTTAGTCGAACGGTCAAAACATACAATGCAAACGACGAGTGAATATCAACAATCGTTAGCAGAGAATGCTGAAAAAATTACTCGTTATCGTGAAGAAGTCCAAGACTTACAAGCGAAAGTAACAGAGAAAAAAGCGCAACGTGAATCACTCGTTGAAGCAATCAAAGCATCAGAATTAGAAGTTGAAAAATACAGCAAGTCTTCAAAAGAATTATTGGAAGAATTAAGAAGCCAATATGTTGAAGTCATGCAAGAACAAGCAAATACGACAAACGATCTTAAATATTTAGAACGTCAATATCAACAAGAAACAGCGAAGAATCAACAATCGATTCAAAAGCATGAAGCCTTAGAAGAACAAATGGCAGATGCCTTAACTGAGAAGGAACAACTAGAAACAAGCGTCGCTGCCTCTGAACAATCATTAATGGACCAAAGAGAACAATATACGCAGCTAAAACAACAATTGGATCAAAAGCAAGGACAGTTAGCGGTAAAGCAAAAACAAATGTACCAAGCAATGAATCAAGTACAGCAAGCGAAAGCTCGCCAAAAAAGTCTGCAAGAAATCCAAGAGAATTATTCAGGGTTCTATCAAGGGGTTCGAGCAGTCTTAAAACATAAAGAGCAATTAACTGGAATTGTTGGAGCAGTGGCTGAACTGATCGATGTACCAAAAGAGTATACCTTGGCGATCGAAACAGCTTTAGGCGGCGCAGCCCAACATGTCGTTGTAGAAACTGAAAAAGATGGTCGAGCTGGAATCACGTTCTTAAAACAACAACACAGCGGCCGTGCGACTTTTTTACCTTTGACTACAATCAAACCGAGAACTGTTTCTAGTGCCGTCCGTGACCGTGTTCGTACTATTTCAGGATTTCTAGGCGTTGCCAGTGACTTAGTCCACTTTTCAGAGGATGTCAGCAATGTGATCCAAAATCTTTTAGGTGTGACGTTACTAGCGGAGACCTTGGAAAGCGCCAATCAATTGGCAAAAGCGGTTAACTACCAATATCGTGTTGTTTCATTAGATGGCGATGTCATGAACTCTGGTGGTTCAATGACGGGTGGTGCTAATAAACGAGGCAATCAAGGTAGCTTATTTTCTCAAACCCAAGAACTACAAACGTTGACTGAACAAATGGAGCGTGTCGAAAAACAATTAACGCTCAACGAAAAAGAGGTCCAAAAACTAACAGACGAAGTCAAAGAACTAAATGAAAAACTGGAACAATTACGTTCGACTGGTGAAACAAGCCGTTTAAAACAACAAGAATTACAAAACAAACTAGCGAATCAAGAAGAAAACATCACTCGTTTGACGAAAGAA
This sequence comes from Enterococcus rotai, assembly GCF_001465345.1. Classification (NCBI taxonomy): domain Bacteria; kingdom Bacillati; phylum Bacillota; class Bacilli; order Lactobacillales; family Enterococcaceae; genus Enterococcus; species Enterococcus rotai. Next base: position 880,670 of record NZ_CP013655.1, on the reverse strand, counting down.
CAACGTCTGTTTGAATTTGAAGCTCGTGAATTACATCAATTCTTAACGGAATATCAAACTAGAAAAGAAGAACTAACCCAACAACAGCAAGAACTGAACGAAACCAAAGACCGTTTGGATCGTGAAATGAAGCAAGTGGATCAAGAAGCTAGCCAAATGGAAACCTTGCGAGCAGAGGCCTTTGAACGCTTCAATCAAGTACAAGCGGATCAAGCTGTTGCAGTTGAACAATTGGCTCATTTAACCGAGCAAGCAGCAGAAAAACAAAGCCAACTAGATGAATTCTTAGCAAGAGAAACCGCTTTGCGTCAGCAATTACAACAATTGAATGACAACTCAACGGATCATCAAGTGACAGAAGAAAGTTTGGCCGTTCAATTAGAACAACTAGCAGAGAAAAAAGCACAACTGCAAACAAGCATTCAAGAAGCCAAAACCGCTCGTCAGCAATTACAAGAGCAAGTGGATCAAATCGATACTGGTTTAGCGGAAGAAAATAAACAGCAACAACATTTATTAACAGAACAAACGAAAATCGAAGTTGAAAAAAATCGCGCAGAAATCAAATTGGACAATTCCTTGCAATATTTACAAGAGGAATACAGTTTGACCTTTGAACGTGCCAATGAAGATTATGAACTAACAATCGACAAAGAGCAGGCAAAAATCGAGGTTAAACGCTTAAAACGTGATATCGAGCGCTTAGGTCCAGTCAATCTCAACGCGATTGAACAATACGAACAAGTCAATGAACGACATGAGTTTTTAGTCTCTCAACGTGATGATCTATTAGATGCTAAAGAACAATTGTTTGAGACAATGGGAGAAATGGATGAAGAAGTTAAGGCTCGTTTTAGTGAAGTCTTCGAAGCGATTCGAGCTCAATTTAAAGTCGTATTTCCTAACATGTTCGGTGGTGGTCGAGCTGAGTTGATTTTAACCAATCCAGAAGATTTATTGAATACTGGGGTAGAAATCGAAGCACAACCACCAGGTAAAAAACTACAAAACTTAAGCTTACTTTCTGGTGGCGAACGAGCATTAACGGCAATTGCGTTATTGTTCTCGATCATTCGCGTTAGACCTGTTCCATTCTGTGTTTTGGACGAGGTTGAAGCTGCATTAGATGATGCCAATGTCTCTCGTTTTGGTCATTATTTAAGTGAATTTGAAGATGATACGCAATTTATCGTGGTAACACACCGTAAAGGAACGATGGAAGCCGCTGATGTCTTGTATGGTGTCACGATGCAAGAATCGGGTGTGTCGAAAATCGTATCTGTTCGCTTGGAAGAAGTAAAAGAGGGCGGGGCGATCGTCGCTGAAAGCTAAAGGATAATGCCATTAGCTTCAGAGGCAAGCTCCAACTGAAAAAAGGAGGAATCGGGTTGATCAAATTAGTCGCTATCGATTTAGATGGTACACTTTTAGATAGTAACAAGAAGATCTCTACAAGAAACAAAACGGCTTTAGCACAAGCAAAAGCGAAAGGCGTTAAAATTGTGATTTGTACAGGTCGACCGTTGGCTGCAATCGAACTCTATTTAGAAACATTAGGGTTATGTGATAATGGTGATTACAGTATTACCTTTAACGGTGGCTTAGTTCAAAAAAATGATACGGGTGAAATCATCGAAAAAGCATTGATGCCATTAGAAGATGTGCATGACTTATATCAATTAGCTACCTCATTGAATGTACCGTTGGATATTTTATCCGATGGACTTGTGATGCAACTACCTGCTTCACAAGAGCACATTTCTTTGTACAGCCAATTAAATAATCTGTTGACGTTTGAATCCTATGAATTAGCGCAACTTACAGCAGATCATATTTTTAACAAAGCAGTTGTGGCAATCGATGAAACCTATTTAGATGAACAAATTCAAAAAATACCTGCACCATTTTATGAACGCTATGAAATCATCAAAACGAGAAGTAATCTACTAGAATTTATGCCAAAAGGAATTACCAAAGCCTATGGTATTTCGCTATTAGCTAGAGATTTAGGAATCAAACAAGAAGAGATCATGACGATCGGTGATGAGGAAAATGACTTACCGATGATCGAATATGCAGGACTTGGTGTGGCAATGGAAAATGCTGTCGCGAAAGTCAAAGACATGGCAGACGTGATCACAGATACCAATGATAATGATGGTGTGGCACAAGCTGTAGAGAAATTTGTGTTAGAACCATTGAAAGGAGGGAATTAAATGGGATTTTTCGATAAAATAAAAAAAGCGTTTATGAACGAAAAAGAAACACCGCCTGCTGAAATCAAAACAACAGAGGAAGAGGTTGTTGAATCCGTTCAAGAAGAAGTGATTCCGGAAGAACAACAAACAACAACTGAAATCTTGGAGCAAGTACAACCAGATTCTCTTGAAACAATAGAAGAACCTGAAAAAGCAATAGAGCCTGAAATCGATCCTCTGATTACCATTGATCCAGCTACGCAAGCTGAAGAACTAGTTGATCCTGAAATCATTGAAGAACAAAAAGAAGAGCTCGTTGTTCAAGAAAAGTATGAAAAAGGATTAGAAAAAACACGTAAAACGTTCGGTGAACGCCTGAATGAATTGTTCGCTAATTTCCGTTCAGTAGATGAAGACTTTTTCGAAGAATTAGAAGAAACCTTGATTGGTGCGGATGTAGGCTTTGATACAGCCATAAAAATCACTGAATCTCTACGTCAAGAAGTCAAACTACGTAACGTGAAAAAGCCAGCGGCAGTTCAAAATACAATTATTGAAAAAATGGTTGATTTATACGAAGCAGAAGGCATTGAAGAAAATAACGCGTTGAATATCCAAACAAACGGATTAACTGTCATGCTATTTGTTGGTGTAAATGGTGTTGGAAAGACAACTAGCATCGGGAAATTAGCACATGAGTTTAAACGAGATGGCAAAAAGGTCTTGCTAGCTGCTGCAGATACGTTTAGGGCAGGAGCAATCGATCAATTAGTTGTCTGGGGCGAACGTGCAGGTGTTGAGGTTGTTCGAGGCAATGCAGGAGGAGATCCAGCAGCCGTTGTTTTTGATGCAGTAGAACGTGCTAAAGTTGAAAATGCAGATATCTTGTTAGTAGATACAGCTGGCCGTTTACAAAATAAGGTCAATTTGATGAACGAGTTGGAAAAAATTAAACGTGTAATCCAACGCGAATTGCCAGATGCACCACATGAAGTATTACTTGTAGTGGATGCAACAACAGGCCAAAATGCTATGTCACAAGCCAAACAATTCAAAGAAACGACCGATGTTACTGGCTTAGTTTTAACGAAATTAGATGGTACCGCAAAAGGCGGGATCGTTTTGGCGATCCGTAATGAGCTGCATTTACCAGTGAAATTAGTGGGACTTGGCGAAGGAATCGATGATTTAGAACCATTCGATGCAAATGATTTTGCGATTGGTTTGTTTAAAGGTTTGTTGAAAGAAGAATAATTGAGGATCTAGAGGTTGGAACTGAAGTGTTTAACTCCGATAAATAAGAAGGAGTTGTTTCTGTTGCCACCACTTATTCAGTTGCTAAGAGCCTATGATATAACTCTTTGAGTTATATCATAGGCTCGATTTTTTTGTAATTGGGAACGATTTTTTTAATTCTAATCGTTTTAAGTACGTTAATTTTAGTTTCCTTCAAATGACGTTTTATATTCGTATTGTTCTTTGTCAATTTATTGTTGTTAAAACGTTACCGTTTTGTGGGCAAATATCTAAGCATTAACCTGTTATTATAATTTCTACACCTAATACTGTTTGAACTATTTACAAATTATTCGATTCAATCCCGTAATCTTCCGCTATTTTCTTTAAACTAAACCCGCGACCAAAAACTTCACTGGCATTCATCGATACCACAAAGGCTTCTTCGTCAATAGCTAAGACACTTTCTTTAATTCTAGAGAAATCTTTTTCGCTTACGACAGTCATCATTAACATACTTGGATTTTTTTGGTACCCACCTTCGATGGGGATCATTGTCAATCCTTTGTCCATATCGACCAAAATTTTCTCTTTGATTTCCGCATATTTTGGTGAGATGATCATCACATTTTTCGAACGAACAAAACCAACTTGTACCATATCTACCACACGTCCAATAAGGTATAAGCAAATCAGAGAAAATAGGACGGTATCTGTATTAAAAACAAATAGTGCCGATAAAATCACGATGCCATCAACAAACAAAATCGAAACACCTAATGAAATTTTAAAATACTTATTAACGATTTGTGAAATGATTGCAGTTCCCCCAGTTGAGGCATTTCCACGAAATTCTAAACCTAAACCGATACCAGTCAAAATACCGCCAAAAATCGTCGCCAGAAAGATATTATGAGTCAATACCGGTAAATGAGTTGTGATTCCGACAAAGAAAGGGTAAATCAAACTACCGTAAATCGTTTTGATCCCAACCTCTTTTCCAAGTAATAAAAAGCAAAGAACTAATAATGGCAAATTGATTGCATATAAAACGATGGCTGGATTAAGACCAAAAAGATAGTTGATGACAACACTAATTCCGTTGGCACCACCTGCGACGATTTTATTCGGTAATAATACTGAATTGATTGAGATTGCTAAAATAAGTGAACCAATCGTCACATATAACGTATCTTGAATTTGTTGTTTTGTAAATTTCATTTCTATTTACTTCCTCCGTTTCTAAAAATGGTGAGATGTCATTACTGAATGATAAATAAATGCACAAAATAATATCCCTTAGTCATACTATCATGAAAGGCTAACAGATATCATGAGATATTTTTAATTTTTTATTCGCTGAGTATGGTAAAATTATAGAGAATAGAAAAACAGAACCTATTTAATCAAATAAAGGTTAAAAAACGTTTGTCCCATAAATGTTCATGGTGCTGGATAATGGTTTGTGCACCTAAAAGATCGTTATTCAAGGTGGTACTTAGACCTCGTTTCATGAAACAAGTATATCCTAAACCGTGTGCCATACGGATCGTTGTATCAACGCAATATTCTGTTTGGGCGCCACAAAATTCAAGTTCAGAGACGGATAAGGAATCTAACAGCTCTTTTAGATTTGTTTGGTAAAAAGAGTTGGCATGTGTTTTTCTAACATAGAAGTCTTCCGTTTGAGCATCTAGTTGCGTAAATAATTGCCAATCCTGACTGCCAGCTACTAGTTCAGCATCCTCATGCTGAATAAATACAATCGGTAGGTGATTAGTTCGATAATCTGCAATACGCTGGTTTACACCAGAGAGTACGTCAGTTAGCCGGAACAAGCCCGTTCCAACAGTTTCTAGACCATTTTGAAGATCGATAACAATCAAGGCTTTATTAGGATGCATAATGTTCTCCTCTGAGTTGACTTATTTTTCTTTAGTATACAATGAAGTTGTATGGCTGAAAAGGATATGAGGGAATAATGGAGTATGGACAGGTCGAGATATTTTTACCCAATTAAGGAAGTTTAGTTCCTTTTTGACAAAATTTAAGCTAAAATATTCTTTTTGCTGCCCTTTTTCTATATAATGGTGAGTAATGGAATAATAACGGGGAAGAAAGGCGACAGTATGAAATTTAAAGAGTTGTTACAACAAAAAAGTGTTCGTCCATATGTAATGGCCGCACGATTTGGCTTAGAAAAAGAAAGCCAGCGCACAACGTTTGATGGTCAATTAGCAACGACGGATCATCCAGAAGTGTTAGGGAATCGTTCCTACCATCCATATATTCAAACAGATTTTAGTGAGTCACAGATGGAATTGATTACACCTGTGGCAAATTCTATTCATGAAATGTTGCGTTATCTAGCTGCAATTCATGATGTAGCATTACGTTCGATGAATAAACATGAAATGCTTTGGCCGCTAAGTATGCCGCCAAAATTACCGCTAAAAGATGAAGATATAAAGATTGCCAAACTGGATCAGTTTGAAGGGATTCTTTATCGTCGTTATTTAGCAAGAGAATACGGCAAACGCAAGCAAATGGTTAGTGGTATCCATTTTAATTTTGAATATGATATCGAATTAGTTCAACTGCTTTTTTCAGAGCAATCAGAATACGAAACGATCGAAGAATTTAAAAATATTCTTTATATGAAAGTTTCACGTAATTATTTACGTTACCGCTGGCTGATCACGTACCTATTTGGTGCTTCGCCAGTTAGTGAAGCAGGCTATTTTACAGAACGAGAAGAGCGTCCAAAAGGGCCTGTAAGAAGCTTACGCAATAGTTCGTTTGGCTATAAAAATAATGAAGATGTCAAAGTATCGTATGAATCATTGCAACAATACATCAACGATATTCACCGAATGGTTGAAAATGGCATTTTATCTGAAGAAAAAGAATTTTATTCTGCTGTCAGATTACGTGGTGGTAAACAGATGGCTGATTTACCGAAAACAGGGATTCGCTATATCGAATTAAGGAATCTCGATTTAAATCCATTTGCTCCATTAGGTGTAGACGAAGAAACACTCGAATTCATTCACTTATTTATGCTGTATTTATTATGGACTGATGAAAAAGAAGCGCCGAATGATTGGGTAGCTACAGGGGATTTCTTGAATGAACAAGTGGCATTGGGGCATCCATTCGCTCAAGTAAAACTTTTGGCAGAAGGTGACCGTATTTTTGCTGAAATGGATGAAATGATCGAAGCGTTAGGACTGTTTAGAACGAAGAAATCATTAGAGATTCATCGAGCACAGCTAAGAACGCCTGATTTAACGATTGCTGGAAAAATGTGGACGATCATTGAAAGTAATTCTAATCATGAATTGGGGATTGTTTTTGGGAAAGAATACCAAGGTATGGCTTTTGAACGTCCTTATCAACTGGCCGGTTTTAGAAATATGGAGCTATCCACTCAACTATTTTTATTTGATATTATTCAAAAAGGTGTGGAAGTTGAACTATTAGATGAACAGGAACAATTTTTAAAACTTAAACACAAAGATCATATCGAATATGTTAAAAATGCGAATATGACCAGTAAAGATAGCTACATTGTACCATTGATCATGGAGAATAAAACGGTGACTAAAAAAGTCTTAGCCGAAGCTGGTTTCACAGTGCCAGCTGGAGATGAGTTTGATACGATCGAGAGAGCTGAACAAGCCTATATCAAATATTCAGAAAAAGCCTTTGTGATTAAACCCAAAACAACGAATTATGGTCTAGGGATCACGATTTTTAAAGAAGGAGCATCTCTAGCTGACTTTACAGAAGCGTTGAAGTTAGCATTCAAAGAGGATTCTGCTGTTTTGATCGAAGAGTTCTTGCCGGGAACAGAGTATCGTTTCTTTGTTTTAGATGACCAAGTGCGAGCGATCATGTTGCGTGTACCTGCTAATGTTGTAGGCGACGGAGTTCGTTCCGTTGAAGCATTGGTGGCGGAAAAAAATCTTGATCCATTGAGAGGAACCCATCATCGTTCACCATTAGAGTTGATTCAATTAGGGGATGTAGAACGCTTGATGTTAAAAGAGCAAAACCTATTAACGACCTCAGTTCCAGAAAAAGATCAAATCGTTTACCTAAGAGAAAATTCTAACGTCAGCACAGGCGGTGATTCGATCGATGTGACAGATGATTTTGACGAAAGTTACAAACAGATTGCGGTCGACGCCGTGAAAACATTAGGCGCAAAAATTTGCGGAATCGATTTGATTGTTCCAGACAAATCGATCACAGGAACTAAAAATAGCCGAACCTATGGGATTATAGAAGCTAATTTTAATCCGGCAATGCATATGCATGCGTATCCACATTCAGGTAAAGGACGCCATTTAACGATGGATGTACTCGAAATGCTTTATCCAGAAGTCTTTAGCTAATATGAAAAATGATGAGCCCCCTAAAGTTAGCATACACTAACTTAGGAGGGCTCATTATTTTGTCTGACACCTTTATTTTTTATTGAAAAAATAAATTGACAAATCGGTGATTGATTCCCACAATAAAAGGAAGAGGTTTAAAGCTGAAAAACTGGAGGATAAAATGAAAAAAATTTACATAGTAGAAGATGATAGACAAATTACGCAAACCGTTGCTACGTTTCTGAAAAAATGGTCCTTTGATGTTCAAGCAGCCACTGATTTCCAAAATGTAGTAGAAGCTATTTTACAGTATCAACCAGATTTAGTTCTGATGGATATTTCTTTGCCTTTATATAATGGGTTTCATTGGTGTAGTGAGCTAAGAAAACAGTCAGATGTACCGATTGTTTTCTTGTCCTCAGCGAATGATAATATGAATATTTTAATGGCGATGAATATGGGGGCAGATGATTTTATTGCCAAACCCTTCGATTTACAAATCCTAGTTGCAAAAATTCAAGCGATCTTACGCCGAAGTGAAATGTTACCGACGAATCATAGGTTAAACTATCAAGGATTTACGCTGGATTTAGAAGCATTTGAAGTGGTTTTGAAAGAACAAGCTGTGGCATTAACTATCAATGAATCAAAGATCTTAGGGATGCTTTTTCAACAACCAGAAAAATTGATTCCAAAAGAAAAAATCATGGAAAAACTATGGGAAAGCGAAGAATTTATCGATGCAAATACGTTGTCAGTCAATATGACTCGCCTGCGAAAAAAAGTAGCTGAGATTGGACTAGATAAACAAATCTATACAGAAAAAGGTAAGGGGTATCGTTTAGGAAAAGGAGTGTAGGGTGGATGAAGGTATTTTTTCGTTATTTACTAGATAAGCGTTTTGCGATCATAACCTATGTCGGAATCGTCGGATTGTTTGCTATGACCTTTTTTCTCTATGAGATTCCGTTTATTGTTTATTCAGACGCGATCCTTTTTTCAGGATTGTTGATTGTTGGCGTAATGAGTATTCAATTTAGTTTATATTTCAGAAAACACCGACAGTTGCAAGAAGGGATTCAAGCACCCAGATTATATCCTTCCCAGAAAAAGAATAGTCGTTCTTTAGTGGAAACAGAATATGAACAACTTCTGACTGGGCTAGAAAAAGAGTATCGAGCAGAAATTGGCAACCTTGAGGCAGCTAATCAGCAATTGATGGATTATTACAGTATGTGGAGTCATCAAATCAAAACGCCAATTGCTGTATTAAATTTAAAAATGCAAGAAAATGAATTAGACCAAGATATTTTGAAGCAAGAATTATTTAAAGTGGATCAGTATTTGAACATGATGCTGCAGTATTTACGAATGAACCATACAGAAACTGATTTTGTTTTTGAAGAAATCGATTTGGATCCGCTTATTAAAGAGACTGTAAAAAAATATGCGGTCTTTTTTATTCATAAAAATCTTTCGTTTTCATTGATACCGACAAATACAAAAATTATCAGTGATAAAAAATGGTTGCAGTTTGTCTTGGAACAAGTGATGTTTAATGCGATCAAATATACAAATCAAGGAGGGATTAAGGTGTATCTGGATAGCATAAACCAACTTGAATTGGTCATTGAAGATTCTGGTATAGGTATTTTGCCAGAAGATGCGAGTAGAGTATTTGAACGCGGCTATACAGGCTTTAATGGAAGAACGTATCAAAAAGCATCTGGTTTAGGATTATTTATGTGCAAAGAAATTTTGACTAAATTAGGCCATCAAATCGATCTTACCTCAGAAGTAGGGAGTGGCACGAAGGTCAAACTAAAACTCACTCAAATCGTTTTTGAACTCGAATAGTTGATAGTTTATATTTGATCCTTACCTCATTGTAAGGATGGCAGGCGAAGTGTAAGTGTTCTTTGGCTGCTTTTTTCTTTATAGTGAGTTTATAGATTTTTATAGACGGGAGCGAATGTAATGGCGATGTTAGAAGTCAATCATATTCAAAAAATTTACCAAACAAGGTTTAGTGGAAATCAAGTAACAGCCTTAAAAGATGTTTCTTTTCAAGTGGAAGAAGGGGAATATATCGCAATTATGGGAGAATCTGGTTCGGGTAAAAGTACATTATTGAATATTTTAGCAACCTTGGATATGCCGACGAATGGAACCGTGTTACTAAATGGAAAAAATATTACAGAGATACCAGAAGGGAAATTAGCTGCATTTCGCCGTGAGAACTTGGGTTTTGTATTCCAGGATTTTAATTTATTGGATAATTTTTCCGTTAAAGACAATATATTTTTACCATTAGTGTTATCTAAAATCGACATAGCTGAAATGACTAAGCGAATAATACCATTAGCTAAAACATTAGGGATCGACCAATTGCTGGAAAAATATCCATATGAGATTTCAGGCGGACAAAAACAACGAGTAGCTGCTGCGCGAGCACTCATCACAAGACCGCAATTAGTTTTGGCGGATGAACCGACGGGGGCTTTAGATTCAAGAAGTTCTGAAAATTTACTGCAATTATTTCAAGAAGTCAACCAACAAAACCAAACGATCATAATGGTTACTCATAGTGCGATTGCAGCTAGTCATGCGAATCGGATTTTATTCATTAAAGATGGACAAGTTTTTCATCAACTGTATAAAGGTCAAAAAACACACGATGAATTGTTGAGTGATATTTCAAAAACAATGACGACCTTGTTGACGAAAGGGGTCTAAAGTATGTTATATCTACGTTTGGCTTACAGTAACATCAAGAAAAATCACGCAGTGTATGTTCCCTTTTGTTTAGCAACGATCTTTACAGTGATTTTGAACATGGTCATGCAGATCATGAGTAATAATCAAGGTCTAGATACGCTAAAAGGAGCTTCCTCACTTAAAGTGATGTTTGGTTTAGGTGGTAAGATCATTATGATTTTTACCATTATTTTTACGTTTTATACCCACAGCTTTTTGATGAAGCGACGTAAAAAGGAACTAGGGCTATACAATATTTTAGGGATGGATAAGAAAAACTTAACTGTGATGATGTTGATTGAAAATCTGATGACATTATTCATTACGTTAACTGTCGGATTACTTTCAGGTGCAGTATTATCTAAACTAATGTTTCTCGTTTTGAAGCGTTTGACAGGTTTTGGAGATGGTTTTGTCTATGAATTTTCTGTAGCATCGTTAGGACAGGTTTCATTACTATTTTTAGGGATTTTTATGGGCACATTTTTATATGATACTTGGGAAGTCAGGAAGACGAAACCAATCGAGCTATTGGGACAAGCGAGTTCGGGAGAAAAAGAACCTAAGTCAAAATGGTTGTTTACTCTAATAGGAATTGTTTGTCTAAGTGCTGGGTATGGTATTTCATTAACAATCGATTCACCAGTAAAGGCCTTGACTCAATTTTTTATTGCCGTCATTTTGGTGATTATCGGGACATATAGTATTTTTATCGCAGGAAGCGTCACGCTGTTGAAACTGTTGAAAAAAAATAAACAATTCTACTATCGACCGAATAATTTCATCTCGATTTCCAGCATGATTTTTCGGATGAAACAAAATGGGGCTGGACTCGCAACGATTTCCATTTTATGTACGATGGCATTAGTAACAATCTCATCCACTGTTTGTTTGTATATCGGACAGGAAAAAATCATTCAAAGTAGAAATCCATTTGAAAATTCTGTAGAGGTTGCTTTGCCAATGGACGAAACGAAACAAACGATAAACGATGTAGTAAAAAATCAAGGGTCAGCAATTGAAGAAGTCAAGTATGCTAAGCTTTCAAGTCCTCTGATCACGTTGAAAGAAAATGACGATTCGTTTACCCAATTAAAAGAAGCCTTTTCAAATTATAGCAATATTGTTGGAATTCGCTTCATATCTTTAAGTGAGTATAATCGTATTGAAAGGGAAAAGCTGACTTTAGCAAATAATGAGGTTTATGTTTACCCTGTTTCTGGTGAGTATAAGGAAAAAAGAATCACTATTAGCAATCAAGTATTTGAAGTGAAAGATACACTTAAACAGTTTATATTTGCACCGAAAGAAGAAGATGCAGTTTTAGGCTCTTTGATTCTGGTGATTCCTGATAAAGTAGCGAGTACAACATTTTTCGAAGGAATAGCTGAGAACTTCAAAGAATCAGTCTTTCCGTTTACGCCAACCCCTGTTTCAATTGTCAGCTTTAAATTAGCAGGCTCTATGACTAAAAGAATGGAAATTGCAGAGGCGCTGCAGGAAAGATTTCAAGCGATCGCAGCCGTGAGCGGGAATGAAGAATTAGAGCGTTCGTTGACAGTAACTTCGATCGATAAAGATCGGGAAGAAATGCGGTTATTATATGGCGGCTTTTTCTTCTTAGGGATTATCTTTGGAATCAGCTTTTTAATGGCCACAACCTTGATCATTTACTACAAACAAGTTTCAGAAGGTAGTGACGATCGAGAACGGTTTATCATCATGCAAAAAGTTGGCCTAAGTCATAAAGAAGTGAAAAAAACGATTCAGCAACAAATTTTGCTAGTATTCTTTTTACCGATCATTGTTGCAGTGATCCATTTAAGTTTTGCTTTTCCGATCATAAGAAAATTAATGACATTGTTTGAACTGAACAATTCTTACTTATTGATTGTAACAACGATTATATGTGTGCTGATTTTTTCTTTGGCCTATTTTGTCATTTATTGGCGTACGTCAAAAGTGTATTATCAGTTAGTCGAAAGATAATAAAAAGAGAGATTTCGCCTGAAAAAGGACGAATCTCTCTTTTTATTTTGTCTGATGAAATAACTCTAATAGTCCAATTCCTTAATCAAAATGGTCTGCTTCGTCTCCTCAATAGCCAATCCAGTCTTCTCTTCCCACCATTGCTTCATCTCGCATTCATACGTTGTCGGAAACACTTCAACGACCTCTTTCATCGTCTTCCCTTGCAACCGAGCATATGGATAATTCAAAATCAAATTATACTTAAGTTCTGTCAACAAACTATAATACTGAAACATCATATAATTCAACGCTTCATTATCCTGTCCTAGCAACACTTTAGGCGATCGGTCCAACATAAAACCAAAGCTACGCATCATAAACGTAAAGGCATCCATATGATCCACTTCGATTTGTTCTACTTCACGCAACAATTTAATATGAGCATTTAATGCGTCAGCTAAATCTTGTTTCAATAAATCTGGGTTTACCATCATAGTTCCTCCTATTTAATGAAATAATTTATGCCAGAACCCTTTTTTAGGTTGTTCTGTTTTGGACAGTTCAGAGGTTTGTTTAGGATATTTTTGCTCAATATCGATTATTTCTTCATTTACAGCTTTAGTTGCCGTTAAAACTAACCCCAAAGCATCAGGTGTATTTTCAACAAAATCATTGACGACTGTAAATTTTGTTTGTCGCTCATTGATCAATTTAATATAAGCAGACTGTAAATCGATAGCCATTGCACCATTTAAAAGAACGGTAGCGTCGGGGTGTTGTGCTAGTTCTTTCAAAAAATTCGCTTTGTCTTCTGTCTTTTTCATCTGCTCAATTGTCATCGTGAGATAACATCTTTCACGGAAAGTGCCCATATACTTGCGCTGTTCATCGGGTTTCAGCAACGGGGTGCCATACATTGCATTGTCTAAATGTTTCTGTAAGTCATCTTGTGCCATTAATTATCTAACCTGCTTCCATATAGTCTTACTTCAAATTATAGCATAGATCAAGTCTGAAACGTTTGGAGAAGTTGAAACTCGGCTCTAATTGAGAAGGGATAAAAGCTAAAAAAGTATTGCTTTTATCACGAATTTCGCATAGACTAATAAGTAAGAATGAAAATCATTCTCAATTAGAAAGGCCGAACAAGCTCTTTTAGTGTTTGAGAATTTTATTCTAGCAAGTAGAAAAATGGAGCAAGTATATGAAAAAAATAGGCCTATTTGTTCTCTTACTCCTTTTGATTGTAGCATCGATTTTTGTTGGAGTGAAAGATATTTCTCTAACACAATTGTTTCAATGGGATTCACAGCAACAATTAGTATTGTTAACAACAAGGATACCTCGAACGATCAGTTTAGTGATCGCTGGAAGTACTATTAGTATTTCTGGATTGATCATGCAACATTTAACACAGAATAAATTTGTTTCACCTAGCACAGCAGGTACGATGGATAGTGCGCGATTAGGTATTTTGGTTGTGATGATCTTTTTCCCTAGTGCACCGTTATTATTTCGCTCATTCATCGCATTCTTGTTTGCTTTTGTTGGAACGTTGATTTTTATTTATTTAACACGGTTTCTACCTGCAAAAAATCAAGTGATGATTCCGTTGATTGGTGTGATGTTTGGTAATATCATTGGATCAGTGGCAACTTTTTTTGCGTATCAATTTCAGTTAGTTCAAAATATGTCTTCTTGGCTGCAGGGAAATTTTTCCACAGTGATGAAAGGCAATTATGAACTGCTTTATCTAACGATTCCTTTATTGATTATCACCTATCTTTTTGCTTATCGATTCACAGTAGTCGGTATGGGGGAAGATATGGCAACCAATTTGGGATTGAATTATCAGCGTATCCAATTATTTGGCTTAGGCATCGTAGCACTATCTAGCGCTGTGGTTTTGATTATGGTAGGAAATATCCCCTTTTTAGGTGTGATCGTTCCCAACTTGGTATCGATGCGTTATGGAGATCATATGAAGAACACATTGGCAATTACGGCGGTCGGAGGCAGTATCTTTTTACTGGCATGTGATGTTTTGGCTCGAGTTGTGATAGCGCCTTATGAAGTGCCTGTCAGTGTTGTAGTCGGTGTGCTAGGCAGCTTTATCTTTATCGCATTACTGATGAGGAGGAAAACAGCATGAAGAAATTCTTCCAGTCATCAGCGGTAAAAGTTATTTTATTGTTGATCGCCGTGATTGCGGTTTGTGCTTTATACCTGTCGTATAAAACGTATGGGAATTGGGCCTTTGCCTTAGAGCTTAGAGGAAAAAAATTATTAGCATTTGTTTTTGTCGGGATTGCAGCAACATTTTCGACGATCAGTTTTCAGACTATGACACAAAATCACTTTTTAACGCCAAATATTTTAGGACTGGATTCACTATATGTTTTTATCCAGACCTTACTGTTTTTCTTTTTAGGTGGACAGCAGTTGTTAGGTAATGAAACGATCGCCACATTTTTATTGAATGTTTTGTTAATGGTGAGTGCTAGCATTATGTTATCTCATTTTTTGTTGAAAAAAGGTGGGAATGATCTATTTCTATTATTGATGATCGGGATTATTTTAGGGACTTTTTTCAATAGTATTAGTACTTTCTTACAAGTTGTAATGGATCCAAATGAGTATGATCTGTTGCAAGGAAAATTATTTGCTAGTTTTGGAAATGTGAATAGTCAGCATTTGTTGATAGCTGGGATTTTAATTACGTTTTTAGTTGGTTTTTTGTGGTTGAAAAGTCATGCGCTAGATGTTCTGCATCTAGGGAACGAACAAGCGACGAGTTTAGGAATTAATGTTCCGAGATTTCAGTTTGTACTCTTAACGGTAATCAGTGCTTTGATTGGATTATCCACAGCATTAGTCGGGCCAGTCACGTTTCTTGGGTTCATTGTCGCCAATATGAGTTATCAATTGATGGGAACTTATAAGCATCGTGAGTTATTTTTAGGTGGAAGTTTGTTGTCCATTCTACTGCTTGTATTTGGTCAATTTCTTGTAGAACAAGTTTTTCAGCTGAATACAACATTAAGTATTGTGATTGAATTTGGCGGTGGTGTCTATTTTGTTGGAAAAATCATTAGTGAAAGGAAGCAGCGCAGATGATTGAAATCAAAAATGTATCAAAACGATATGGTGAAAAGATTGTTGTTTCAGAAGTTCAATTGCCCATTACGGAGCAAAAATTGACTGCTTTTATTGGTCCGAATGGGGCAGGGAAAAGTACGCTGCTTTCAATGATGAGTCGCTTGATCCCTAAAGATACTGGTGAAATTTATTTAGATCACAACGAAGTGAAAACTTGGAAACAAAGTGAATTATCTAAAAAACTATCGATTTTAAAGCAAACAAACGGCATCAATCTAAAAATTACAGTTAGAGAGTTAGTCAATTTTGGCCGTTTTCCTTATAGTAAAGGTCGTTTAAAGAAAGAAGATCATGAAAAAGTCGAAGAAGCAATGGAAAACCTTGGGCTATTAAATCTTGCCGATGAATTGATCGATACATTATCAGGTGGCCAATTACAAAGAGTATATATTGCCATGGTTTTGGCGCAGGATACAGATTATATTTTACTGGATGAGCCATTAAATAATTTGGATATGAACTTTGCGGTTCAAATGATGCAGACGTTACGGCGCTTGGTAGATGAATTTGGAAAAACAGTCATTATCGTCCTTCACGATATCAATTTTGCAGCGAGCTATGCTGATGAGATCGTAGCAATGAAAGACGGTCGACTATTTACCCATGGTAGCACAGATGACATTATTCAATCCGAAGTTTTGAATAAACTTTATGATATGAACATCCGAATTTGTGAAATTGAAGGAAAAAGATTCTGTATGTATTTTAATTAGAAAAGCGTAACGCACTCGTTTAGCTCTGACAGAAAAATAGGGAATAATGATTGTGGCGATTTTTGCCACTAGCAGTATTCATCTTTTTTCCGAAGAGCTAGTAAGTGAAGCTAGATCACGAGAAAAGCGTAACACATTGGTTCAGCCTTTGAGCAGTATAATAATAATAATTTTAACAGAGTGTTTTTCTCTGTGAATTATTATTTGTTACTGCCGATAAGGCTAATGTGTGAAGCTAGATCATAAGAAAAGCGTAACGCACTCGTTTAGCTTTTGAGCAGTATAAAAAACATTAATTAAATTGGGGGAAATGAAATGAAAAAGAAATTCTTAGCAGTTGCAACAATCTCAATGATTGCCTTACTTACTTTAGGTGCATGTGGAAATAATGATAAAAAAACGACAAATGGCTCAGCATCAAAAGATTCTAGTAAAGAAGCAACAACAATCACAGTAAAAGATTCAAATGGTTCTGTTGAAGTTCCTAAAAATCCTAAAAAAGTTGTTGTTTTTGATAACGGCTCATTGGATACGATGGATGCCTTAGGTGTCGGGGATACAGTTGTCGGTGCGCCAACAAAGAACCTACCAGCCTATTTAGCTGATTATAAAAAAGTAGAATCTGCAGGCGGGATCAAAGAACCAGATCTAGAAAAAATCAATCAATTAAAACCAGACATGATCATTATTTCTGGACGTCAACAAGATTTTCAAGATAAACTAAGTAAAATTGCACCAACAATTTATTTATCAGTAGATGCCAAAGATACATGGAACTCTACAAAGAAAAATATTGAAACCTTAGCTGAAATCTTCGACAAAAAAGATGAAGCAAAAACAAAAATTGCAGATTTAGAAAAAGAAATTACAGATGTTAAAGAAAAAGCACAAGCTAGCGATGAAAAAGCATTAGTTGTTTTGGTAAATGAAGGCCAACTTTCAGCATATGGTACAGGGTCTCGTTTTGGCATCGTTCATGATACCTTTGGGTTCAAACAAGCAGATGATGCTATCGAAGCTTCTACGCATGGTCAAAGTGTTTCATATGAATATGTGTTAGAAAAGAATCCAGACATCTTATTTGTAGTTGATCGTACGAAGGCAATCGGCGGGGATGATACGAATGATAATGTTGAAAATAACGAATTAGTTAAGCAAACAAATGCAGGTAAAAACGGTAAAGTGATTACTTTACAGCCTGATGTTTGGTACTTGAGTGGTGGCGGTTTAGAGTCTACTCATTTGATGATTGAAGATGTGCAAAAAGCGTTGAAGTAAAACTTGAATCAGTGATAAAAGAGAGTATAAGTCAGCGTGGCTGAGTTATACTCTCTTTTTATATACTATTTAAGTTGATTATAAACTAAATTCATCTTCACGTTTTTTCTTAGTGAAGTAAACTGCTGCAATGATAGTCAAGCCAAGTGAAGCAACGAAAGAACTTGTTTCAGTTTCGCCTGTTTCAGGTAAAGTTTTATGTTCTTTTTTTACAAGATCTGTTTTGATTGGTGCTGGTAATAGAGATGGTATTGTTGTTTTTTGGATTCCTGGTGTTGGAGCTGTCGGTGCAGTAGGAATCGTAGGAACATCTACAATTTTTCTATAAGTAGCAACAAAGCTTTGATCTTCCAATCCATATGTTCCTTCAAAGGTCATAGAAGGGTTTGCTGAATAGGCTGCTTGAGAAATACCAAGATATTCATAACCAGGTACTTCAGGTGCTGTAATAGTGAAGGCATCTTCAAATTTACCAACTTCGGATACAACATTTCCTAGTGGTACGCCATTCTCATCTACACAAACGACACTAACGGTTGTTTGAACACGATCATAGCGATAAATAACTTCTTGTTCAGTGTCTGTAAACTCGCCAACACTATTAGCTGGTGTATTTACTAAGATATAACCAGGGATATTTCTTGGTTCAGTTGTGTAAGACTCACCAATGAAACCGCCTAGAATTGTGATAGCCTGAGTTAACTCAAGACCGCGATCATCAATATGAGCAACATAAACGTTTCCACCAACGATACCAGCAAGTTTCTTAACAGTTACAGAAACAATCTGATTGGTATCTGGGAAAGTTAATTGTAGACCTAAATTGCCAGCAGCATCCGCAATAGGAATTGCCATTCCATTTGAAGTAGAAACAAACGTATAAGCTCCTGGTGTTAAATCTAGGGACACATTTTGAGTTGTACCTGCTTCACCTGTAAAAGAAAGTGTATGAATCGGGCCAGCGTCTTGATCAACGATGTTAACGATCACTGTAACGTTTGTATCAGCTTTTTCTTTTTTAGGTGTTTCTGTTTTTTCAGCTTCTTTTTCAGCCTCTGGTGTAGCTTCAGGTTTCGCTTCTTCTTTTGGTGTTTCTTGTTCCGGTTTGCTTTCAGGTTTCGTTTCTTCCTGAGGCACTTCCTTTTCAGCTTCAGGCTGTGTTTCAACGTCAACCTCTTTTTCAGCTTCAGGCTGTTTCTCTTCAGGAACAACCTCTTGTTGCTCAACTGGTGCAGATTGTGTATCTTCTGCGAACGCAAGTTGGGCATTCAACAATGTTGGTGCTAGTAGCGTAACCAAAGCTAGGCTAGCAAATTTTTTGTTTGTTTTCATTTTTACCGCTTCCTCCTTTTAGTATTAAAATATTTTAATACTATTTAAATTATATCATTTACAAGATAAACGAATTTATCAAAAAAACGATATTTTTTGTAAGAAATAGAGAATGAAGTAAAGCGTGTTTTTTAAAATGTATAATAAAATTCACTATCTTACTTAATTTAAAATAACGTTTACAGATCATGATATAATGGGAAATGTAGAACGGTTAAGGGAAATAAAATGTTTAGAAGTTTATTGACGTTCACTATTTTACTATGCTACAATCTTTGTAATACATTATCTATTAAAATTAAATGTGAAGATGAGGAAAGTATTTTCCAGATAACTTAAAGAGAGTCTCGGTAGGTGGAAAGAGGCAGTGAATATGGAAAAGAAAATGGCCTTTGAACAAATTGATCGAACACGTTGAGATCACTTCAGGTGCGCCTGTTATAGCGCCTCAGTATGTTTGTACTGATAGAGTGGGCTTATTATATAAGCTAATTGAAGGTGGTACCGCGAAAGTTTAGAACTCTCGTCCTTTACAGGATGAGAGTTTTTTGTTGTGAATCACTACGATTGGCTCCGCCAGAGTAGATGATGAACAATACTTGGCGACCAGAGGGAGAGAAGTAACCTAACTAGTGAATCACTACGCTGCGCTTCGATCGCATTGTTGTAAATCACGAAGAACGAAGTGATTCGATGATGCACAATACAAGGTATCGGAAAGCTACGTTGCTTCCTTTGTTTTCTAAGAGCTAAAGCTCTAAGAATTGAAGGACTACGATTGGCTCCGCCAGAGTAGATGATGAACAATACTTGGCGACTAGAGGGAGAGAAGTAACCTAACTAGTGAATCACTGCGTTTCAATCTCATTGTTGTACATCATAAAGAACGAGGAGACTTGATGATGTACAATCCAAGCAGTAGCAAGGACAAAAACACCTCATTTTCATATTCACATAATAAGGTAGGAGTAGCTAATGTATACAGATACTGAAGGGGGAAACAAAATGAAGACAAAATTATTAGTCGTAAGCGCTGTAGTAACGGGATTATTACTAACAGCATGTGGGGGCAATGACAAAAAAGAAACAACAAAAAGTGAAGATGGGGCAATTGCAACAACTCAAAAAATTGAAATTAGCTCACCTGCTCCGCTCTCAACCTTAGATACAACACAAACAATGGATAAAAACACCTTTACAATCGTTCAACATCTTTTTGAAGGATTATATCGCTTCGATGATGATAGTACACCAATTCCAGGATTAGCTGAAAAAGTGGATATTAGTGAAGATGGTTTATCTTATAAATTTACCCTAAGAGACGATATCAAGTGGAGCGATGGTGAACCGATTACTGCACAGGATTTCCTTTATTCATGGAAAAAATTAGTAACACCTGCAACGATTGGTCCAAACGCATACTTGCTAGACAATGTAAAAAATAGCAAAGCAATCCGTAATGGTGAAAAAGCAATTGATGAAATTGGTCTATCTGCACCAAGTGAAAAAGAGTTTGAGGTGACGTTAGAACAAGCACAACCATCATTTTTAACAGTCGCATCAATTGGTTGGTTAGCACCACAAAATCAAGCATATGTTGAAAAACAAGGCAAAGACTATGCAACAGATAGTGATCATTTACTTTATAGTGGTCCATTTATCTTAACGGATTGGGATGCATCATCAGATACATGGACATTAAAGAAAAATCCGGAGTATTATGATGCAGATAAAGTGAAACTAGAAGAAGTGAATGTCAATACGATCAAAGAAGAAAATACAGGTATCAATTTGTACCAATCAAACGAGTTGGATCTAACTCGGATCAGTGGTCAGTACGTTCAACAATACAGTGATGATAAGGGCTATGTTACTCATTCGGATGTTGCCAATTACTACCTAGATTTCAATAAAAAAGCAGATACGGCGCCAGATAATCTTCATTTACGCAAAGCAATTGCACAAGCGATCGACAAAGATGCATTGACGAAAAGTGTACTAAACGATGGTTCAAAACCATTGAACGGTTTAATTCCAAGTGGGCTATATAAAAATCCTGAAACATCTGAAGACTTCAGAAAGTTCAGTGGGGATCATTCAGTTTATGATGTGAAAAAAGCGCAAGCTGAGTGGGAGAAAGCCAAAGCGGATTTAGGGGATAAAATCAAACTATCACTTTTAGTTTCTGATGACGATAATGGTAAAAAAATCTCTGAGTACGTTCAAAGTCAATTACAAGAAAACTTAAAAGGGTTAGAAATCACGATCAATGCACAACCAAAAAATAATGTTCTACAAACGCGTAAAGATAAAAACTATGAGCTATCATTGTCTGGCTGGATTGCTGGAAGCAGTGATTTAGATTCTTATTTCAATTTGTACGCTGGAGACTCTGCCTATAACTATGGTTCATATAAAAATGCTGATTACGATAAACTGATTACAAATGCCCGTACGGTCAATGCTAATACACCAGACAAACAGTTTGATGATTACAAAGAAGCGGAAGCTATTTTATTAGATCAAGATGCAGCCCAAGTGCCACTTTACCAAAGTGCTTCTAACTACTTGATCAATCCGAAAATCAAAGGGATCAGTTATCACTTATACGGTGATTACTTCAACCTTAGAACAGCTTACTTAGAGGAGTAGAAAAATGAGCCGATTATTAGAACGATTTATCCGTTATGTTAAAGTCAATACACGCTCTGATGCAGCCAGTCAGACAGTTCCGACGACAAGAGGACAAGTAGAGTTTGCTAGAATCATTGAAAAGGAATTAGCTGAAATCGGACTTTCTGAGATTCATTACAATGAAAAAAATGGCTTTTTAACAGCAACGCTACCTGCAACAACACGTGAGGATGTACCGGTAATCGGGTTTATTGCTCATTTGGATACAGCAGATTATAATGCTGACAATATTCAGCCAAAGGTTTTCCAAAACTATGACGGCCAAGATGTGGTGTTGAATGAAAAATTAGGGATTATCATGGCAACAGAAGAATTTCCCAATTTAAAAGAGTATACAGGACAAACGTTGATTACAACGGATGGCACAACATTATTGGGTGCTGATGATAAAGCGGGAATCGTTGAAATTTTAGATGCGGTGGAATATTTACTGGCGCATCCTGAGATTCCTCATGGTGAAGTCTTACTGGCATTTGGACCAGATGAAGAAATCGGCCGTGGAGCAGACGGTTTTGATGCAGCAAATTTTCCAGCAAAATTTGCGTATACAATAGATAGCGGCAGAGTCGGTTGTTTTGAGTATGAAACGTTTAATGCGGCACAAGCTGTGATTAAAATCGAAGGGACAAGCGTACATCCTGGAACAGCCTATGGTGTCATGATCAATGCCATTAAATTGGGTGAGAAGATCGATGCCCAACTGCCTAAAGAAGAAGTTCCCGAAAAAACACGAGGGTACGAAGGCTTTTACTTGCTGACAAA
Organism: Enterococcus rotai; assembly: GCF_001465345.1. NCBI lineage: Bacteria > Bacillati > Bacillota > Bacilli > Lactobacillales > Enterococcaceae > Enterococcus > Enterococcus rotai. The sequence goes on along the minus strand of NZ_CP013655.1, from coordinate 858,188 downwards.
ATTTATTGGAAGTTTAGATCACGCCGAATTGACGTATATTATCCGTGATCATGATAAAGAACTTTTTCAAAATAGAAAAAACACACTAGCTGAAATAATCTCTAAATTAAATGGCACTTTGGACAAAGAGCGCGTAACTATAGAGTTTTTAGACCAATATTACAATATGGGAGAAATTATCGAAAAAGATATGACACCTGTAAAGCTTGCAGTCAAAGCAATGGAAAACTTAAACATCAAACCAGATATTCAACCTTTTCGTGGTGGAACGGATGGTTCGAAAATTTCATTTATGGGGATCCCAACACCTAATTTATTCACCGGTGGCGAAAATTTCCATGGACAATATGAATTTATTACGCTTGAGTCAATGGAATTAACCGCAAAAACGATAGTCGAAATTATCAAAGAAAACCTTGCTAAATCAAAGGTCTGAAAGTGGAAAATGAAAAATAGATAAAAAATCGTTGACAAGATTAGAATTTTCTAATATGATTATCCTCAATAGCAAAGCTTTGAGAAAGAGGAGTAACAACACTGGAACTTTTCAGAGAGCTGATGGGACTGCGAATCAGTAAGGGATGGGTTGTGAATGGACTTTCGAGCAAAATGTTGAACTATAGTAGGCATTTTCGGGAACTCCCGTTATAGAGTAAGGTCGTTGATAGACGACTGATAAGAGGAAAGAATTTCTTTCAAACTTGAGGTGGCACCGTGAATAGTTCGCCCTCAAACCACAGATTTTTGTGTGGTTTGGGGGCTTTTGTTGTAAACTGCTGTGGCTGGATCCGCCAGAACAGATGACGAACAATACAAGGCGTGCCAAGGGAAAGAAGTAACCTTACTAGGAATCACCAAACGCTCTGATCCAATAAAAGATTAGTAGTGAACAACAACTCCCTAGTAAACGAAAATAACTTTATAACATTCACGTTATCATCGCTGATATAGTATAAAGTTACTAAAGGTTACTAAAAAAGAAATACCCTTTTCATTGAGGTGGTACCGTGGATACTATTATTCGCCCTCACAAAACAGCTAGTGGTCTGTTTTGTGAGGGCTTTTTGCTGTGAATCACTACACTGAATTTCGATCTCATCAATTTCTAAGAGCTGAAGCTCTTAGAAATTGAAGGACTACGATTGGCTTCGCCAGAGTAGATAATGAACGGTACTTGGCGAGCGAAATGAGAGATGTTTTATTACTAGAGAATCACATATTCTATCAAAATCTGAAATAAAAAATAGAAAAGAGGGAATCTCATGCAACGAATCAAAGAAATCCAAGCAGACTATCTAACTGCGATATCAGCCTTTTTAAGAATCAAAGGAACGAACAAATGTCTTTTGGAAAGTATTCCCAGAGATAAAAGCAAAGGACGCTATTCGATTATTGCGTGGGATGCCGTTTCTGAAATCACTTGTTTCGGTCATCAGTTCACGATCGATGGTCAAACAAGAACGGTAAAAGATCCATTAAAGGAAATCGAAAAATACGTCTTGAAACAAGAAGAAGTCTCAGCAGAGTTACCTTTTCAAGGTGGGGCGATCGGTTATGTTGGCTATGATGTGATTGCTTGCTACGAAGATTTAGGGCAACAGCCATTTGACGAATTGAACGTTCCAGATATTCATTTTTACTTATTTGATTCGTACTTAATATTTGATCATGTTAGTGAAAAAATAGTTTTAGTCGAAGCGAATACTTACTCGAAACGTGGAGAAGAAGAGCTAGCTGAAGCGATCATACAAAAAATAAAAGAACTTCAAACACCAAACCAAGAAGAACAAAAAGTTATCCATTTGAAGAAACTGCATTACAAAAGTAATTTTAGTAAGCCACAATTTGAAGCAGTCGTTACCAAAATAAAAGAATATATCAAACAAGGTGATATGTTCCAAATGGTACCATCACAACGTTTAACTGCTGATTTTGAAGAAGCTCCATTTGATTATTATCGTAGGTTACGGGTGACCAATCCCTCCACCTACTTATATTTTCTAGACTTTGGTGAAACTTATGTGATCGGTTCTTCTCCGGAAAGTCTAGTGAGCGTGAAAAATCAACTTGTCACGACAAACCCAATTGCTGGAACACGAAAACGAGGACAGACAGCTGAACAAGACTTGGTGTTGGAACGAGAGTTGATTACTGATGAAAAAGAACGAGCAGAGCATTTGATGTTGATTGATCTTGGCCGCAATGATATAGGGAAAGTAAGTGAAATCGGTTCTGTTGAAGTGCCAGTTTATATGATCGTTGAAAAGTATCGGTTCGTTATGCACTTAGTCTCTGTAGTAACTGGAAAGCTGAAACAGGACTTGACCGCAATGGATGCCTTGAAAGCAACTTTACCGGCAGGGACAGTTAGTGGGGCACCGAAAATTAGAGCGATGCAACGGATTTATGAGATCGAACCAGTTAAACGAAACATTTATGCTGGAGCCGTGGGCTATCTGTCGAAAAATGATCAGGCTGATTTTGCTATTGCCATCCGAACGATGGTTGTTCATAAAAATAAAGCGTATGTTCAAGCCGGTGCAGGCATTGTTTACGATTCTGATCCTGCAAAAGAGTATGAAGAAACATTGCATAAAGCAAAAGCACTGTTGGAGGTGGGAGAATGATTTTACTCATTGATAATTATGATTCATTTACACATAATCTAGCTCAATTGATTGGTGCAGACCAAGAAGTTGTGATTACTCGAAATGATTCAGATACTATTTTTCAGCTGGCAGATCAGGCTAAGGCAATCATTATTTCTCCTGGACCTGGAACGCCAGAAGAGACTGGGCATGTAAAAGAACTGATCCAGCAGTTTTACCAAAAGAAGCCAATACTAGGTATTTGCTTAGGCCATCAAACAATTGGGGAAGTATTCGGAGCCAAAGTTATACTGGCTAAGAAAATTCGTCACGGTAAGCAGTCACTTATTAAAACGAATAAAGACAGTCAGCTTTTTAAAGGGATAGCTCAAGAAGATTCAGTGATGCGGTATCACTCACTTGTGATTGATCGTCAAACGTTGCCATCAGAATTTCTAGTTACTGCAATAGCAACGGATGATCAAGAGATTATGGCAATTGAACATCAAAAATATCCAGTGTTCGGCCTTCAATTTCATCCAGAATCGATCGGCACTTCAAGCGGTGCAGCAATTATCAAAAATTTTATCCAAGTAATGGAGGAACAATGAGATGAAAGAACTCTTTGAAAAAGTTTTTAGTAATCAACATTTGACACGTTTGGAAACACAACAAGTAGCGGAAAAAATCTTTGAAGGACAACTAACAGATAGTCAAATTGCAGCTTTTCTAACAGCATTAAAATGCAAAGGAGAAACGGCGGAAGAAATGGCCGGAATTGCAGAAACGATCCAACGTAAAGCAGTCATAATCGATTGTCAAAAAGAGAATGTTATGGATAATTGTGGAACTGGTGGGGATCGATCAGGCAGTTTCAATATTAGCACAACAGCTGCCTTTGTTTTAGCAGCCGGTGGTGTAACGGTTGCCAAACATGGTAATCGCAGTATTTCCAGTAAATCAGGCAGTGCTGATCTTTTTGAATGTTTAGGGGTTGATATTACACTGTCGCCGGATAAACTAAGTACGGTATTGAATGAAGTTGGTCTAGCTTTTCTTTTTGCACCTCACATGCACCCGAACATGAAATATGTGATGAATGTCCGCAAAGAGCTGGGGACACCAACAATTTTAAACTTGATTGGTCCGTTAACGAATCCAGTAAGATTGGACTCACAGCTAATGGGCACTTATCGGCGGGATCTATTGGAAGAAACAGCGAAGACGCTAGGTGAATTAGGACGTAAGCGAGCGGTAGTTGTTAATGGTTCAGGTAACTTAGATGAAGCAACGTTGGCTGGAACAACCCATTTTGCTTTATTAGAAGAGCAACGGATCACCATGCATACGATCGAACCAGAAGAGTTTGGGTTTGCGCGTCTCCCAATAGAGGCGATTCAGGGTGGGAAGGCTGAACAAAATACAGAAATCCTGTTATCAATTTTAAAAAATCAGGCGAGCCCATATTTGGATACTGTTTTATTAAATGCTGGATTAGGATTTTTCAGCAATGGTAAAGTGTCCAGCGTTCAAGCAGGAATTCTGTTGGCGAAAGAGTGTGTTGCAAGCGGTGAGGCTTTTGATAAACTGCAGCAGTTGATCAAAGTACAAAAGGAGGTAGCTTAAATGGATTTTTTAGAAACAATTATTCATGAAAAGAAACAAGAAGTACAGGCAATGCCTTTAGAGAAGGTTCAACCCTTAAGGAAAACAGATTCATTTTATCAGCAAGTCAAAGCGCATCCGGAGAAAATGCATATCATCGGAGAAGTTAAACGAGCTTCGCCATCTAAAGGTGCTATTAATCTAGCTGTCAACGTAATCGAACAAGCGCAAGCATATGAACAAGCCGGTGTTACAGCTATTTCTGTATTAACGGATGAAGTCTTCTTCAAAGGCTCAATTGAAGATTTACGAACAGTTGCTTCACAGGTAGCGATTTCAGTTTTATGTAAAGATTTTATCATCGATGACAAACAGTTGATTCGTGCAAGAAATGCTGGAGCGACGATGGTGTTATTGATTGTTTCGGCTTTATCTAAACAGAAACTAGCAGAGTTATACACCAAAGCAGTCGCCTTGGAGTTAGAGGTTTTAGTAGAAGTCCATGATGAACAAGAACTTGCAATAGCAGAAGGATTATCGGCTCAACTAATCGGTGTGAATAATCGGAATCTGAAGACCTTTGATGTGTCGATCGAAGTCAGCCAACAACTAGGGAAAAAACAAACAAGAGATGCTGTTTATATCAGTGAATCAGGTTTTTCAACGGGTCAACAAGTTGCTCTTGTAAAAGAAAATTATCAAGTGGTTTTAGTTGGTGAAGGGTTGATGCGGGAAAATGATCCTAAAGCAAAAGTCAAAGAATTGCAGGTCTTACGATGAAAGTTAAAATTTGCGGATTGAAAACGGAAGAACATGTAAATACAGCAGTTGCACATGGGGCAGAGTATCTTGGTTTTGTTTTTGCGGAAAGCAAACGTCAGATTAGCCCAGAAAAAGTCAAAGAGATCACGAAAGCTGTCCCTAAACGAGTCAAAAAAGTGGGCGTATTTGTTTCTCCGAGCCGATCAGAAGTTGAATGGATCGTTCGACAAGCTCGCTTAGATATGGTGCAAATTCATGGGTTATTAAAAGCAGAAACCTTTTCAGTTCCACTGATTCGCGCCATCCCTGTTGAGGGTTCAACCCAAGAAAAGCTTATCCAAGAGACCTCAACAGAATATGTGTTATTCGATGCACCACCACAGCGATTTGTTGGGGGAAATGGTCAAGTATTTGATTGGTCTAGGTTAGATACGAATTCGATTAAAAACAAGAAAATCATCATTGCTGGCGGCCTAACATCAGAAAATGTCCAACAAGCAAAACAACTATTTGACCCGTATGCAGTCGATGTATCAAGTGGCGTTGAGACAAATGGAGAAAAAGATCTGAATAAAATAATTGCTTTTCTAAAAAAAGCACGTTAGCTTTGCGGGCTAGGTTCATGAAACAGCATCTCGGAAAAAAGATAAAACCTGAATGCGGTAAAGAACACCACTTTCATGTTTTCCTATTTCTCTGTCGATGCTAAACGGTCCATTCAGCTTTAATGTTATCTAGCTTTGCGGGCTAGCCTTTCGGAAAAAAGATAAAATCTGCCTGTGACAAAAAATGTCACAAACATATTTTTCTGTCAAGGCTAAACGAGCCCGCTACACTTTAATTGCAAGGAGGAAAATCATGTATAATCAACCAAATCAAGGGTTTTACGGAGAATTCGGGGGGCAATTTGTCCCTGAAACATTAATGTATGCAGTGAAAGAATTAGAAGAAGTTTATGAAGCGTCTAAGAAAGATGAGGCATTTCAAACAGAGCTGAATTATTACTTGAAACAATATGTAGGGCGAGAAAATCCTTTGTATTTTGCCGAGCGTTTAACAGATTATGCGGGTGGGGCCAAAATTTATCTGAAAAGAGAAGATTTAAACCATACGGGTGCGCATAAAATCAATAATACGATTGGGCAAATTTTGTTGGCGAAAAAGATGGGCAAGAAAAAAATTGTCGCAGAAACAGGTGCAGGCCAACATGGTGTAGCAACAGCGACTGTTGCTGCTTTGTTTGGAATGGAGTGTACGGTTTTTATGGGAGCTGTTGATGTTGCTCGCCAGTCCTTGAATGTTTTTCGGATGGAATTATTAGGTACGAAAGTTGAAAGTGTTACTTCTGGAAGCAAGACATTAAAAGATGCAGTTAATGAAGCGTTACGATTTTGGGTTGCCAATGTTGAAGATACTCATTATGTGATGGGCTCTGTCCTAGGACCGCATCCATTTCCTGAAATTGTTCGAGATTATCAAAGCATCATCGGAATTGAAGCTAGACGGCAATTTTTAGAAGTAGAAAATAAATTGCCAGATGCAGTGGTTGCATGTGTTGGTGGTGGGAGTAATGCAATGGGAATTTTCTATCCATTTATCAATGATGATGTAGCGCTAATCGGTGTTGAGGCAGCTGGATTAGGTTTGGATACAGAGGCACATGCAGCATCGATCAACAAAGGCAAAACGGGTGTTCTTCACGGTGCTATGATGAAGTTGCTTCAAGATGATGACGGACAAATTTTAGAAGCGTTCTCGATTTCGGCTGGATTAGATTACCCTGGCCTTGGCCCAGAACACTGTCATTTAAACGAGACAAAGCGAGCAAGTTATGAATCGGTAACGGATCAAGAAGCACTAACTGCTTTTAAGATTTTATGCCAAACAGAAGGGATCATCCCCGCGTTAGAAAGTGCACATGCCGTTAGTCATGCAATAAAAATCGCAAAAGAACTTGGCCCAGATAAGCAAATCGTTGTTTGTCTTTCAGGTCGTGGTGATAAAGATGTCCAACAAATCAAAGCATTATTGGAAGAGGAGGGGAACCAATGAAACCATTAACAAAGCAATTGAAGGAAAAACAAGAGGCCAACGAAACGATTTTCGTTCCATATATTATGGCTGGAGCACAAGGTCTAGAACAATTAGCAGATGAAATTCATTTATTAACAGAGGCCGGTGCAAGTGCGATTGAATTAGGGATTCCATTTTCTGATCCAGTAGCAGATGGTCCTGTGATCCAAGCAGCAGGACTGCGAGCATTGGAAAATAAAGTGACGCTACGAAAAATAATTAAACAGCTAAAACAAGTCAAAACCCCAACGCCATTAGTCATCATGACGTATTTCAATCCGATTTTTAGTTATGGTCTAGAAGCATTTGTACAAGATTTAGCTGAGACGAATGTCTTAGGATTGATTATTCCAGATTTACCTTATGAGCATCAAGAACGATTAGCACCGTTTTTAAAAGACAGTGATATTTCGTTGATTCCATTAGTGGCGTTAACGACGCCAAAAGAACGGATTCCAGAGTTAGTCGAAGCGGGCGACGGCTTTATTTATGCAGTAGCAGTCAATGGTGTAACAGGCATTGGTCGAAATTATGAAGAAACAGTAGACGAACATTTAGCTTATATTCAACAAGTCAGTAATAAACCAGTTTTAGCCGGGTTTGGTGTTTCTTCTAGGGAACATGTTGATCGTTTTAGAAAAAGTTGTGCAGGAGTGATCGTAGGAAGCAAAATCGTACAACTGCTGAGTGAAGGGAAACACAGCGAAGTCAAAGCCTTTATTGAAGCAGCAGTAAGAAACTAGTTTTTTCATTTTTCCCCTTGCCACTGAGCCTGAATTTCTGTAAAGTAGTATGAAAAGCAGGTGAAGTTATGGAAATTGTCATCAATCGAAATTTGATTTTTGCAGAAAATCAATCTCTAAAAACAGAACGCTTAACGTTGCGGCCCGTAACGCTAAGTGATGTTCATGATATGTATGAATATGCATCTGACGAAGAAACCTGTAGATATGTTTTTCCAAGGCATCAAACGATAAAAGAGACCAAAGAAAGCATTGCTAATTATTTTATGTGTGCACCTTTCGGAAAATACGGAATTGAATTAAATACAACGGGAAAACTCATTGGAACGATCGATTTACGTATCGAGAGTCAACATCATATAGCAGAAATCGGTTATGCGCTGAATAAAGATTTTTGGGGTAATGGCTATGTACCAGAGGCAGCAAATGAACTGCTCCGTTTAGGCTTTGAAGAACTAAAGTTGATGCGAATTTTTGCAACATATGATATTGATAATCCTAAATCTGGGCGTGTAATGGAAAAAATTGGGATGAAAATAGAAGGGAATATCCCGAATGCTCGCATGTGGAAAGGGAAAGTCGTTACAGATGTCATGCGTGGAATTACGTTAGAGGAATGGCAGCAACTACACAACTAAATAACAGAACAGCTCAGAGGAGAAATGAAGACATGCTGATGTTTACTGAAAAAGATTTTGATGTTTTTACAATAGCAGGGTTAGACCCAAGAATGGCTGGGATTCGTTCAACGATCCAACCAAAATTTCAAGAATTAGATGAGTATTTTGCTGAAAAATTAGGCGAGAAACTCGAAACAGAATTTTTTGTTCACATTGCTCAACACCGTCGGAGAACGGTTTATCCGCCAGAAAATACTTGGTCAGCTTTGAGTCAGAAAAAACGTGGTTATAAAATGGAAGCACATTTCCAACTAGGTATTTGGCCGGATTATCTTTTTATGTGGTTATCACTAATTGATAATCCTAAAAATGAAAAAGCAATTGCTCAAGCTTTTTTGGATAATCAAGAACTATTTAAACAATTGGATGATGATTTTTATCTGTCGATCGATCACACACAACCTGAGATCGAACGTTTGAATGAAGCGGATTTGGAAAAGTATTTGACTCGTTTTCGCGATGTAAAAAAAGGAGAATTCCAAATTGGTCGAATTATTAGGAAGACAGATAATTTGCTGAATGATCCTGAAAAAGCTCGTGCCTATATGTTGAAAACGTATGAAGAGTTATTGTCTTTATATGAACTAGCAAGTAAACAACAATAAAAAAACAAGTAGTCACTTCAACATAGAAGTGGCTACTTATTTTTTATTGTACACCGATCTTATTCAATGGATAATACCGAAAATAAACCACACCGACAATATCCTCTTTATCCACAAAACCAAAGTAACGGCTATCATCGGCTTTGCGACGATTATCCCCTAATACAAAATACTTTCCTTCTGGAACAACCGTTGCGGGCCCAGCAGCTGTACTCGCCAAAGTGAAATCAGCCGTTAAGGGTTGTCCGTCTGTTAAAGTTTCTTTAAATTCATCTAAATAAGGCTCATCATATTTTTTATCATTGATATATAATTGATCATTTTCCATCCGGATTGTATCACCAGGCAAGCCGACAACACGTTTCACGATTCGTTTTCCATCTCGTGGGCTCGGAAAAGTTGCTACATCAAAACGTTTTGGACTGACCAAAGAGGTTTGCCACAGGCGATCAGATTCATGATAAGTTGGCTCCATTGAAATGCCGATAACTTCCACAGGTGTTAAAACAAACTTCCTAAGGAAAAGCGCAAATAGCAAAATCATTGAAAATTGGATTACTGTATAAAGTGTGCTGTGTTTCTTTTTCATAGATAAACTCCTTTTTACTTATTGTTTCTTTTAGTATATCAGAATAATAGGCAGAAATAAGAAGAAAGGTAGACAAATTTGTGGCTTTTTTTAGAGGAGGTAAAAGCAAATATTTTGTTGTAAACTCTAAATTTTGCTATACTTTTTTCAGAACTTATCAAACGATAAGGAGGAGGAAGAAGAATGTTTTTAGCTTGGAATGAAATAACCCGTTCAAAATTACGCTATGCATTGATCATTAGTGTGATGTTTTTGATTTCGTATTTAGTCTTTTTTTTAACAGGTCTAGCATATGGTTTGGCGGAAGATAATCGCACGGCTGTGGATAAGTGGCAGGCAGATGGTATTGTGTTGTCGGATGAATCAAATACGAATATTAACATGTCGATGATTCCGATCAAATCAATGGATCAGGTCGAGGCAAAAGAAAAAGCTGTACTTGGTCAAACAGCAGCCGTAATTCAATTAGATAAAAAGAACGCTGAAAAAATCAATGCTAGTTTTTTTGGTATCAATAGAGACGAGTTTTTAATGCCAACTATTGTCGAAGGAGAAGCGTTTAAGAATGAAAATGAAACGGTCGTGGATGAGAGTCTGAAAAAAGAAAATAATGTTCAGTTGGGCGATACGATAAAACTGGCAGGAAACGATAAAAAGCTAAAAGTAGTGGGATTTACAAACAATGCCAAATTTAATGTTGCTCCTGTTTTGTATGTCTCAACAGCCGCTTTTCAACAAATTCGCTTTGAAAAAACAGATACTTCAGAAAATGGCAGAGTAAACGCAATTGTGTTTCGAGCAAAAGATGGGGCAGTAAAAAATGTTCATGTAAAAGATGATGGCCTAACTCGTTATAGTATTGGCACATTTATTAATAAATTGCCTGGGTATAGTGCCCAAGTACTGACGTTTGGTTTCATGATCGGATTTTTGATCGTCATTGCAGCAATCGTGATTGGAATTTTCATTTATGTATTGACCATGCAAAAAGCAACAATTTTTGGGATCATGAAAGCACAAGGGATTTCTGGATTTTATATCGCTGTCTCTGTGATTGTCCAAACCTTTGTTTTAGCCGTGTTGGGGATAACTTTTGGGTTACTAGGTACGCTTGGAACCTCATTTGTATTGCCGACAGCAGTTCCGTTTCAAACAAATTGGTTATTCTTCTTGTCAATTGGCGGAATCATGTTGGTGATTGCTGTATTAGGTGCATTATTTTCTGTCCGGACGATCATAAAAATTGATCCACTGAAGGCAATAGGTTAGAAGGGAGTTCGTTTAACATGAAAGCAATCGAATTTTTATCTGTGGATAAACAGTTTTTAGATGGAGATACGACAATCGAAGCATTGAAATCCACAGATTTTTCTGTGGAAAAAGGCAAATTTGTGGCTGTGATTGGCCCAAGTGGTTCGGGGAAAAGTACGTTTTTAACATTAGCTGGTGGCTTGCAAACGCCAACGAATGGCGAGGTTAAGATAAATAGTGAAGCATTCAGTAAAGAAAATGAGAAAATACGCTCTAAAATACGCTTCTCTGAAATTGGTTTTATTTTACAAGCATCAAATTTGGTTCCATTTCTAACTGTGGAAAAGCAACTGCGGTTGGTGGATAAAGTGAAAAAAGAAAAGACCGATATGGAGAAAGTCAATAAGTTATTAACAGAGCTGGGAATTGAGAAGTTGAAGAAAAAATATCCTGATGAAATTTCTGGTGGTGAACGTCAACGAGTAGCAATTGCTCGGGCCTTGTATAATGATCCGTCTATTATCTTAGCGGACGAACCTACAGCAAGCTTAGATTCAGATCGGGCTTTTGAAGTTGTAAAAATATTAGCGAGAGAAACAAAGGAAAAAAATAAAGCAACGATCATGGTCACTCACGATCAACGTTTGATTGAGCATTGCGATGAAGTATATGTGATGAAAGATGGCGTGTTGCAAAAACAAAAAACTTAGAAAAAGCAAATGAGATAACATGTTTATTTGGTTTTAAAGGGTGAGGCAAAAGTATTTTTACTTTTGTCTCGCTCTCATTTTTTATATAAAAAAACCTTGTACAGAAAAACTGTACAAGGTTTTTTCGAGAAAGATCCATAATGCAATAATAGCAAGAGAATCTTAAAGTTTTTGGTTGTAGTATTCAACGACAAGAGCTTCGTCGATATCAGGGTATAATTCATCACGTTCTGGTAAACGAGTGAAGCTACCTTCTAATTTTTCAGTGTCAAAGCTTACGAATGCTGGACGTCCAACAGTTGCTTCAACAGCTTCTTTGATTGTTACTACGTTTTGAGATTTTTCACGAACAGAAATCACTTGACCAACTTCAACGTGGTATGAAGGGATATCTACGCGTTTGCCATCTACAGTAACGTGACCGTGGTTTACTAATTGACGTGCTTGACGACGAGTAGTAGCAAGGCCTAAACGGTAAACGACGTTATCTAAACGTTGTTCTAGTAAGATCATGAAGTTAACACCGTGTTTACCTTCTTTGATCTTGCTTGCTTTAATAAACAAGTTAACGAATTGACGTTCGTTCATACCGTACATATGACGTAATTTTTGTTTTTCAGTTAATTGCATACCGTATTCAGAAACTTTACCACGGCTGTTTGGTCCGTGTTGTCCTGGTTTGTATGGGCGACGTGCTAGTTCTTTACCAGTTCCTGATAGAGAGATACCTAGACGACGAGAGATTTTCCATGATGGTCCTGTATAACGTGACATTAAAAATTCCTCCAATAAAATAATTTTTTGGAGTAAAATAATCTTCTGAAAAATTCATATTCGTTCAATTCATTCTTCAACCTTCGCCCTTTGCAGCCGTGGTTACGCAGTTGAACCTGAAAAGAATAGCCGATAAGATGATTAAACCTTAGAAGCTAGACATCAATCAAGGCAATGAATTGTTGACGAGCCTATTATTTTTCTGCTGCATTATTTTACACAAAGATTAGTATAACGTAAAAAAAGTGATAACTCAAGTTTTTTCTTGAGTTATCACAGATAAACTACCAGCCTCCAGAAGCGCCACCACCACCAGATGAACCCCCACCGAAAGAGCCCCATGAAGAGCCACCATTGCCGCTGCCAGAAGAATCATTGTCTGACCAATTAGTAGCATTGTAATTAGATGTCAGATAGGCAGTCGTTAAAATGTCTCCATTACCTGAATAAAGAGTATCGCCAATTAAAATACGGCCAAAAGCTTTTGGTTGAGCAGTTGGATTTTTTAATAGTCTACCTCTAGCTCGTGCACGCCGTATACCTCTTCTTGAAGAAATCAGAAAAGCTCCGCTGAGCATGATATAGTAAAGGTCTGTTTGTTTTATTTTTTCAAGAAGTAATTGAGAATCAGATTGATGAATTTCATTGGTACTGCTGGACACTTGTTCTTGATATGCATCATAGCTTAGTTTTAAAGACATTCTTGCACGTACGAGTCTGGTGATCAAGACTAGGCCAACGACTATGATGCTTAACAACAAGATGAATAACCCCCAATGAGCAAACTTAGCTGAGCTTCTTTGCTGTTCAACTTGATTGATTTTAGAATCGACCAAGGCTGTTTTTGTGTTCATTAAAGCGAAAACGTTATCCACGACTTGGGTTACAGCAACAGTGTAATTTTCTTCTTTAAACTGATCGACAACCGTATCGTCATTGATAATAGTGTCTGCTAGGCCATCAGGAATCAACCCTTCCAATCCATAACCCACCTCTAAGCGGAATTCTCTTTCATCTAAAGCAACTAAATATAAGACACCGTTATTTTCATTTTTGCTACCGATCCCTAGCTGATTGAAAATTTTATTGGCATAAGATTCAATATCTTCACCACGGGGCAATTTACTGACGGTTACGACTTCTAACTGAGCACCGTTGGTACTGGCAGCTAGTTGTTTGTTCAGATCATAGATTTTTTTCTTTACGGCAGCATCTAACATGTTTGCGTTATCTGAAACAAATATATTATTTTTGTTGATTACTAGATTACTGTCGGTTCCGTCAATAACAACAGAATAATTATTTTCCTGTTGAGGATACTCTTTTAAATTATCTAGGTTTTCTTGCAAAACAGTATCAAACGATTTTGTTGCTGTATCTATGTTACCAGCTAGAATGTCTGTACGTTCTTGTTCAAGTTTGAGCAATTGTCGGTCATAGGAATCTATTTTGGCAGGATAATGATTTTCTGTTATAAAAAATAAGGTGAAAAAGAAACCGCAAGATAGAATGATCCACAATAAAATGACCATAAAAATGTCGTTTCTTCGTTTTAAAGAACGATAGTGAGAAATAACTTTTTGATTTAACTGTTGTGGCTGATTGTTTTGAATGGATCTATACATGATGTTCGTCCCCCCTAACTTCAAGCTAATACCAAATCTTCTTTTTCATTTTTATGGAGAAAGTAAGTGTTGATACTACTATTTTACCATTAGCTTAAATAATGTCATCCTACTTCAGATGGATTTTTTTGTTTTTAGACTAATATAGATTTATTTGGAATTTTCCCCTTCAATTTGTTATGCTATGAAAAAAAGTATTACTTTGTATGAAAAAGAACTAGACAAAACACCCGCTGGTCTTTAAAATGATAAAGGACGTTTTTGAAAATATTAGATGAAAACAAATTGAAAAGGAGAAACACAATGAAACCTGTATCGCCATTGTTTGAGCAGATCGACAAATCAATTAGTAAAAAAATGAACTTATTCCAAAGCAGTTTTATGCGTTACGCTTTTCGCGCTATCCTTGCTTGCATGTTTTTAACATTAGGAACAGCGGTTGCTTTTGCGATTGCAATCAAAGGTGAAGGAATGGTCCACGGCTTAGGCAAGATCCTTTATGCCTTCATGTTCAGCTGGTCACTTGTTATGATTCTTTATATGAATGCGGAACTGGGGACATCGAACATGTTATATATGACAGTTGGAGTTTACCGTAAAAAAATCAACTTCTCTTTTGCTGCAAAAATTTTATTTACCTGTATTTTCTTTAATTTAGTTGGTGGGGTTCTTTTTGGTTACTTGATTTCTTTGACCGTTCCTTTCCAGGACTTACCGGCTGACAGCTTTTTCTTCACGTCGATTGCAGGTAAATTAGATAAAACAACAACACAAATTTTAGTTGAAGCAATTTTTGCTAATATTGTGGTAAATACAGCAGTGCTAGTGAGTATGCGTATGAAAGATGATGCAGGTAAAGTTGCGGCTATCGTTTTTATCATTTTCATCTTTGCTTTCTTAGGGTACGAGCACGTTATCGCCAACTTCCCAGCTTTTAGTTTAGCGTATTTCGCTTCTCACGGAACATTGGCGGCAATGACAGCTAGCAGCGTAGCACACAATCTATTCTTTGCTTTGATCGGTAACTTTATCGGTGGTGGCTTAGTAATGGGCTTAGGTTATGCTTGGTTGAACAATGCTGATACAAATTATTTAGACTAATGAAATGAAAAGCTGAGATGGACCTATTTCCATTTCAGCTTTTTTTGCTGTCTGGGCTGATTTGAAGTAAGATAGAGGAAAGAAGTAAAAGGAGCAAAAGGATGAATGAAATTGTGTTTCCCAAAAATAAAGAAAAAGCACAGCAAATGGCCGCTTACATGAAAAATTTATTTCCTTTTGCAGGTGTTGCAGCACCAGAACGTGCGGTGTTAGAGAAAGAGCTATTGAAAGTTAGTAAAAAAATGCCAGTCACAGAATTGTTTGACTTAATATGTTTCTATTACCAGAAATCTGAACGGGAGTACCAGTATTTGGCAATCGATTTGGCAACGGTCAATGTCAAGCGCTTCTCTTTTGAAGACATGATACACTTCAAACCATTTGTGATCGAAAAAGCTTGGTGGGACAGTGTTGATGCTTGGCGTAAGTTTTTTGGACTGTGGGGCGCTCAACATTTTGAAGAAATGCCGCAGTTATTTGATGCCTTTTTTGGTGAAGAGGATTTTTGGCACAGACGGATTGCCATCAATTTGCAACTGTTATATAAAGAAAAAACAAACACTGTGTTATTGAAAAAAGCCATCATTTATGATAAAACTACAGATGAGTTCTTTATTCAAAAAGCAATCGGCTGGTCTTTGCGTCAATATAGTAAAACGGAGCCAAATTGGGTCCAAACATTGATGGAGGAAACTGATTTAAGCCCATTAGCCGTTAGAGAAGGCAGTAAGTATTTGCCAAAACCATAGAAAGCGAGCGAGTTATTACGCCATGAGAAGAAAACTTTTTGCATTTGATATTGATGGAACATTACTGGGAACAGACAGACAACCACTAGAGAGCACCCGAGAAGCATTAAAGATGTTACGCCAACAAGGGCACCTTGTAACGATTGCTACGGGACGCAGCCGATTTATGGCGCAAGATATTATCTTAGATCTAGATTTTTCTAATTATGTTCTTTGTAACGGTGCCGCAGCATTTTTAGATCATGAACAATATTTTCAAAATTTATTAGATCAAGATGAATTGCATCGTTTTGCTTCAGAGGTAGAAAAAAGAGAAATCGGCTTGGCCTATGTCGGGCTGGATGACGTGAAGAAAAACAATCATCATCGCCGTCTCCAAATGGCTGAAGCGATGGGATCAATCGATTTTGAAGCACCGGAATATGATGTGAACTTCCAAAAGGAAAATGATGTCTATCAAGCATTAGCGTTTTATGATGATTCGGCAGATGGGATGTTTGATCGTGAATTTTCAAAATTCCGTTTTATCCGCTGGCATTCTGAAAGTGTCGATATTGTGCCTAAGAATGGTTCAAAAGCATCAACCTTGTTGAACTTAGCAGATCGTGTGGGGATTGCTCGTGAAGATATCATTACATTTGGCGATGGTGAAAATGATCGTGAAATGTTACGTGAAGCAGGTATTGGTGTAGCGATGGGTAATGCGTTACCGCATATCCAAAAAGAAGCAAAAATCGTGACAGACACCAACGATAATGACGGTATTTGGAAAGCGTTAAAAGAATTAAAAGCAATTTAAATAGAATAAAAAAGTGAAACAGGACAAACATGTTGCGTTTGTCCTGTTTCACTTTTACTTTATTCGATCACCAAAACGCCATCTTTCAATGCGTAGGGATTTTCTGGATTAATGTGATCATAGAACATGACCCCGTTCAAGTGATCGATTTCATGTTGAACTACGATAGCTTCATAATTTTTTAAACGAATTTTTTGTTTGACGCCATCTGTATCTATATAAGAAAGCGTGATTTTGTTATGACGTACCACATAGCCCGGAACTTCACGGTCAACAGATAAACACCCTTCGCCTTCGCCTAAACAAGCATCTTGAACTGAATGGCTTAAAATTTTAGGGTTGTACATCACGGCACTCAATGTCGGTTCAGGGTTTTCCAGATCGCCATTCGGGACATGAACGGCAATGATTCGTTTTGAGATATCAAGCTGAGGTGCGGCCAAACCAACACCGCCTCGTAAGCCTAATTCTTCTGCTTTGACAGGATCTTGACTATTTTTCAAGAATTCCATCATGTCTTGTCCTAATTTGATATCTTCATCAGAAAGCGGTACGGTAACTTCATGTGCCACTTCTCTTAGTGTGGGGTTTCCTTCACGGATAATATCCTCCATGGTGATCATGGGATAATTCCTCCTTTATAGTTAAAAGTCTAGCCCAGTCTCGACTGGAAACTAGGATCTTTTCGTTAATGTATTTATTCGCCTATACAGTTTATCATAAAACCATTAAGAATGGGGATAAATTGTTCAAAAAAACACTGCTAAGAGTTAGCTTGGTCTTGCATTTTTAACAATTTTCCTGTAAAGTGTACCTGTATGGAAACATACCGTCTTTTACTTGGTTGTGCGAATCACCAACGCATTACTCAGTAGGAAGATGACTATTAAAGAAGAGGTGAAAAACATGGCAATGTCAAAAGAAAAGAAAAACGAAATCATTAGCGAATACGCTCGTCATGAAGGAGATACTGGTTCACCAGAAGTACAGATCGCTGTATTAACTGCTGATATCAATCACTTGAATGAACACGCTCGCGTTCACAAAAAAGATCATCATTCTTACCGTGGACTAATGAAAAAAATTGGTCACCGTCGTAACTTGTTAGCTTACTTACGTAAGACTGACATCCAACGTTACCGCGTATTGATCGAACGTTTAGGATTACGTCGTTAATCAAAAAAGGAAAAGCGAGATTCTTAACGAACCTCGCTTTTTAGCTTATTCAAAAACGACAAAGGTAAAGTAGCCTTAAATTACTAAAAAATAAGTTTCTTTGGAAAGTTTGAAGCGAATCTACTAACCAAATAAAAGGACTCAACTTTTTTGAATCTTTTCATTTGTTTAGTAGTAGTCTGACTTTTCCGAAGAACAAAGGAGAACAAAGACATGACAGAAAAACAAGTGTTTAAAACAACTTGGGGCGGACGTCCCTTACAAGTTGAGATCGGTCAATTAGCCAAACAAGCGAATGGTGCAGTATTGGTTCGCTATGGGGATACTGTAGTATTAACTGCTGCAGTTGCTTCAAAAGATGCGAGAGATTTTGATTTCTTTCCATTGACTGTTAACTATGAAGAAAAAATGTACTCAGTAGGGAAAATTCCTGGTGGATTTATTAAACGTGAAGGTCGTCCGAGTGAACGTGCAACACTAACAGCTCGTTTGATCGACCGTCCGATCCGTCCAATGTTTGCAGAAGGGTTCCGTAATGAAGTTCAAATCACCAATACAGTAATGAGCGTGGAACAAGATTGCACACCAGAAATGGCTGCAATGTTTGGTTCATCTTTAGCTTTAGCGATTTCAGATATCCCATTTGACGGACCAATCGCAGGTGTTGATGTTGGTCGTGTAGACGGAGAATACGTATTAAACCCAACTGTTGAACAGTCTGAAAAAACAGATATCGAATTAACAGTTGCTGGAACGAAAAAAGCAATCAATATGGTTGAAAGTGGTGCTAAAGAAGTATCAGAAGAAGATATGCTTGGTGCGTTACTTTTCGGCTTTGACGCTATTAAAGAACTAGTTGCTTTCCAAGAAGAAATCGTTGCCGCTGTCGGTAAAGAAAAAATGGAAATCAAATTATTACAAGTCGATGCTGACTTGAAAAAAGAAATCTTCGCAGCTTATTATGCTCCAATGAAAGAAGCTGTTATGACAGAAGAAAAATTAGCTCGGGAAGTCAATATCGATGCAATCAAAGATCAACTAAAAGAAGCGTATGCTGAAAAATTTGCTGGTCATGAAGAGGAAGCGCAAGTAGCCAAAGAAGTGAAACAAATTGCAGAGGACCTAGAAAAAGATGTTGTTCGTGAATTGATCACGATCGATAAAATCCGTCCTGATGGCCGTAAATTAGACGAAATCCGTCCATTGGCTTCAGAAGTTGGCATTTTACCACGTGTTCATGGTTCCGGTTTATTCACTCGTGGACAAACACAAGCATTGTCAGTTGTGACATTAGCACCACTTGGTGAACATCAAATCATTGATGGACTAGGCGTTGAAGATAGCAAACGTTTCATTCATCATTATAACTTCCCGCAATTCTCTGTTGGTTCAACAGGTCGTGCAGGCTCCCCAGGTCGTCGTGAAATCGGTCATGGTGCCTTAGGTGAACGTGCAATGGCACAAGTTATTCCAAGTGAAGCGGATTTCCCTTACATGATCCGTGTAGTATCAGAAGTTTTAGAATCAAATGGTTCTTCTTCACAAGCAAGTATCTGTGCGGGTATCTTAGCATTGATGGATGCTGGTGTGCCAATCAAAGCACCAGTTGCCGGAATTGCGATGGGACTTGTCAGCGATGGCGAAAACTATACGATTTTAACAGATATTCAAGGTTTAGAAGATCACTTAGGCGACATGGACTTTAAAGTTGCTGGTACAAAAGATGGTATCACAGCCCTTCAAATGGATATCAAAATCCAAGGTATTACGGAACAAATCCTAACAGAAGCATTGACTCAAGCGAAAAAAGCTCGTATGGAAATTCTTGCTGAATTGACATCAACATTAGCTGAACCTCGTCCAGAGTTAAGTAAATATGCACCTAAGATCGAAATGATCCAAATCGCTCCAGCCAAAATCAAAGATGTAATCGGTAAAGGCGGAGAAACAATCAATGGCATTATCGATGAAACAGGCGTTAAGATTGATATCGATCAAGAAGGTAATGTAAGTATTGCTTCTGCTGATGCAGATATGATCAAAAAAGCGATCAAGATCATTGAAGAGTTGACAAAAGAAGTTGAAGTTGGACAAGTTTACTTAGGTAAAGTCGTTCGTATCGAAAAATTCGGTGCATTTGTTAACTTGATCAAAGGGAAAGATGGCCTAGTTCACATTTCTCAATTAGCCAATGAACGTGTCAACAATGTCGAAGATGTTGTGAAACTTGGCGATGAAGTACTTGTAAAAGTTATGGAAATCGATAAACAAGGCCGTGTGAATGTTTCACGTAAAGCGTTGTTGACAGAAGAAAATAAAGAAAAATAAGCAATCGATTTTTGCTTTAGTTTACATGTTTTAAGAGGTTAGGACAGAAGCGTCTAGGCCCGAGAACCAAGTAGGTACTGTGTAACATCAGCTCGTACCTCGCTGTGTTTTACAGCAATAAGCCAGCATTCACGGAAATTGTTCTCCAAATTTTTGTGAATGCTGGCTTATTGTTTCCGAAGCCTTCAAATCTTAGTGCTTTAGCGCTTAGAAAACAAAGGAAGCAACGTAGCTTTCCGATACCTTGTATTGTGCATCATCGAATCACTTCATTCTTCGTGATTTACAACAATGTGATCGAAGCGTAGCGTAGTGGCTGCTTCTGCATCTACGGTTCTCGTTTCACTCCGATCCTCGAAGCATGGAGGACCGTTTGCTCCCAACGTTTATTTGGGATTAACGTGTTTAACAAAAAGAGAACCAACTTTTGTTCCACACTCTTTTTTGTAAAAATGATTTTATTTAATAAAATTAAGTAAAGAGACACCACAGCTCTTTTGTTTGCTTCTAATTAGTGGTAAAATTATTGCTATCAGTCTAAAGATTATTCGGGGTGTCGATGTGAAAAAATTTAATCCAAATAAAAATATAATTATCACGTTAATCGTAGTGATCATCGTGGTTACTATCATCAGTTTGACCGCAGCTCATAGAGCAAACGATGGGAAGAGCAATCTAGGTCAATCTGCAGTCAACGACAGTGTAAGTTTTGTCGATAAGGTCATTTCATTTCCAGCGAATGTGATCGGCAGTGGCATCTCATCGATCAGTACATTATTTAACACGTATGATGAAAATGTGCGCTTAAAAGAGCGGATCGATGGTTATGGTGAGTTATCGATTCAAAATGATAATTTAAAAAAAGAAAATGAAACGTTGAAGAAAGAATTAGCGTTAAACGAGACGTTAGGCAATTATGAAAAAGTGACGGCAACCGTTGTGTCACGTTCTCCTGATATGTGGCAAGATCTCCTGATTGTTGATCGTGGATCAAATGACGGGATCGAGCCGAATATGGCCGTGATGGCGCAAAAAGGGTTGATTGGACGTGTCGTTGAAGTCAATGCGACGTCATCGAAAGTAGAATTGTTAACATCTAAAAATCAAAATTCAAATCATTTCCCAGTCCAAATCAATTCTGAAAAAGGGGATTCTTATGGACTATTGAAGAATTACGATGATAAGGAAAACACATTGATCATCAGTCAATTAGTAGGAGATATGGATATCAAAGAAGGCGATATCGTTCAAACATCTGGGTTGGGTCAAAACTCTCCAGCAAACTTACCAGTTGGTGTGGTTCAAAAAGTTAAACCAGATAGCTATGGCCTAGACCGTGAAGTGTATGTTAAACCTTATGCTGATATGTATGGGATTCCCGTTGTGACGATCATCAAGCGACTAGCTGGAGCGGGGGAATGATGAATAAATGATACGTAAAGAAAATGTTAAATACTATGCGCCTGTGGTTTTCTTTTTGCTTATGCTGATTGATGGTCAATTGACTCAGGCTGCCATAAATTTAACGGATAACGTCTATTTTGCGAATGCGCATCTTATGTTATTAGCATTTTTGATGGCGGTTCCCAATTTATCGAAACGTTATCTGTTGATTACGACGTTAGTCTTAGGCATGGTCTGCGATAGTTATTATATTGGCATTATAGGGATTTATACAGTAGCACTAGTAGCAACTGTTATGATGATGTATCGTTTCCAGAGAGTAGTCCATACGAATTTGCTAACAGCGTTTTTCGGAATGATTATTTTTGTAACGACGTATGAATTGATTGCAGTGGGACTTCAAATCATTTTCCATCTATCAAACGTTGCGCCACTATTATTTATCACAAAAGTTTTAGGGCCAACCTTACTTTTTAATATGTTGATATTTGTTATTTTTTCTTATCCATTAAAAAGATTATTCGCGAATGAATAGTCTTTTTTCTATAGCTGGAGTTAGAGTGTAATATTACAGTCTTTACTAGTGAAACCTATAGTTAAACCGGATTGGTACTAGTTACAAGCGTTATTTAATTAGCTTGCATGAAACAATTTTGTAATATCCTGTTTATCTGTATGTCATACTGCTATGGTACAATTAGCTCGTTGTCAATGAAACTATGACTGAAACAATACTCAGCAATTATAAAATACATAAAAGTAAACACCGGAGGACTTAAGCGTGAAAAAAAGTATATTATCAGCATTGATGGTCTGTTCGATTACTCTTAGCACAGCTGCTTTGCCAATAGCTGCAGTGGCAGATGACTATGATACAAAGATCGAACAACAAGACGAAATCATCAACGGACTAAAAACGAAAGAATCAGAAGCTGCAACTAAACTAGCCGCAATCGAAGCTGACATGTTGAGTACAGCAACAAAAATCGATGAATTGACCGATAAGAAAAAAACACTTAAAGATGAAATCACAACATTATATGGTGAAATTTCTGATTTAAATGTTCGTATTCAAAAAAGAGAAGTTCAAATGCGTAACCAAGCTCGCGATGTTCAAGTTAGTGGAACGAGTACTAGTTATTTAGACGTTATTCTTAATTCTGAATCAATTTCAGATGCAATTAGCCGTGTACAAGGAATTTCTACATTGGTTAAAGCCAATAATGATTTATTAGAGCAACAAAACTCTGATAAAAAAGAAGTAGAGAAAAAGACTAAAACCGTTGAAACACAAATTTCTGTTCTAGAAACTTCAACAAAAGAATTAACAGATAAGCAAGCTTCATTAGATACTTTAAAAATTGAGCAAGAGATTGCAAAAAATGATTTAGAAGCACAACGTTCAACAGAAGAAGGCAAGAAATCTGAGTATGTTGAACAAAAAGCAGCCGCTCAAAAGAAATTAGAAGAAGAGCAAGCGAAACAAGCAAAACAAGCAGAAGCGCAAAGAAAAGCAGAAGCTGAAGCCGCTGTAAAACTTGCAGAAGCACAAGCGTCAAATCCAGGTCTTGCTAAAACAAATGTTGTAGAAGAAAATGGAACAACGAATACAACACCTGTTGCACCAACACCTGAAAAACCAGTAGAAAAACCTAGCGATAATAACACTGGCGGCGGTAGCAGTATTGGGACCGGCGGCGTGTCAGAAGCGAAGAAAAGAGCAGCTCAAATTGCCTTGAATGCTGTTGGTCAGACAAACCCAACAGGTTGGGGACAAAGTGGTGAATGTATCGTAGCAGTACAAAATTGGCTAAATGCAGCCGGTGTTAGATTCTCACCAGGTGGCCCGCATAGTGGGTATACACAATCAGGAGCAGTTCAAGTATCATGGTCTGATGTTCAAGTTGGAGATGTGGTTCAATACGAGAACGCACTTAGTCCAGATGCATGGCTAGATGGTGTTCATACAGTTCTAGTCGTTGGTGTTAACGGCAGTTCAGTTCAAATCGTGGAATCAAATAACCCAGCAGGATCAGGTTATGTATCGACAACTACAGGTTGGACACCAAGTCCATATGCTGCAAACTTTAGAGCAGTTGTATGGCGTTTCCCAGGATAAATCAATTAAAAAACATCCTCATCGACAAAACCATTTTTAGTTTTGTCGATGAGGATTATTTGTATTATATTGTCTAATAAAGTAAGGTATAAGAATCGGTGTAGTTGTTCATGTCTTTTTTGATCACAGATCGTTGAATCAATCAGAAATAGAGTTGAAAGAATTGTTTTAGTAAGTACATAAGGTATAAATAGCCTCTATTTCAGTCGTCATGTTTAACTTTCAAAAATGAAATACTCCTGTAACATTATTTTTATATGTATGACATGTGATTATGATACAATGATTTCGTTGTCAATATTAGAATGAAAATTACTCAAAAGATGAACCATTATATGATAAGTAAAAAGTCGGAGGAATGAATAGTGAAAAAAAGTATATTGCCATTATTAATGACTTGCTCATTAGTTCTTACATCTGTAGCATTACCAGCAATCGCATCAGCAGATGAAGTGGATTCAAAAATTCAACAAAAAGACCAAGCAATTTCAGGATTGAAATCTAAAGAAGCTGACGCTCAAAGTCAAGTGGCTGCGGTGCAAGATCAAGTAGCTTCTATTAATGAAAAAGCAGAAACTTTATTAGCTGAACAAGGCAAATTAAGAACAACATCGACTAACTTAGAAAAAGAAATTACACAATTAACAAAACGTATTGAAAAACGTGAAGTTGCTATCCAAAATCAAGCACGTGACGTACAAGTTAATGGCGGTAGCTCAAGCTACATGGATGCATTATTGAACGCAAAATCAGTATCTGATGCTATTACTCGTGTAACAGCTATGTCTACGATTGTTAATGCAAACAATAACTTAGTGAAACAACAACAAGAAGATAAAAAAGCAGTAGAAACAAAGAAAACTGAAAACGAAGAAAAATTACAAGAATTACAAGATAATCAAGTAGAACTTGAAGCTCAAAAAGGCGATCTTGTTAAAGCAGAAGCTGATTTGAATGTATTACAAACAACATTAGCTGCTGAAAGAGCAACTGCTGAAGATCAAAAAGCTAGCTTAGTAAAAGAAAAAGATGCTGCAATTGCAGAACAAGCACGTATTGCAGAACAA
The DNA here is from genome assembly GCF_001465345.1 of Enterococcus rotai. Taxonomy (NCBI): domain Bacteria; kingdom Bacillati; phylum Bacillota; class Bacilli; order Lactobacillales; family Enterococcaceae; genus Enterococcus; species Enterococcus rotai. The sequence goes on along the minus strand of NZ_CP013655.1, from coordinate 833,440 downwards.
GAAAAAGTAGTAGCAGCAAATGCTAAAAAAGCTGCAGAAGAAGCTGCAGCTGCTAAAGCAACAAAACCAAGTACTACAACTGCTTCATCAACTGAAGAATCAGCAACTACTGGTAGCTCAACAAATAATAGTAACAATACTGAAGTGGTAACACCTCCTGTTAATAATAACGGTGGAGGCGGCGGAACAGTTGATCCAACTCCGACACCAACTCCAGGTCCTGTTAAAACAGATCCAATTCCAGACCCAGATCCACTACCAGAATCAACTGGCGGTTCTGCAATTTCTATCGCAGCAGCACAAGTTGGTAAACCATATGTATGGGGTGCTAAAGGTCCAAATAGCTTTGACTGTTCTGGTTTAGTATATTATGCATTCATGCAATCAACTGGACGTAATGTCGGTGGATACACAGGTGCACAAGAAAGTGCTGGTACACGTATCTCTGTAGCGGAAGCTCAAGCTGGAGATTTATACTTCTGGGGTAGCCCAGGTGCTTCTTACCACGTAGCGATTGCTACAGGTGGCGGCGGTTATATCCACGCTGGTAACGAAAGTACAGGCGTTGAATACAGCAATGTTGGTTCATTCACACCAAGTTTCGCTGTACGTATGTAATCAAATTAAATCTAATAATTTAAGAATCAGACTGTTGTCTGGTTCTTTTTTTGTAAAAAGAAATAGAAAGAACTCGATTCAAAGTATTTTCTACCTTGAACTGAGTTCTTTCTATTTTTATTTAATATAATCCTCAGTTAACTCTAAAAATTCATTTACATCTTTAATTACTTGATCGATCCCAGCTTGCCAAAAATCAGGTTTTGTTAGGTCTACATCTAAATGTTTTTTAGCCAAATCTTCAGAAGTCATGGATGCTGTATCTCGAAGTAACGCGATATATTGATCTTCAAAACCACTACCTTGTTGATTTGCATAAGCATAGATCCCCATACTAAACAAATAGCCAAATGTATAAGGGAAATTATAAAATGGAACATCATCAATAAAGAAATGAAGTTTACTTGCCCAAAAATGAGGATGGTAAGTGCCCAAACTATCTTGATAACTTTCTTTTTGTGCTTCTAGCATTAGTTCAGTGATTTCATCTTCACTTAAAAGTCCCTTTTGACGTGCTTCATAAAAATTATTTTCAAAAATAAAACGAGAATGGATATTCATAAACATGGCAATGGCATTTTGCATTTTCGTATCCAATAAATTGATTTTTTCTTCTGGTGTTTCTGCTTTTTTCAATGTGGCATCTGCAACGATCAATTCTGCAAACGTACTTGCTGTTTCAGCAACGTTCATTGCGTATTCTCGATCAAGTGCTGGAAGGTCCCACATCACGCTACTATGGAAGGCATGGCCTAATTCATGTGCTAAGGTTGCAACTTCATTGATAGAATTTCCAAATGTCATAAAAATTCTAGATTCCTTTGTTTCAGGAAGTTCTGTACAATAGCCTCCTGGGCGTTTATCTGGGCGATCTTCGGCTTCAATCCAACTCTTTTCAAAAGCACCTTTCGCAAAAGTTGCCATGGCTGGACTGAATTTTTCAAAATTTTCTAAGATAAACGCTGCGGCTTCATCAAAACTGTAGTTTTTTTCTTTTAAGTCACCTAAGATGATCGGGGCATCTTGATCTTGCCAATCCATCTTCTCTTTGCCAAACAACTGGGCTTTACGTGTTAAGAAATCGATAAATGGTTGTTTATTTTTTTGAATCGTATCCCACATTACATCGAGTGTTTCTTTTTGCATGCGGTTATAGTTTAATGGCTTTTCCAAGAAATCAGTTACACCATGTAATTTATAATCACTCAAGCGAAAACCATCCAAGTGATTCAATGTGTCTGCTAATAAAGGTGCTTTATCACTCCAGGCCTTTTCCCATTCAACAAATAATTTTTCGCGTACGTCAGAGTTAGGATCGCTCATCATACGGTTAAACGCTTGTCCAGCAGAAAGAAGTGTTGTTTGATCTCCTTCTTCGAATGGAATAGAAATACTGGCTACAATCGTGTCATAGTGGCTACTCCAAGCATTTAAGCCATCTAAAGACAAGGTGTTGATGATATTTTCTTCTTGTTCTGATAATAACTGCATCCCATCACGGCGGATTTCACTTAAGCGAAATGCAATGGATTCAAAAATAGGTAATGCAATCAATTCTTGCCATTTTTCTTCAGAAATTTCTGTCAATTTTTTTGTAAAAATAGTTTCTGCTAACTGAATTGCAGGTAATAATGAAAAAAGATCTCCAGATAAAATTTTGGCTTTCTTATCTTTTGTATCCGCAGATGCTAGTGCATTGATAAAACTACTACATTGTGAAAAACCGTCTGAGATATTTCCTTGTAGCGCTAAAATTTGTTCTAAACTTTGATACTGATCATCATTTTCTGGTGTCCATTGTTCGATCAAGTCATGGTACTCCTGACTTTGATCTTTCAATTTTGTTAAGCGTTGCTCTAGTTGTACCGATTGGCTGCCGCCAGGGAAAATACTATCTAGATCCCAAACAAGCGAGTAAGTCATATCTGATTCCTTCTTTCTTAAATTCATTTCTTCTAGTATATCATAAGAAAAAAGATTGAGTGATTGTTTATTTTATTTAAAAAAGCGATTATAATATAGGGAAAGAGGTGACAAATTGAAAAAACAGTTAAAAAATAGTAATTTTTATATTATCGTAGCATTTTTGATTATGGCAGTTTTATTTTATAGCTCTTCTCAGACCTATGAACAACAATCCCAAGTCGGATTACTGGATAAGCTATTGAGCAATCATCCATTTGAAGAACAGTTAAAAGGAATTTCATTTAGCTATGCTGGCAGTGAGGTTAGTATTCACGCCAAAGGCTATGCTAAATTTGTAGAGTTCTTTATTCGTAAAGGGGCTCATTTTGGGACGTATTTTTTATTAGGTGGTAGTTGGTTTATCGGATTAAATATGAAAATCAAACAACCACTTTTGATTGGCATTGTGGCTTGGCTTACAGCGACGGGCTATGCTGGTTTGGATGAATATCATCAAATGTTAACAGGCGGACGGACACCATTGTTTCAGGATGTAATGTTAGATTCTATCGGTGCGTTGACTGCAGTGGTACTTTGCTTACTTGTAATAGGTATTAAAAAACTAAAGAAAAAATAGGAGGCGACGCTTTGGACATCAGAGCGTTGCTTTTTCTATTTATATCATTTAATTCTAAAAATCAGTCTCAAGCTGGATGTAAATCAATACAAAAAATTTTATGATGAATAGAATGAGTAAAGCTACTGATAAAAGAAGTGGGAGAAAAAAGCATGAAATGTTTCTGTAAATCGATTGTCGCAACGATTATTATGATTGTGATCTGTATTGTCGGTCTTAGAATATATACATATAATAATACATCGACTGCAGCTGCAGTGGTCGATCGGTTAAATCCACTGGTTAAAGCTGATGTATTATATACGAAGACAACAGAGAAATATGACTCTAAATACCCAGATTCGGTTAGCAAAATAGATAATTTTACGTATGTTCAAACTTGTTATAGCAGAATAGGAAAACCTAGAAAAATGGCTTATATTTCGTTTGGAAAGCAGTTGTCACCTGGGAAATTTCTTAAATTAACAGTGAAAGGGCAAAATGTCATGTACTGGGAAGAAATTAAGCGAGAAGAACTACCTGAACTCGTTGTTCCTTTGTTATAAGCGTATGAAAAAAATCTTATAAAACAACTAGGTTATTTCATAAGAAACTCTTCTATAATAATAGTGAGGAGTGATTGAGCATGGAACATATAACCATCAGAAAAAATAAAACGAGAGATACTGCTACGCTAGAGAGTCTAGGAATGTTAGCTTATCGGATTTTTCCAGATACAGAATGTATCAATATCCAACTGTTAAGTGGTGCTCAGGAAGAGTGTACGATTCCATTCAAAAATGGAGAAGTCTTTATACTACGTGGTGTTGAGCTTTGTCTAGATATTATTGATTAACAAAATAAAGCGAGGGAAAACAGGTCTTGAAAAGACATTGTTTTCCCTTATTTCATTTAGATAGTTTTTTTAAATAAAATACTCTTTCTTAATTGTTGTAGACCTTCATGTAATTTTTGCTTAGAGCAACTACTATTAAGACGTAGAAATGGTTCTGCTAATTCTTAATAATGCAGGCCAAAATTGACTGTTTTATGTAACTTAGTTTTTTTGAAAATCAAAAAATTTACTTATGAGATTGCTTCAGCTTTCATATTGTATTCGCTATAGCAAATCGATAGAGCAAGAATAGCTATTGCAACTATTTAGAAGCATAGTAAAATAGAAGATAGCAAACTAAATGCCAAGATAAAAGAAACCGTTACGCTTTTGCTTTATCTAACTGCACAAATCAATCCTTAGGAAAATAAATAAATTGTCAGTGAAACAAAGAACGTTTCAATGTCAATTTCCTCATTTTCTACAGGATTAACCGATTTATTCCGCTTTTGCTTTGAAACACAGTAAATGAAAAGAACTGATGTTGAAAAGTACAAGGTGAAGCGAAGCGGAACGGAACGTTGTCACCATATCTAGCTACACGGGCTAGCCTCTCGGGAAAAAGATAAATTATGAATGAGGTAAAAAGCACCACAGTCATAATTTCCTATTTTCCTGTCGAGGCTGGACGAGCCCGCTACGCTTTTAGTATTATCTAGCTTCAAGAGCTAGCCTTTCGGGAAAAAGATAAAAATGGAATGTGACTAAGAGCATCACAGTCAATTTGTCCTATTTTCCTGTCAAGGCTGACCAAGCTCTTTCAGCTTTTAAATTAGGAGGAGAAATAATGGCAGGTCACAGTAAATGGAAGAATATTCAAGGTCGGAAAAATGCACAGGATACTAAACGGGGGAAGATTTTCCAAAAGTTATCAAGAGAGATTTATATGGCAGCTAAGGCAGGAGGAGCTGATCCTGCAACGAATGCTGCTTTAAGATTAGTGATGGATAAAGCAAAGGCTGCTAATATGCCTAATGACAATATCGATCGTGCGATCAAAAAGGCTAGCAGTGCGGGTGAAAATGAGCATTATGATGAGATTACGTATGAAGGTTATGGACCAGCTGGTGTGGCGATTTTAGTCTATGCCCTGACAGATAATCGCAATCGGACTGGAACAAATGTCCGAGTCGCATTTACTAGAAATGGTGGTTCTTTAGGAGAAACAGGTTCTGTCAGCTATATGTTCGACCGTAAAGGCTATATTGCAATTGAACGTTCAGGTCTTTCTGTGGATGAAGATACAATGTTTGAAAATGTGTTGGAAGCAGGAGCGGAGGATTTAGAAACCTCCGAAGAAGTATTTGAAATTTATACAGCACCGGAAGATTTTACTGCAGTTCGCGATGTTTTGGAAAAAGACGGATATAGTTTAGCTCAAGCGGAATTAACAATGGTTCCACAAACACTGGTCGAACTTGAGGCTGAGCAACAAGAGCAACTTCAAATGTTGATCGATAAACTAGAAGAAGATGATGACGTATCAGAAGTTTTTACTTCAGCAGATCTGTGATTTAAGAAATGATGACATAAAGTTGTCATCATTCTCATGTTAATTTATAGTCATCACATAAATGGAGATGAAACTATGAATTATAAAATCGAAGAAAAAGCAGCTTTTGCAGTTGGTGGATATTTACAAGAAATGCCGAAAATCGAAAAAAATGAAAATTTTTATGAAATATCACAATTCTGGTCAAATTTAACAGAAAACAACATTAATCAGTTGATGTCTGTAGCAGATGGTACTGTACATGGTATTCTAGGAGTTTCTAATAGTAATAAAAATCAACAAGACTCGTTTAACTATATGATTGGGACGAGTGCACAACCTCAGAAAATCAATGAGGAGAGTTTGGAGCGTATTCAATTTCCAAAATCTGATTGGGTAGTGTTTGAATGTATTGGTGCAATTTCAGCTGGTGTCACAGCAATCGATGAAACACAACCATTTGAACCGAATAACTTGATGAAACTGAAACTACAAACAAGTGCTCCATGGAGTGAGAATTCAGTGATTGAGAATACTGAACTATCAAGAGTAGAATGCTATCCGCTAGGCGATATGGAAGCTGAGGAGTATCGGTGCGAATTATGGATTCCTATAAAAAAATAATAGTTCTAAAAGAGGGATTAGAATGGAAAAAATTATTGACATAAACGTAGCAAATGTCTTTGAGCAATATCCGATGGATTATCGTCAACCGCTGTTACAGATAAGAGAGTTGATTTTTAATACAGCTGCAGGACTAACAATCGTAGGTGAGTTAGAAGAAAGTTTGAAATGGAATCAGCCATCTTATGCGACAAAAGCCAGTAAATCAGGCAGCCCAATTCGGATCGACCGTTTTGGCGATAAAAAAATCGCATTGTTCTTTCATTGCCAAACAACCTTAGTAGAAGAGTTTAGAGCATTATTTAGTGATATCTTTGAATTTTCTAAGAATCGAGCAATTGTTCTTGATCCTGATGAAGAACTGCCAATAAATGAGCTATGCTTCTGTATTGAACAAGCACTAACGTATCATAAAAGATAATAATAAAAACGATAAAATACAATGTGTACTCGTTGTGTTTTATCGTTTTTTTTATTATGGTTAAACCATTATGTGCGTTGAATAAAAGTGTAAGGAATGGTAACACTTTTAGTTGATGTTGAAAAAAGTAGATGAAAAGCTGCTTCTCCACATTGATCTAAATGATGATCTATAGTGGAAAAACCAAGAAGTCGGCTAGATAATAAATTTTCCTCACCGATAACGGTGATCTGAGCCTTTTCAATGTACTGTAAAATACCAGCTGCAACATCATCACCATTGGTTACGATCACATCAAGTTCTTTTACGTTGGAAAAATGAATTCCAGCTTGTAGTCCGTCTTCAAAAGAACGACAATTTCTCACAATCATCGTATCGTCCAATATCCCAAAAATCGTTTGATAGGCTTCAAGGACTAAGGCAGTGCTAGCGCTAATAGTTTCTGATCTTCCAACCGTCAACCCAATTTTTGAATGACCTTGCATTTTCAAGCGTTCAAATAGGTGAATATAAGATTCTTCACGTTTGATAGATACACAAGCAATCGGAAAATCCCCAGTATCTTCACAACAAACGATGGGTGCATATTTTAAATAACCGGCAATCATTTCAAAAGAAATTTTTTTCGAAGTGATGATCATACCATCCCACGCTTTTGCGGCTAAGTCATCTAAATATTGTTTTTCAATCTTAGGATCATAATTTGTGGGTAATAGAGTCACTTTGTATCCTTCATCAAAGGCTGCGCTTAAAATACCACTGACGATTTTATCAGAATAAGGATGATTCGCATACGGGATCATAACAGCGATATGCTTTGATTTTCCCTTACTTAAATCACGAGCTTTAGCGTTTGGAATGTAGTCAAGCTCTTGCATGATTTTAAGTATCTTTTCACGTTTTTCTTCCGCTACATAAGGATGATCATTCAGTACACGAGAAACGGTTGCCACTGAATAGCCCGATAATTTGGCAATATCACGAATAGTTGGCATAAGTGACTCCTTTCAAAACTAGTGACTAACGCTTACAGGACTCAGAATATCGCTTAAAAAAGGCACTAAGTGATTACCATAATCAATAAAGTGATAATGTTCTTTTTCATAATCAAAACAAATAAAATCAAGCTCGCCTTCTGTTCCAAACGTCAATCCTTCTATTTCAGCCAATTCTACTGTTTTATCGATCGGTTTGCAATAGTTATTCAAACTACGAATAATAAGTGTTTCATTATTGGTGACTAGAGAAACAAAATAATAATCGAGTCCTAGACGATCAGTTAGTTCAAGCATACCATTCATCATAACGAATTCCCCCTGTCTTTTGTTCAACTATAAAGTATGAAACGCGTATCAGGTCAAGAGGAATGAACTGATTTTATTAAAAGGATGTGACAATAATATTTTTTCTTGGTGAACAATATCAACTTGTTTCATTTCAGGGAACCAGTTTAGCACATTAGCTGTTGCTTTTAACTTATCCCTTATTTTAGATTTTTAAAGACCATCTTCTTTGTCTTTCTAAATAGCAGCGAGTATACTCAAAAGTAAGAGAGGTTTTCCTCAAAAAGAGCAAAGGAGTCGTTACTATGATCAAAATTAGTCAAGCAAAAATGGATGCATTGAATCGTCTGTCAAATGAAAAAGGACTGATCGAAGCATTAGCGATCGATCAACGGGGGTCTTTAAAAAAAATGATAGCAGATGCCAGCACGATAGCTACTGGTGAAGAAATTGTAGACTTTAAAAAAGTGGCTTCCCAAGAGCTTACGCCATATGCTTCAGCAATTTTACTCGATCCAGAGTATGGTTTGCCTGCAACAAAAGTACGTGACAAGAATTGTGGCTTATTATTAGCTTATGAAAAAACGGGTTATGATACTTCAACGCCAGGTAGAATGCCAGATTTACTAGAAACATGGTCTGTCTCACGTCTGAAAGAAGCAGGAGCCGACGCAATCAAGTTTTTACTTTATTATGATCCAGATGAACCAGCGTCGATCAATAAATTAAAACATGTTTTTGTAGAGCGTTTAGGTAGTGAGTGCTTAGGGGAAGATATTCCTCTTTTTGTGGAAATCGTTACGTATGACACGGAAATCACTGATGCTAGCTCAGCAGCATTTGCCAGAGTTAAACCTCACAAAGTGTTGGAATCTATGATTGAATTTTCTAAACCTCAGTATCATATCGATGTGTTAAAAATGGAAGTTCCAGTAAATATGAATTATGTAGAAGGTTTCGCTGAAAATGAAGTGGTATATAGTAAAAAAGAGGCTCTAGGTTATTTTAAAAAACAGAGTGAACTAACAGAACTACCATTTATCTTTCTTAGTGCAGGTGTTTCAACGAAATTATTCCAAGAAACGTTGGAGTTTGCGAAAGAAGCTGGCTCTAAATTCAGTGGTGTCCTCTGCGGACGAGCAACATGGCGTGAAGGAGTTAAGCCCTTTGCTGCAAAAGGTGAAGCGGCAGGTCGTGATTGGTTTGCTACTCAAGGAAAAGAAAATATTGAAACATTAAATGAAATCGTTGATCGTTGCGGCACTTCTTGGCGATCAAAAGTTGAAGTTGGATAGCAAAAAACGTCTGAAATAAATCTTTTATCGATTTATTTCAGACGTTTTTTTGAATAGACGATTAAAAAAGAAAGAGAAAATTAAATTTTTTTCTATGTATTGCGGATGAACTTTCATTAAACTATAATCTAGTAAGTAGCTTATTAAAGAAAAAGATAAGCAATGAGGTAGAGAGGGTCCTGAATAATGAAAATAGGTATTCCAAAAGAAATCAAAAATGGTGAAAATCGCGTAGCATTACCAGCTTCTGGAGTTTTAGATATCATTAAGCATGGTCATACGGTTTTTGTTGAAACGAATGCGGGCTTAGGAGCGTCGATCCATGATGAAGAATATAGCGCAGTTGGCGCTACAATTGTCGCATCTGCTCAAGAAGCTTGGGCGCAAGAATTAGTTTTAAAAGTAAAAGAACCATTAAAAGAAGAGTATCAATATTTAAGAGAAGATTTGGTTTTATTCACTTATCTTCATTTAGCAGCTAATAAGCCATTAGCCGAAGAGTTGATGAGACGTAAAACAAAAACAATCGCATATGAGAGCGTTCAATTAACAAATAAAGAATTACCACTGCTAGCACCAATGAGTGAAATTGCTGGACGCCTAGCAGCACAAATTGGTGCTCAGTTCTTAGAAAAAGTTCCCGAAGGAAAAGGGATTTTACTAGGTGGTGTGCCAGGGGTAAAAAAAGGAAAAGTAACAATTATTGGTGGAGGAATCTCAGGTTGTAATGCAGCTAAAATAGCCTTAGGTTTAGGTGCAGATGTCACAATTTTAGATGTAAACATCAAGAAGCTGCAAGAAATCGATAATCAGTTCAATGGAGCGGTTAAAACGCTTGTTTCAAATCACTTCAATATCCAAGAATCAGTAAAAGATGCGGATCTTGTGATTGGGGCTGTCTTGATTCCAGGACGTAAGGCGCCAGTTTTGGTGACAGAAGAGATGGTGGTTTCAATGCCGGAACACTCTGTAATTATTGATATTGCGATCGATCAGGGCGGAATTTTTGAAACGATCGACGAAGTGACCACGCATCAACAGCCGACTTACGTTAAACATGGTGTAGTTCATTATGCTGTAGCAAATATGCCAGGGGCAGTTCCTCAAACAGCGACTTTTGCTTTAGCTAATGCGACATTACAGTACGTACTTGAGCTAGCGAATAAAGGATTTGAACAAGCAGTAGAACAAAATTCAGCATTATTAGCAGGTGTTAATACGTTAAACGGTGCGATGACGAACCCTGCAGTTGCTACTGATTTGAATTTGCCTTTTTCTTCAGTTCAGTCAGTATTATAAATAGTTAAATTTATTAGGAGGATATGCACTGCCATGACAAAAAAAGACTCGTTACATTTAATTGAACGTTTATCAAATGCTTCTGGCGTCTCAGGTTTTGAAGACGATGTAGTAGCAATTGCCAAAGAATTTTCAGCTCCGTTTGCTGAAGTTAGTGAAGATCATATTCGTAATGTTTATATGCGTGTTGGTGAGCACAAAGCGGATAAACCAACGATTGTATTTGATGCTCATAGCGATGAAGTTGGCTTTATCATTCAGGCAATCAAACCCAATGGCACATTACGCTTTTTACCTTTAGGCGGTTGGGTGGCCAATACAGTACCTGCTCATCGAGTAAGAATTAAAACATCTGATGGCAACGAAGTGCCAGGAATCATCGCCAGTAAACCACCACACTTTATGACAGATGAACAACGGAAAGAAGTCCAAACGATTGATGATATGGTGATCGATGTAGGCTGTACTAGTGCTGAAGAGGTTGCAAACAAACTAAATATTGCAATTGGTGATCCAGTAATTCCAGATGTCTCTTTTGAATACCTCCAAACAACGGATGTGATGTTAGGGAAAGCATTTGATTGCCGTATCGGTTGTGCTTGCTTACTTGAAACACTCAAGGAACTATCAGAAAAAGAGTCGAAATTCAATCTGATCGGTACGATGACAGCCCAAGAAGAAGTTGGTGAGCGTGGTGCAACGGTAGCAATGAATAATGTTAAACCTGATTTAGCGATCGTGTTTGAGGGTTGCCCAGCGGATGATACATTTTCAGAAGAATATATGATTCAATCTGGTTTAAAACGTGGACCAATGCTCCGAAACTTTGACGTTTCAATGATCACGAATCCACGCTTTCAGCGCTTTGCCAAAGAGACTGCCGAAAAATATGGTTTACCAATGCAAAGTTCAGTCAGAAAAGGCGGAGGTACTAATGGCGCTATTATCAATTTGACCAACAAAGGGGTACCAGCTATTGTGATCGGAGTGCCAGTTCGTTATGCACATACTCATTATGGATATGTCGCTTATGAAGATTATGAAGCCGCACGTCAATTAGCTGTCGCTATTATCAATGATTTAACAGAAGCTATAATCGAAAGGTTTTAATGCTAAAAAAAGAAATTGGGGGAATGATTAAAATGAACATGAAAAAGTGGGCGTTAACAACAATCGCTACAAGTGCATTAGTTGTATCATTGGCTGCTTGTAGTACAGGGAGCAAAAAAGAAGAAGCAACTGGAGATAAAAAACAAGTTTTAAAAGTATTGGAAAGCGCAGAATTGCCAACGATGGATATTTCTCAAGCAACAGATGTTGTCAGTTTTTCAGCAATCAGCCAAGTAATGGAAGGGTTGTATGAGTTTGCGGATGACAGTACTTCGGCACCAGCGATTGCAAAAGAAGTCGTTGCACCAACAAATGATGGAAAAAAATATACCATTGAATTACGTGATGATGCAAAATGGAGCAATGGAGACCCAGTAACTGCAAAGGATTTTGTGTACTCATGGAAACGTACAGTAGATCCAAAAACAGGTTCAGAATACGCTTATTTATTTGATGGATTTGAAAACTACAAAGCTATTTCTAAAGGAGAAAAGCCTGCTGCTGATTTAGGCGTCAAAGCAGTAGATGATCATACTCTAGAAATCAATTTAGAATATCCAATTCCATATCTATCATCACTTTTGGCAAAACCAACATTTTATCCATTGAATGAAAAATTTGTTGAAGAAAAAGGCAAAGATTATGGTACAAACAGTGATAACATGATCTATAATGGTCCCTTTACTCTTGCTGATTGGGATGGAACTAGCATCACATGGAATTATATGAAGAATGATAAATATAGAGCAGCCGACAAAGTTAAATTGGACGAGGTCAATGTTCAAGTAAGTAAGGAAATCGGCACAAATGTCAACTTGTTTAAGGCTGGCGAAACAGATATTGCGCCAATCAAAGGGGAATATGTCGATCAAGAAAAAGAAAATCCAGAATTGGTGACACGCATTTATCCATCAACTTCTTATTTACAATACAACACTGAAAATAAAGTTTTTGCGAATAAAAATGCAAGAAATGCAATCACAAAATTGATCAATTCAGATCAAATTGCTAAAAACATTTTAAAAGATGGTTCAATGGCAATTGAAGCATTTGTTCCTAAAGGGATTGCTAACCAAGAGACAGGGAAAGATTTCGCTGAAGAAGCAGGTGCTTTGATGAAAACGGATATCGAAGGCGGAAAAAAACTTTGGGAAGATGCGAAGAAAGAATTAGGTGTGGACTCAGCATCCATCACGTTATTAACGTCGGATACAGACTCAGCGAAAAAATTATCTGAGTACGTTCAAGGGTTGTTGACAGAAAATTTAAGCGGCTTAAAAGTAACCATTTCAAGCGTACCATTTAAAAACCGTTTAGATCAAATGAGTAAAGGCGACTTTGATGTAGTTTTAGCAGGATGGGCAGCAACATATGCTGATCCATACGACTTCTTACAATTGTTTAGAACTGGCGGCGAACAAAACTACGGCAAGTTCAGCAATGAAGAATTCGATAAATTATTGACAGAATCAGCAACCACTTACGCTACAGAAAACGAAAAACGCTGGAATACGTTATTAGATGCTCAAAAAGTCTTGATGGAGAATTCACCCGTTACCCCACTTTACCAAGCATCAGAAGCTTTCTTAGTGAATGATCGTGTCGAAGGATTGGTTTATCGCGCAATTGGCGCTCCTTATTATAAGAATGTGTCTTTAAAATAAAAAGTAAAGAAATGTTGAAGAGCTAGTGAAAGACTGCTGTTCAACATTTTTTTGTTCGTGTTCTAGAATATATAATTTAAGTGCAACACTAAAAAATGAAGGGGAAAAAGTCTAGTTATAATTTTGAAGCAGTCTATCACGGAGCGTAGTAAAGAATAGACTAGTTAAATTCAAACAAATAGATGCATTCTCTGAAAGAAAGCTTTATACTAAGACATAATGATATATTTTCTGGAGGAGAAAGATGAATAACAACGATATATTGATTCGCTTACGCTATGCGTTAGATATCAAAGATACAGATATGATCAAAATTTTTGAATTAGGTGATTTAGAAATCACAAGAGATGAGTTACGTGTTTTATTAACAAAACAAAATGAAGATGACGAACTACCACGGGATGCGGTTTGTGATAATCGTACATTAGAGGCCTTTTTAAATGGATTGATTACATTCAAAAGAGGAAAACCGCCTGTAAAAAATGGTGTGGAGCCTAAGCCAACATTTTTGATTACTAGCCAAAGTAACGTGAACAATGTGTTGCTTAAAAAAGTGAAAATTGCTTTAACACTTACAAGTGATGATATGCTGGATGTTTTGAGACTTGCTGGTGTTTACGCTTCAGATAGCGAATTAAGTGCAATTTTAAGAAAAGAAGGGCACCGAAACTACAAAGAATGTGGCGATCGCTATGCAAGAAATTTTCTAAAAGGGTTAGCGATCAAATATCGGGAATAATTTTTATCATGAAAATTATTTCGAATGAAGAATTGTGGGATGGAACTAGACGCTACGACACTAGTTTCATCCCTTTTAATCATACTGTGTAAAAAGACAATGTTTAAGGAGACTTCCGCATGAAAAAAATCGAGCGTATATTAGCAATGATCGTTCTACTTTTAGATAGTGAGGTTGTGTCAGCAGCTCAATTAGCCCAGCGATTTGAAGTGACGAAAAGAACGATCTTTAGAGATATTGAAACAATTGAATTCGCTGGGTTCCCAATTGTTTCACATCCAGGACGTCATGGAGGCTTTTCTCTAGTCAATTCTTTTAAATTGAGAACACATACATATAGTAATGAAGAAAGACAAGAGCTCATTAATGCTCTTAATGTTAACGAAGGATTATTTGGAATAGCTGATCAACAAAATATGATCAAAGAAAAAATCGAGTTATTACAAGGTGATTCACTGAAAGAAAAACGAAAGCACTTTATTTTGGAATCCCCAACGATGCATCGCCCTGAAATTGAAGCGCAGACTAAGAAGAAGATCAATTACATCAATCTTGCATTGAAACAAAATAAAAAGTTACTGATTGATTATGTGGATAACAAAGGTGAGCATACAAAACGATTAATTCATCCGTATGAAATGATGTTGATGAACGGTAGTTGGTACATCCATTCTTACTGTGAGGAACGAGAAGCGTTTAGATACTTTAAAATTACGAGAATACGTCAACTAAAGATACAGAAAACAACTTTTACGCCATCGGACTATAGGAATCAAATGATTGAGGAAGCAGATGGAAGTAAGATTCGATTAAGATTTAGAAAAGAAGATTTAGGGAAATTATATGACTATTACACAGATGATGAGATTCAAGTTACGGATACACATGTAGAGGTCACTATCTACGCTAATCAGCAAAAAACGCTGTTACCATTTTTATTGATGTTCGGTAATGGTGTCCAAGTTATCTCACCGATTGACTTACAAGAAAAACATAAGCAAGAGATAGTGAAGCTATGTGAGACGTACCGAAAAGAGTAACCATTTAGTAGTTATTAAGAGAATGGGGTAAAGCGTTTATGCGCACTTAGAGGATGAGACAAAGGTAAGTTTTACTTTTGTTTCATCCTCTTTTTGTGAGGAAAATTTCAGCCTGTAAAGAGTATCCTTAGTTTGAAGTAAAGCTAAATTAACCTATTATTGAATCGTTGGATAGCATAGGTTAAAGTGGGGGGCTGAAAGAATGGTATACAAATTATTTTATTTAGCAAAAATATCGATGTGAAAAAGATAAAAAACAAAAGATATAAAATAGTATAAATATAGTGTTGATATTAAAAAATCATTTCTTGTTTTTCGGTAAAACAAGAAATGATTGATAAAAATTTAAAATTAATTTGATATCTGAATCTATTCTATGGGTTTGGATATGATAAATCAATAGCGAAAGCGATAAAAAAACGATATAAATTTTCAATTTTTAAGAGAATATTTAAAAAAAATGAGAATTTCGAAGAAATAGTTTACTTTTTCAGAATAAATTTAATGACGGGTCACATATGGACTGTTTTTATGCGCCGTCAAAATCGCCGTCAATAATATAGGAAGGAATTGGTTATTTTGGCTAGAGGAGAAAATATTTATAAACGAAAGGATGGACGCTGGGAAGGGCGTTATCCTAAAGCACGAAAAATAGATGGGACAATTCATTATGGGTATATTTATGCACGATCATATCGAGCAGTAAAGGAACAGTTATTAGACAAGAAAGCACAGAAACCGCTCATTTATAGTGGAGCAGCCAAAGAATTTTACGGCACATTTGGAGAGTGGTCGAACCTTTGGCTGACAGAAATCATGGCTCCAACACTAAAGGAAAGCACTTATGCTAGCTATAGTAAAAAACTTCAATTATACGTTTTACCTATTTTGGGGAAAAGACCTCTAAAAAAAATCACTGCTTTTGATATGGATAAATTGATTAGTCGATTAACAGAAACGTTAGCGGCTAGTTCTATTCATATTGTTTTCCGAATTATAAAAAGCTGTTTTGAAGCGGCAAAAGAAAGAGGCTACGTGTACTTAAATCCTTGTGAACGGACAATTCTACCTAAAATTGAAAAACGGAAAGTTTTAGCTTTAACTAGAGTACAACAAAAAGCAGTGGAAACTGAAAGCGTGAAGGATATAAAAGGGTTGCCTATCTTATTAGCTTTGGAAACAGGGATGCGTATTGGTGAAATTTGCGCACTAAAATGGGAGGATATCGACTTTGAATCATCTATAATAAAAGTTCAACGAACAAAACAACGAATTGCCTTACCAAGTGCAACTGGACAACGGACAAAAATTATTGAAACTATACCAAAAACCACTAATGCTAACCGGATCATTCCGCTTTCTAAGAAAGTAAAGAGTGCATTGTTGCACTGTAAAAAACAATCACACTCTGAATACGTCATAACAAATGAAGGACATTCTGTAGAACCTAGAACAATCAGCTATCGTTTTGAACGAATCAAGCAGAAAATAGGATTAATGAATGTTTCTTTCCATGCGCTCCGCCATACGTTTGCAACACGTTGCGTTGAGTTGGGTGTTAATATTGCGGCAATAAGTTCTTTGTTAGGGCATTCATCTATCAAGCTAACATTAGACACGTACACAAATTCATTTATAGAAGAACAGCGCGCAGCAATAAAAAAACTAGCACTTATCTAACTAAGCCCAAGTTGATTTTAAACCAATTTAAGGGAATAGCACTCCCTTTTTTTCTTTTTTTTATAACGGTTGTTACTTATTTTTCTTTTTCAAATCATTATTTTATGCTTCTGACTTTCGTTTTTTTGGAAAGTTAGAGCTTTTTTTCTTTTTTCATCGCCGTCAACATCGCCGTCAGCGGAACGTCAAAACCTATCCAAACGAGGAATAGCCTTTGTTTATTCTTGTTTTACCGAAAAAACAGAATGAAGAATAGTCATCTAAATACTGATTTTATCTAGTATAAAAAGTATTTATGAATACTGCAAATATAAAGACTAATAATAGGGAAAAATGAATAAAAACATAGACCATAAAATATGGAGGAGAGAAAGATGTACAACATTGGAATTATTTCTTCGAGCACCAAAACGAACCAAGATACATACATAGACGCATTGGAAGAATCAAAATACAATATTTCTTATTTAGATGACAAGTCCAAGTTGGATCTTATGACAGATGAATTAGATGCTTTGATTATTGAAGAAACTGAGACAAAGAATCAAATGAGTGTGATTTGCGAGTCGATTATTAAAGTTCGTGAGCAAAGTTCTGCTTTAGTGTGGATACTATCTGAGAATACAGATAAGTCCACGAGAATTGTATACATGAAATTAGGAGCAGACGGCATTATTAATACATCGATTGATTCGGACGAACTGGTCTTGTTTATTCAAGGGAATTTGAAGCGATACTCTAAAAAAAGTCAAAAAAGCCAGGATTCTTACGAGGAAAAACGCCTCATGGAAACTACTCCAACAAAAAAGCGAGTTGAATTAGTTCCTTCAAATTTTAGTGTCTTGCTAAATGGAAAGCAGGAAGTAAGTTTGACTAAGCTTGAATTTCGAACAATCGAGCTACTAAGTAATCATGTAGGGCAAGCACTGACTTACGAAGAAATTTACAAAAATGTTTGGAACGGCGGAGATGAAGATAAGCAGTATCGGGTAGCGAATATTATATATCATTTACGCAGGAAGCTTGAGGTAGAAGAAAGTGACGAAGAGTATATCAAGACGATTCGTTCGAAAGGGTATATGTTGAATGGCTAAATATATAAGTTAAAGTCTGGGGACTTATTAAAAGTGTAGCAATATTTGATGATTGATTTGTTGTCTAAGTATCAAAGAGGAGTTTAGTATAACTCATTCAATTTGTTTTCTCTTTTCTAGTTAACCTAGTAGATTCTCTAGGTAGGTGGAAAATTGAAATATATATAATTTATTAACACTCATTTTTGAGGAAAGGAGGAAAAGTATGAAAATTAGCAGAAAGATAAAAATCTGTTTGTTGGCGGTAGTATTGATCTCAGTTGTTACGTTTATGGGATTAAAAAAGACAGCTCCTATAAAAGCAAATGAAGAGAGTTATAGTTTGCAAGTAGTAGATACGGACTATAAAGGCACTGGATTTTTAAAAGTTGACTTGGTTATTCCAACGATGCATAAAGAAATACTTCGTTTAACTGCTGAAGGAACAATGCCGATCGGAGATGAAAACTTATTTGATGGGGTACCGACGGAATATGAGAATAAAGTTCTTGTAAAGCAGCCTAAAGATTTAAACAGTGTGGATTTCGATTTTAAAGAAAATGGTGGTAAGTTTGTTACTACATTATTGGTTCAAGTGGATCCAGATACTAAGCTAGATAAAGGCAGTTTCTCGTTAAAAAATGCTGATGGACAAGTCTTAACGTCAACTTCATTTGATGTACCAAAAGTTAGTGATGCTGTAACGTCAGAAACAGAAGTAAATTCAAATACCTTAGTAGAACGTTCATTGATTCAAGCTGTGAACTATGCAGTTTCTCCTTTGAGTGTAGACGTACCAACTCCGAGTAATCCAGTCGATGTAAGTACATGGGAGCAATTTAAAGCAGCTGTAACTGATGGATCTGTTGATTGGATTAATTTGAAAGCCGATTTTTCTGCAACGTCTGCAGGACCAACTGCAACAAGATCTAAAGTTATTAATGGAAAAGATGGCAACGTTACACACTCTATTGATTTTCTGGCTAGATATATCACATTAGGGACAGCTTCACCAGGGAGCTTCATGGCGCTTTTAGATATGAATTATAGTGGTAGTGCTACACCGATATTTCGTAGTAATACTGCAAGCAACAGTGCTAACTGGGAATTGAGAGTAAACAATCTAGCTACTTTGACTGGAAATGCATCAAGTTTAACTAGCTTGGTAAACGGTAGTGTAGTTATCAGTGGTGAAAATAATTTTGTAAGTACAGCAGCTGATTCATTTATAGCCTCTAAAAATTTGAAAATTTCAGATCATGCAAATGTAACCGCAGATTTGGTGCGAGGATTTTATACGACAAGTATTTCTGGTTCATCATTATTAGTTAATGAAGGCTCGAAGGTAAATCTAAAAAGTACTGGTAACTATAATGTAGTTCAAGCAATGAATGTCGCAAATTTTGAAATATCAGGAGCAGACACTGAACTTAATGTGGTCGGCTACGCAACAGGTGGAGCTTCGAGTGATGGGATTTTTCTGGTGAATTCAACTTCTTCAGTTTCAAATGTAAATATCTTAGCTGGAGCTAAACTAGCTATAAAATCATTAGCGCCAACAAGTGGGTCTCCAGCATTCTTTATGAGAAGTCTTGGAGGGAAGTTAATTGTTGATGATAACAGTACTTTAGATATTGAAGCAGAAAGTGCAGATGGAAATAATCTAGTTGCTGCAGTTCGTTTCTATGATGAAGGGAATAACAGTTTCGAAGTCTCCAATAATTCGAAAGTAAATATTCTGAAGAAATCAACGAATAATTCAGGCGTTCGAATGTTTAGTAATAATAATTCAATCATCGTTTCAGGTGGATCAGATTTTCTTTTAAAAAATAAAGGGGACGGTACTCCGAGAAATCCAGGAGCTAATGGTCGCAATCAAGGGATTCAATTTAGGCTGGGAAGCTCTAGAGAGACTAGTTACTTTAAAGCATTAGGAGAAGACTCGAATGTGCTGATTGAAGCGGATTATGGAGCAGCTATTGATTGTAATAGCCAAATGCTTGACGTTGAACAAACCGAGGGTGCTTACTTTGTAGTACGTGGAAAAACGGCTGGATCAAACTATGGAATATTCAGTTCACCAAGTAATACAACAACGTTTAATATGACGAAACCAAAATATTTTGATTTTAGAAATGATTCTTCAGGAGGCGGCTTGATTTTCCAAAATGGTGCTTCTTCGACATTTGTTTTAAATGGATCAGACTTATCTGTTTGGAAGAACGGTCAAAATCTTGATGGAAATCCTAGTTTATCTTGGACTGTTTTGAACGCAAGTTTAAGCGGTAGTGGATTTAGCAATATTGTTTCTACAGATAATCCTGATTTTCAAGGGAAATTTGCTGGAGCAGATGCATATTCAAGGATGACAGCCAATAATCAAAATGCTGTGGTTGACGAATTAAGAGTTCCTACTAATGCAGATAAATATATCTGGGGTCATGCTAGTGTACCTGAAGGTAAAAGTGAAGAAAATCGAGACGCCTATACAGATGAAGTCCATGTACGTGTAAAGGTATATAAAGCGGATGGAACATTAGATTTTGAACAAATAGGAAGTTCTATTGGTGATGAGAACGGAAACGGTGGAGAATCGGTTTATGGCGATGCACCTAGGGCGGGGATTATAAAAATTCAAGTACCCGAGGGAAAGTTTCTAACGAAAGAGCACACAATCAAAGTAGTGGGTGCTTGGCGTGGGTCTAAGAGTGGTGAAGGGACGGAAAGTGTTCACACGAGTAAGCCTGATGAACTGCAAGCACCAGAACGCTCTATTTTAGATGTAACACCACCAGAACCTGCAAAATTGACTGATGTTAACTTAAACAATGCAACAAAGGTTTTAGCTGGAGATGGTTCAGAAGTTGGTGCCACAGTCTATGTATACTATGACAATGGTGATAAGGATACAGGAAACTTGTTAGGTACCACGAGAGTCCAACCAGATGGTAAATGGGTATTTAATTTACCAGCGTATGTTGATAAAGAAAAAGAACTAAGTATCTATCTTGAAGATACAGCCGGAAAACAGTCATATGATTCAAATGGATTGATCAAACCGCCTGTAACAAACACAGATAAAGGCAACATTAATCCGTATCAAGATTATACTTATCATGATGCAGTGTTCAAAGGTGTAGCAAAATATGAAGTAAAAGATATTTTACCGGATACCAATAAAATTGTTAAAGAGTTTACTACAAGTGGACATGGGAATACGTCGGTAGGTGATACATTAACCTATACATTGAATGTAAATAATGCCAAAAGTGCTTCTTATGCCACTACTTTAAGAGATGCATGGATCACTGATCAATTAGCAGAAGGTTTAAAGTTTGATCCAGCAAATGCTGAGGTGAAAATTAATGGAGAGCTTGCTACATCAGCTCAGTTCTCTTATGTAGCAGATACTCGTACGCTTACTGTGAAAATCGGCGATCTCAAATCAACAGAAAGTGCCAAAGTAACGTTTAAAGTAACTGTTCAACAGTCAGCAGTCGATCAGGATATTAAAAACACAGCATATGCGCATGGGTATTCGCCAAGAGAAACAAGTGAATCCTTTGTACCTGGAATCAATGCCAATCCTGAGTATGATATTTATGACGCTAAATCTAATGAAGTTAGTACAGGGGCTGTATTTGGAACATTATCAATCACTTCTGCACCAACTGTAATCGACTTTAAGACACATGTTGCGGGTATGAAAGATACAAGAGTTGAAAATCCTGAGTTAGATAAACCATTGGTTGTTTCTGACAATCGTGGAACATTAAAGCAATGGACATTAACAGCTGCTCTAACAAAAGAAATGAGAAATGTTGATGATAATAGTAAAGTGTTGAGCGAAGCCGTTCGCTACAATACTGGGACAAAAGAGTTTCCACTAACTGGGGAGTCTTTAGGAGTCTTGACGCAGACACATGCAACAGCTGGAGACTATGTTGTTAGCTCTGGATGGGGTCCGGGACATGCGGGCTTGAAACTTGAGGTTCCAGCGGGGAATGTTCAAAAACTTGGACAGTATCAAGGAGAAATAACTTGGAAGTTAGGTCTTACACCATAGAAAGAGGGAGAAGAAAACATGAAAAAAAATATCATACGTTTTACTCGCCTTCTTGTGGGTGTGACAATTCTACTGAGTGTTTCGGCTATGCCTGTTCAGGCAGCAGATAACGGCGGAGCAGTCCAAACTGATGGCGTTGTTGATTTTTATGAAGAAACAATCATCAGTACTACGGAAAGCGACGTACCTAAGACAAAAAATAGCTCTGTAGCACCAAGTCCGACTAAACCGCGTGGCAGGTATCCTTCAACAGGTGAATTGGTGAAGAAAAGTTTAGGAATCAGTGGCTTCGCCCTTATAGTCTTTGTTCTTTTCTACTTTCTTTTGAAAAAGAGAAAAGGTAAAGAAGGAGGGACGCCAGAATGAAAGTGAAACAATTGTTAGTAACTTCCATTTTCTGTTTTTCAATTATAGGGACGAGCCTGATGGTAACCGCATTAGATACACCTACGTATGCACAAGAAAGTCATACTGATGTAGGGGAAATTGTATTTGACGGAGAGTATGAAGCAGGTATTTTTGACCCGGAAAAGCCAGGAAATAAGGTTGATCCCGGTCCGACGCCAAATACAACTGGTGATTTACGTATTGATTTTGTTCCAAAACTATCATTTGGGAAAAATAAAATTTCGAAAAAAGATACAGTTTATCCTGCTAATGCACAATTATTTTTAGGAGACACAGGACCTAGAGGGAATTTTATTCAGGTCTCTGATTATCGCCCAAATAGAAGTGGCTGGAGCTTGCAAGTGCGCCAAGAAACACAATTTAAAAATAATAATACGCTAAACAACGAATTAAAAGGTGCGATGATTTCCTTTGATAAATCATGGGTCAATTCAACTCGTGATTTATCTCAGGCGCCGAGTGTTTCGAAAGATATTATCAAAATTGATAATATTGGTGAAACATATAATTTGGCGGAAGCAAAAAATAATATGGGAAAAGGGACATGGTCGATTGAATTCGGTGCATCGGAAGAGAATTCCAATGCTATGCCGAATACATTAAGTCCAGCCATAGGTCCGGATGGAAAACCATTATTGGATCCAAATTTTGAAAATAAACCCATCTATCAAAACAGTGCAGTAACGTTGTCTATACCGGGGGCAACTAAAATTGATCCGGTACCATACCAAACGGTGTTAACTTGGATAATTTCCGAGTTGCCATAAATAATGAAAAATTTTAGGAGGAAATACAAATGAAAAACACACACAAAATTTGTGGAGCAGCTTTACTAGCTGTAATCGGCTTAGGATTGGCTCTACCAGGGGCAACAAAAGCAGCAGAAAGTGACTCTTTTGCAGGAGAAGGAAATGTAGAATTTCAAAAAGATACAACACCAGATACAATTACACCGCCAGATACTGATGGACCAGTTTTACCTTACCCACCAGTAAATCCAAGTACAGCGGATATGAAAATCGTTGGTATCACACCATTAGACTTTGAAAAACATGATATTTTAACTGATGGTTCATCACCAACGTATGAAGCAAAACCATTTAATGACGCTACTTTTGGTGATATGGAAAACTTTGTAGATTTTAAAGATGTACGTTCAACTACAGACCACACTTACAAAATCTATGGTAAATTATCAACGCAATTTGCACATGCAAACGGAAGCCAATTAAAAGGTGCGTTTATTACTTTTGCTAATACTCGTGTAGCATCTAATGGTACAGCTAATGCGGAAGCTTTAAAACCAGTTGGAGCAGTTACTACTCCTGTTAAATTAGAACCAGCGGCAGATGGATTGGCTGCTGGAGAAAACACATTATTCCTTGACAATACAGATGCGACTAAAGGTTTTGGTCAATACAAACTTGCTTTTGGTAACAGAGCAACAAGTGTTGAAAATATCAGAGAATCTGTAAAACTAACTGTACCTGGTGACAACATGCTTTCAGTAGGTAAATATACGGCTGAGATTACTTGGACTATTAGTGATACTCCGTTATAAAAACGATAAGAATAATTGAATAATTCTGGGAATGAGTTCATCGATGTCATGCATCGATGACTCATTTCTAATTGATTGAAAGAAGGTATGTTCATTGAAGAAACGCGTATTTGCACTTTTAGTTTTATTATACATATTCCTAACAGCTATACTGGCAGGCAATGCTTATGCTGAAGATGCTAATTCCAAAAAAGATATGGGAGGCTTTAACTTTGAGGTGATTCATCCAGAGAATCAAGTTGATAAAAAAACTGGCTACTTTGATTTGAAAATGACACCAGGTCAAAAACAAGTAGTTCAAATCAAATTGACCAATCCTTCAGACATAGAAACAACAATCAGTGTTAAATTAAATGGCGCTAAATCAAATAGTAATGGTGTCATCGAATATGGACCAACCGTGATTGAGAACGATGCATCCTTAAAATATGATTTTGTTGATATCGTGAAAGGTCCCGACGAAGTCAAAATACCTCCAAAAGGAGAAAAAACGATTGACCTAGATATTACGATGCCAGAATCATCTTATGATGGCATTATTACTGGTGGGATTGAAATGCAGAACATCACAAATGAAGAACAAAAACCTCAAAGCGGCTCAATCCTTAACAAATATGCCTATTTAGTAGGAATGATTTTAAAAGAGACCGATACAGAAGTAAAGCCAGAACTATCTTTAAATAAGGTTTATGCAAATCAAAAAAATTATCGCAATACAGTCTTTGTCAATTTTTCTAATACTCAGGCCACTTTCATTGAAGATATGACTGTTGATGTTCAAGTGAGTGGGAAAGGATCAGATCAAGTATTATATGACACTAAAAAGGCAGCTATGAGAATGGCACCTAATTCAATGTTAGATTTTCCAGTTTCGATGCAAGGTGAGCGAATGGTTGCTGGTGATTATTCTGCACATATTATTGTTACGGCTGGAGCAGATCGCTGGGAATGGGATCAAGATTTCACGATTACAGATGAAGAAGCAGACAAATTTAATGCTGAAGATGTCAGTTTATTGCAAGAAAGCAAAATAAACTGGACGTTTATTGCTGGAATCGTTGGTGGATTATTTGTTTTAGTTATAGTGATTTTCTTTATTGTTAGGAAAGTCGGGAAAAAGACTAAAAAGAAAAAGAGAAAGAAACAACCTGGTACAAAGCCATCAAGAAAATAGCAAGGAATCGGAGGATAGATAAGTGAGTATTTTAGATTGGATATTTATAGGTTTGTTTTCGTTCGCTATCCTCTTTTTCTTATTTTCAATCCTATTGCTTTTTTCTCTTTTTTCAACAAAGAAAAAAATTCGCTTTTTAAGCGGAATCAGAAAAAAGAATAAACGAAAAAGGATCAAATTGAAACGAGAACGACGTAGATTAGAAGGAGTATATAAGCGTCAGCTGATTAATGTGATTGTCTTATTAGTTCTTGCTTTTATTTGTGGTGGTGGTTCATTTTATTCAAGGTACTACCAAGCAAATAGCCTAAGTGAGCGCGATTCTGATGCGATTGTACAAGGCTATTATCTTATAGAACAAATAGATCTACAGTTGAAAGAAGCTGAAAATAATGATAATAAAACGAAAATTGCTAATAACATAAAAGAGTTGTCTGGACGTTTGTCCAGTTATGGGAATAGGTTGGCCAATCAACGTTTGACGGTTGAAGGACAAGGGATTTTGAATAAGCAATTTAAAATTATGATGGAATTAGGAATCAATTTAGCAGCACAACAAGAAGATTTTTTGAAAAATCCTGAGAAAATGTCAGAGTTCAACGAAGATCTTGAAAAAGCTAAACTACAGCAAAAGAAAGTATTCGAACACTTTAATATCAATGAAGCAGCATTAAAAAAGAAAAATTAGCTTTAGGTTTAGAGGATTAAAAGATGAACACGAAAATACCTAAAAAAAAATCAGCAAAACCACTTTTGGATTCGAAACGAAAAAGAACCAAAAAAGTTGGGAAAAAGCGAAAAAAGAACCAAATTATTGCGAAGAACCAAAATAGCAGCTTGCATAAAAAGAAGAAGCAAAGGCGAAAGAAAAAAGCCACTTTTGTAAAGATGCTACGAACAACTCTTTTACAATTGATTATTGCGATAATTATTGTTGGACTGATTGTCTATGCCTTGTCTTTTTTTCTATTTTCAGTGCCAAAAGTGTCTGGTTATGCCATGATGCCGGAATTAGCAAATGGAGATCGACTATTTGTAAATAAATTGGAAACGATTAAGCGCTTTGATTTAGTGGTGTTGAAAGCAAACAAACAACGTGATTTATCCGTAAGAAGAGTAATAGGTATGCCAGATGAAGATATCTACTATAAAAATGACCAACTATACATAGATGATACATTTCAAGTAGAACGTTATTTAGAAAAACCACTAAAAGATGCCCACCAAGATTCAATGTTATTGACAGGTGATTTTACCTTGAATCAAATTTCTGGAGCAAAAAAAATTCCTGAAAAAAAGTATCTTGTACTGGGAGATAATCGCCGATATTCAACGGATAGTCGAAATTATGGTTTAGTCGAGGACACAGACATTATTGGCGTAGTGCGTATGAGATGGTTACCGTTGCAGTCTATGAAAAGTTTTTAATGCTAAGTTTGATGTGGGGATATGCACTTGAAAAATGAAAGACTACCTAAGCAAAAAATAAATAAAAGAAAAAAATCTTCTAAGCAAAAATTGAATAAGCGTAAAAAAAGATGGGGTAAAAATGTGGTAGCTAATCTATTCTTTGTATTTTTTACAGTACTTTGCTTGATTATGCTGTCTACAACCCGTACTCATTTAGTTGATGGAAATTCCATGCTACCAACTTTTGAAAATCGAGATCGAATGATTGTTTCGAAGACCACTAGAATTGAGCGTTATGATGTAGTCACGTTCGAACCGAAAGACCAAAGGAGTAAATCCTATGTGAAACGTATTATTGGTCTGCCTGGTGATGCCATTTGGTTAGATGGAACCAACTTGTATTTGAATCATCAATTGCGTGAACCTGTGAACAGTAGTGGAAAAACAGTTAATCAGACAGATATCCCAGATGGCACTCTTAAAATCAAACTATCGCAAGGTATTGCGCGTTCTTTAGAAGGGTTAGCGAGGATTCCAGAAAAGAAATATTTTGTTTTAGGCGATAATCGCAATAATTCTCGAGACAGTCGTACTATAGGATTGATTGATGCGGATCAAATAGAAGGCGTTGCAGTATATCGTTATTATCCATTTACACGAATGGGGAGGATTCATTAAATTAGGTGAATCAACAATGTTTTGACATTTTTAAAAGGAGAAGATATGAAAAAGAAGATACAGTCTATTTTTAAGGCGAATGGTATAATGGTCGTTTTGAGTTTTGTTTTGCCAATAGTGCTGATGGGAGCAGTTTATTTATCCATTGGAATTTATCCAGGGAGTGAAAGAAGTGTGATGGCTAGTGATTCTTTCACTCAGTTATCGAATTTTTTTGCTAGTTACAATACAGCTGTAAAAGGAAACGAAAGCATCTTTTATACGTGGTATGCTTCATTTGGATTGAATTATTGGACATTCATTTCATATTACCTAGGTGGTATTTTTACGCCATTGATTTTACTATTTAATAATCAACAAATTCCAGATGCCTTATACATTTTGACCTTATTCAAGATTGGTTGTTCTGGAACTGCCTTTTATTTTTTTAGCAGTCAGACGTTCAAAATCCCGAAATGGGGTCATTTATTATTTAGTATTTCATATGCGATGATGAGCTTTACAATCGCTTTTTCAGAGATGTTGATGTGGCTGGATACATTTATTTACCTGCCGTTGGTTATTTTGGGCATACATCGTTTGATGGATCAGCGTAAACCGAGTCTTTTATTTATCAGCTATTTTCTGCTGTTCATTACCAACTTTTATATGGCATTTATCGTAGGATTTTTTTCATTCTTATATTATTTTGTCCGTTTATTTACGAATAAAGCAGAGTATGGTAGAACATTTTTTTCCTACTTACTAACGTCTTTATTAGCTGGTGGTGCGTCAATGGTAGTCATTCTTCCAACAATTATTGATTTGAAGAATAATGGGGAAGCCTTGACAACATTAGAGGAATTAAACACGCAAGGGACGGGCTCGTTTGATATGATCATTAAGAGTTTTGTCGGAGTATACGATACCACTATGACTAACGGTACACCCTTTGTTTTCGTAGGATTGTGGTCATTACTTCTATGCTTATATTATTTTACGACAAAAAAAGTCTCCGTCAGAGACAAAATCTGTTATGGCCTGTTGTTTGTTTTTGTCATACTAAGTTTTTATTTTGAACCGTTCAATTTATTTTGGCAAGGAATGCATGCACCAAACATGTTTCCTTTTAGGTATAGTTTTGTTTTATCTTTTCTGATCTTGTTAGTTGCAGGATATGCATGGGAAAAAGTAGATAGTAGTACGTTTGATTCTTTTTTGAATGTTGCAATTAGTTTGATCGTGGTATTTACTTTAGCAAAGGTTGTTACCTCTTATGAAGAGGCTTACTATTATCTAACGATTATTTCGTTTGTGGTTACTTTAGCGTTGATTTTTCTTTATTTGGGGTATGTTTACATGATTAAAAAAGGCCATTCATCCATGCTTTGGTTGGGAATATTCATGGTTTTGGCAGTGTCTAGTGAGTCGTTTTTTAATGCACATCAAATTGTTCATGGAATTTCCAAAGAATGGACGTACTCAAATAAA
Source organism: Enterococcus rotai (assembly GCF_001465345.1). Lineage (NCBI taxonomy): Bacteria > Bacillati > Bacillota > Bacilli > Lactobacillales > Enterococcaceae > Enterococcus > Enterococcus rotai. The sequence continues at coordinate 804,919 of NZ_CP013655.1, read as the reverse complement.
AGCAAATACACAGGTCCTTATCCACACATTAAAGAATTGGTCGATTCAACCAAAAAAACAAACAGCAGTTTTTATCGGATAGAGTCGTTGGATCCTGTTACAAAAAATGATAGCTTAACATATGGTTATAGTAGTGTTTCTATGTTTTCTTCGATGCGAAACAGGCACTCTTTATCTTATTTACATGATTTAGGCTATCGTTCATGGGGAACTAACTTACAAATTTCTTATGCGAACAATACGATTTTAATGGATACGATTTCTGGGGTCAAATACAATTTAGCAAAGGACGACCCGATGAAATTTGGATTTCATAAAGTAGGTGACAGCGGAGAGTTTACTCTTTATGAAAATGAGTATGCAATGCCGATGGGTGTGATGACGAATGACCGTTTATACGAAGAAGGAGTGGTCAAAAGTCAAACTTCGTTATTTAACCAACTGTCTGATAAAGAAGAAAACTATTTTTCTTTTATAAAGCCAACGATACTTTCAAAAGAAAATGTTGAGATTGAAACTGAAGGTGAGAAGGTTCGGTATTCAGAAGAGTTAAAAGATGAAAAAAAACCTAAGCAGATAAAATGGGGAGCGAATATCCCAGCAGGATATCAAGCATACTTTAGCTTGAATCCAATAAACTATAAAGAAATAGCTACTGCAACGACAACTCTAACAGTTAATGGGATCAGTCGGACGACAAAAATTAATTCTACAGGACAGTATTATAATCTAGGTTATTTTGAAAAGGATACTGAGATTGAATTTTCAACAAGTTTCAGTGGATCGCAGGCCGTGGAGTTTTTTGAGCCAGACATTGTGTTATTAGATAGTCAAGTTTTTGAAAAAGCTGCTAGAGCCATTCAGAATAAAGGTGTTGATTTTAATGTAATCGGGCGTAAGGCAAGTACCATTGTTGACTTGGAAGAAGCGGGTGTTTTATTTACAACTATTCCATACGACAAAGGTTGGAAAGCATATGTGGATGGAGTGAAAGTCGAAATACCTCGTTTTAAAGAGGCTTTTCTAACTGTGCCACTTGCAGTTGGTGAGCATGAAGTTGAATTTGTGTTTTTGCCTGCCGGTTTATTGACAGGGGCAGGGGTGACCTGTTTCAGCTTTGTTGGATTTAGTGTGTATTTATATTTATTAAAAAGAAGAGGTAAGGATCCTTTTTATAACAAACAATAAGTAGCAAAGAATTAATGGGACTGGGTTTTATGAAGGAGTACTTATGGAACAAGAAAGCTTGATTGAAATTAAAAAATCGAAAATAAGTAAATATCAAACCTGGCTATATATAAGTATTTTTTTATTGCTGAGTATCTTTATGATTTATTCATCTCATATTCATCAAAACGTGTTGTATTCTGGTGATGATATTCAATTTCATTTAAGTAGAATAGAGGGCTTAGCTGAAAACCTACTTCATCAAAAATGGTTTCCCAAAATCAATTTCTTTTTTCTATATGGTATGGGCTATGCATCGCCATTATTCTATTGTGAGTTGTTTTTATACCCAGCAGCTTTTTTTAGACTGATTGGTATATCTGTTACCCAGAGCTATATCTTATATCTGATACTTATTAACTTTTGTACTTTTTTAATCGCATATTTTAGTTTTAAAAAGGTAGATTCTGTTCGGTGGAAGGCTTTCTTATTTGCCTTTTTGTATGGGATGTCATCTTATAGATTGAGTGATTTAACAGAGCGAGCTGCTCTTGGAGAATTATTAGCCTTGATGTTTTTACCAGTAGCATTTTTGGGGATTTATCAAATCGTGAAATGTGAGCGAGGACAGTGGATTTGGTTATCAGTAGGGATGAGTGGCTTGATTTTGACGCATGTTTTAACAGGGCTTATTTTCTCTATTTTTATTGTTTGTTATCTTTTATTAAATGTTGAATCATTAAAAAAAAGATCTGAAAAATTAATAAGTTTGTTTAAAGCAGCGGGATTAACAATTTTTCTCACATCTTTTTTTATTTTTCCGTTGTTAGAGCAAGTGATGAATCAGCGCTTCATGTTTCAAGAAAAGCCAGTTACTTATTTGAGCGACAATGCAAGTACTGTTTTAAATTATTTAGGAATTGCATTTAGAAATAATGGTTATAATAATTTAGGTTTATTCGTGATAGTGGCACTTGTTTTTTTAGGAAGTATGTATAAAAAGTTAGAACAAGTAAATCGACAATTGATTCTTATCGCAGCTGGCTTTGCTTTTCTAAGTACAGATTTTTTTCCGCATAAAATATTTGACCAAAGTATTTTTAATGCATTGCAGTTTCCCTGGAGGTTCTTCTTAGTGGTTACTTTATGCGTTTGTTGGGTTTTTGCTTCAAGTTGTGATCAATTTTTTTCGGGAAAAATGACTATCTTTCGATTTGTCAGTGGTGTGATTATCGGTGTTTGTGTACTGACAGCTGCTCATGGTGTATTTCTTCCAGAAGAACAACGTGAAGTTTCTTATGATCGTTTAGAAAATATACAGTCTAATCATTTAGGTTGGGGGCAAGAATATGTACCCAGTAAGCTACAGTTGAGCCAAGTAATTGCCGAACCTAGAAAAATAAGAGGCCAAGCAGATATCGCGTTGACTGATGTTAACTGGGGCTATGGTGAGGTGCAATTTGATTATGAAACTACCAAAGAGTCAAGTTTAGTTTTACCTTATCTTTATTATAAAGGATATCATGCTGTCGACAGAGTGCAAGATAGAGAAATTCGAGTAAATAGTAGTTCTACATTTCCTGGATTAGTAGAAATTCAATTAAATGGACGTGGTAAAATCCATTTCTTTTATAAAGAGACTGCGATTCAAACCGTATCCCTAATAGTGTCAATTGTGGTTTGGATTAGTTTCGTTACTTGGTTTGTTTTAATGAAAAGAAGCTAGCTGGTAATTGTAAAATGGAGGTAGGTTATGAAAAGAAAAGTAGTGCTTTTATTTATTTTAGTTTTACTTTTTTCAGGATGCTCGAAAGGTAAAAGTGAAACAAAGGCTAAACCATTATCGAATGAAGATATAAGTTTGATAACTTCTGTTAAACAAAAAGGGGCGTTAAGTCAGATGAACTTACCGAACCTTACAGAAGAAGAAGCGAAGAATACATTGGAAGATAAATATAGTCTTGAAATGAATGCATTTCTGACGAAAGCTATGACAAGTGTTGATGATCTAGTTAAAGCAGAAAAAATACAGGACAAGGACCGTAATTATACTATTTTAGCTGAAGAAAATAAATTGACGATTTATGCTGCCCAATACTATGACTTGAAAGGTAATGGTCAAATTCTTCTAGGGCAAGCTGAGGCAACTTATAAGTATGATAAACTCTCACAAAAAATTCATTCTCTAAAACAAAGTATTTTGATTAATTGTACTAGTTTTGAATCAAACGAAGGAAAAAGGTTGGAAGTTTTAGTAAAAAACCTTGCAGAAGCAATGGTACTAACAGAGTCAGATCAAGTAATGAAGCAATTTTCTGTAGAAATAAAAAAATCGGCTGATGAGTTATCAAAAAAAGTTATCTCTATTTATGATGATTCAAAAGAAGCTGAGAAAAAAGCTGGTATAGGTCGTTTAATTAACCTCTCGTTTGATCGAGAAGGAAGATTAGAAGAAGTGTATGCTCAAGTAATGGATTATAGTGATTAGAGAAATCAACACTATAATCATTACTGGATTTTGTTTTAAAAATGGATAGTCGTTTTATAATAAGGTGTTATTTTACTGTTATTTAATTTATTTTTTAAAATTATAAAAAAATGACAGTTTATTTGGTTTTGCCCGCATTTAAAAGGGTTTTTGGTGGTTTTTTTATCAAAAAATTTATTTGATTTATAAAAAAATGGTAAATATATCGTTATTTTATGTGTTAGAATGAAGGTGCTGGAAACGGCAAATACAAAAAAGGAAGAGGTAAAAAAATGGTTAAAATTAAAAATGTTGCTGGAGTTTTATTTTTTGGTTTGTCAGCAGGTTTATTAGCGGTAGCTGGTGGTCAAAAAGCATTTGCTGCTGAACTACTAACAGCAAATACTGACTTAAATGGTTATGCTGCAACGGTAACAACTAAGGCAGACGGGACAAACGTATTGACGACGAAAAAAGGGGAGTATCTTTTAAATGAGAATGCTTCGTTGTATAGTTCAAAAATCATTACGATTACCTTGAACAATACAAAACCAGTTAATATGGGTGCAATCAATGCTAAAAGAACACTTGAATTTCGTGGGAACGGTGAACTGAACGTTAACACAAATCAAGAAGTTGGGATTAACGTTGGTGATCATTTGAAAGCATTCAAATTCACAAAATATGGAAAAGGTCATGTAACGGCAAAGGCTGCTGGTACTGGTATCTTCGTTCATAATGAAATTCAAATGGATGGCGGAACTGTAGAAGGTGTTGGTACTAATTATGGTGTTTATAGTGAAAATGATATTAAACCATACAATGATGCTGTATTAAAAGGAACAAGTAGCGAAGGTACTGGGATTTATGCGTATCGTGATATTTATGCGTGGAAAGGTGCAACGGTTGTAGGTGAAGGAAAAGTTTCTGGCGCTCGTTCAATTATTGCACATATCCAAGCAGAAGGTGCTGGAAGTTCCATCACTGGTATCTCTACTGATATCAATAGTTCTTTATCTGCATTACATGCGGATAAACAAATGCTGCGTGCTTATAGTGGAGCAGTTGTTCGTGAAGAATACAGAAAACCTACATTTGAAATTACAGAAGATGTTCCAGTATTTGTAACAGACTTTGCAAGCGTTGCTCGTAATATGAAAGATATGAAAAATTACACATGGGTTTCTGAACCTGATAATGTCTTTTTAAATGGACAAGGTGGTTTATTGGGAGACATCTCTAAAGGCACTCCTAAGGAAGTTAAAATCATTGGTTCACGTCAAGAAAGCAAATTGCACAATAAAAATGAAGTAAGTCAAATAAAAACAAATGGTAAACATGAAGTGATTTTTTCAGAAGCACCAACAGGATTTACAATTCCAGTAACTACAAAATATTGGATTCATAATGAAGAAACAAATGAATTTGTTTTATATGATGAAATTGAAAGACAAATCGATATAAATACGATGTTCAAAGTAAATGATTATCCATATACATTTGGACCAGATGATGAAGTCAGTTTGGAAAAAATCGATAAAGATGATTTCTTAGTTATTAAAAGTGATGATGAATATGTGGTGAATTATTACTACAGAGTCGACTTTGCTTAAGTGGCATAGCGCCTTAAAACGTTAGATCAAATATTGGAAATCCTAGAGGGGATGAAACCTTCTAGGATTTTTTTGTATTTTCTGAAGCAGATATAGGGGCTAAATTATAAAAAAAGTATATAAAAATAACGATATCGCTAAAGATAAGAATGGTAGGGAGGATTCCACTTTTTTGTCGAAAAAATCGTCTTAAATAAATAAAAAAAATATAAAAAATAATTTAATATAAATAGTTGTGATTTCATAAATGTTTGAAGGGGAGGAAGTGAAAGAAAAACAAGTGCACATTAAACAGGTATGATATTTACGATATAAATTTTATTTATAAAATAAAATGAAAAAGATAAAAAGATAAAAAGATGGTGAAATCATGCGGATTTTTTTAGATGAAGTATACGACAGAAGGATCAATGTCCTAAGTTTTGTAGCTAACAGGAGAAAGGAAGTAAGTTTATCAGAAATAGCAGAAGCAACCAACTTTTCAAAGAAAACAGTTTCACTTATTATTAAACAATTCGAGCAAGAGTTAACTGTTTCTAAAGAACGGTTTGAAGTATCCTACATACATAATACGGTACAAGGCGTATATGCGAGTAATATTGATTTAGTCAGTATTAGTAATAAATACTTAAAGACCTCCATTCTCTATAAAATGATCAAGCATATTTTTCTGATGGAACGAATCGATGCGATAACATTTTGTGATTTAGAATTTATCAGTCCAGCAACTTTCTCACGTAATCGAAGTAAACTTCAAAAAATATTAAATCAATGTGGGTTAAGTTTGACACGAATAAATGAGATCAAAGGAAGCGAGTTACGAATTCGAAATTTCTTTTTTCTGTTCTTTTTCAATGCGTCAAACACATGGGACTTTGATCAAGCTAGTTATAGTGAAATGAAGGCTTATTTTAGTGAGAGAATACAAGGCTGGGAAAGCTTAAATTGTATAAGAAAAAGACAAGTATGTTTATTACTCTTTATTTGCAACGTTCGTATCAGTCAAAAAAAAGTGGTGAAAAAATCTATCTTGACGTCTTTATCTGAACGATTTCAGGATGGAATGTACACAAAAGTATTTTCACCTAAAGAAAAATCGTCCAGAAAAACTATCTTGGGATGAAACAAGCGCTGCTTTACTATTGCTGTATAAAGAACGTTTAGTGGATGGAGAAGTATTTGTAATCGAAGAACATCAGAAATTTTTCAATGAGGAAAATTTCAAATTAGTGAAATATAGCCATCTGTTAGCTGAAAAACTGATCGAGACGTTCTTTCACGGCAATAGCACTCCGATGGTTTATTGGAAACTTAGAAAAGAGCTCGATATGATGCACTTGTTGATGGAGACGTGTTTCATTGATCCAAAGCTGTTTTACTATATTTATGATGAAAAAAACTTCTTTTATGCAGATCCAACAGAAAAAAAATCCAACAGAATATTCAGATGGTCATTGAAAAACTAATCACGAAAACAGAATATGGTTCTTTTTTTAAAGCAATCAAAAAATATACATCACAAGAAACATTGACCGATTATATTTACCTCGTGACATATACAATTTTAGTGAAATTTATGCAAGTTGATTTCCCTAAAGTACGTATTCTAATTCAAAATTCCAAAGTATTCGTAGGTCCAATCATATCGCAGAAAATTGAATTACTGTTTAGTGACAAGATAGAATTTGTCAAAAACCAACAGGGTTCTCCAGATATTATCGTGACAGATATCGAGCTAACAGAAAAGAACAGTAAAGCCAAAGAAATATTCATCTCTTCTTTTTCAAACAGTTCAGATTTGGAATTGTTATTGGAAGAGATTGGGAAAAAAATCATTGAACACTACGATGATCGACACCTGTATTTAGGATAGAGTAGTGATAGTTTCAATCACGATAGTTGCTCAAGCATTATGCAATGTATAGATCTTTCCACTAATAAAAAGAATTAACTCTCTCCAAGAGATTTGGTCATGAGAATGTTCAAAATGAAATGTTCGTTCATTAGAACGCTCTCCTTCAAAAGCATCTGAAATAATCACATCGGCCTCCTCTACATCAAAAGTAAATTCTAACGTTGTATCACCAAAAATGGTGAGTAAATTATTCTTAACAAAATCATAAATAAAATGATTGTTAGAATGTTGAATGAAAATTCGTAACTTAGCCTCTCTTTCTCCACTTTTCAAAATAGAGTTGAAAAATTTTGCCATAAAAGAGACAAGACCAGCGTTCAGATGTTTGCGTACTAAAGGCTCTTTGCCAAGAGTCTCTTTTACGAAAGAACGATAAGACGATTCATCAGAAGAAAACCAGTTCGCTTTAGAAACCGTTGTGTCGTCAACAAGAAATTTTCTGAAATTGATCCCAATAAAACGGATATAAATTAAGCAAATAATTAATAAATAGTAGTTTTCCAGATAACTATCAGGGGATAGTTTCACTTTAAACGTAGTTAAAAGCTTGTCTAAAGTTCGTGTGGTCAGCTCAGCTAATGGTAACTTTGACTGGACAAGTGATTGGGTAATCACTTGTCTTTCTTCAACTGAATCAATATTTGCAATAAGAAATCTTGATAGAAAGCCAAAAAAGTAGGCTTCATCTTTCAGATTGATTTGTTCAAGGTCTATATTTTCTAAAGTTGAAAATAATTTCGTAGGTGCTACGGATTCAAAGTGGACAAGATAATCCTTAAACTCTTGCGATAGTGTTAAACTTTCTTTTCTATATATCGTACGCCAGTAGGTAACATTTTGAAAATATCTAAGTCTAGTTTGTTGTGAAGGCGAAAGTCTTTGTTCATTCACAGCTGAAGGAAGTGTCTTGTAAGAATTTGGTGTTTTCGCGAAAGGCCATTCTAACCCTTTAAAAACATTCCAAAACAATACAAATCCTAAAGTACGGATATTTAGTTCAGCTCCTTGAAAATTTGTTTTATAAATAGAGGAAGAGAAAGAAATTTTCAATTCAAAAGGACGTAGGATCTTATTAAGAAACGTTAAATTCGAGTAAACATGAGAGGGACTTAAATTTAGATCCTGCGCTAATGCTTCAACAGAAATATAATGTCTTTTTAAGACGGCTTCAAGAATTGAAAATTTTTGTGAGATTCTTATGTAATAAAGCCTCATAGAGTCGAGAACATAACTAAATGTCAGTGAAGGTGCTAGTTCAATGACATAAAGGAGTTTTTTCTTCTGGATCGTAACGTCACCTTGTGGGAATACAGTATTTAAATCATCACTGAGTTGTTTTTTGTAACGATAAAACGTTTTACTTGAGAGCGCGAACAAATCCATCATTTGTTGGGAAGTTGCGCCAGATTTTGCATATAGAAGTTGCTTTAATAGCTCGAAACGAAGGGTTTCATTTTTCTTCATAAAAATAGTTTCCATGTTGTTTGAACAACTCCTTTTAAAATCTTGAGACTATCATAACATGGATAGTTTCTAAGCGTATATTATTAGCATTTATTTAAAAAATATAATGATATTTCAATAACTTATCAGGGGAGAAACGATATTGGAAACAAAATAAAATGAAATAATATAATATTATTTTAGTTAGATATAAAAAATATAGTACATAGAAAAAGCAACAGAGAATGAAAATGTGTAACATAAGGATGCTTTCTTTAGGAGAAGCCAAAGAAAACAGTATCAACACAGATGAAATCAAACAAACACATAAAATCATTGACGTAACAATGTATTGCTGGAAGGTATTATAGAAAACGACTCAAACAAATTAGAATTTCAATTGACTGGTAACTATGAAAAATTAAAAGTTAACATGATTTTGAAAAACAGTAATCGACTACCAAAGTCTGCCCCCATACCAGAATTAAAAATCTATTTAATAAAGCCATTCAAGGGACCAAGAAAAGAACAGTATGAATTGATAAAATCTCCTAGTTCAAAATTTTCCATTCCAATTGAACTCGAGTGCATTTCGGTATTCTATAAGTTTAAAGGTAAATAGTTTATTGAATCGTTTCCATCAAGTTTAAGCTTTGGTGAAATTTATTTAACGCATCCTTTTATTAAAGAAGATCAACCTGTATATGATATCCCATTGATTATTTGGGATACTCGAAATAGTAAAACTTTTTGGACTTTGACTGTAACATTAGAGCAGCCTTTGACAAGTGAAGAGAATCCGAGTGAAATTCTATCAAGGCCAATTTTGTATAAAGTAAATGATTTAACGAAGTACCTTTATACAAAGGTGAGGCATAACCAATTAAAGTTGGAACAGTCTCTGGATCAGGAGAGTATAATATCAGTCAAGAGTGGGATTCAAATCATATGGGGTACAATTAAATGTATTTTTTAATGAACTTGTTCAAAAGGGAAAATATAAAGCTGTGATTTTATGGTAAGTAGCTGTAACGCCATAATAAGAGAGTGAGTATTTTCATTTTTTAGTTGGATTATTGTATAGTATTTTTAATTAACTAAGAGGAGTTGTACTAAAGTGGAAATAGATAATCTACTACCCATAACGACCAGACAAGAATTACGAAACTGGTTAGAAGCCAACAGCACAACCAAAAAATACTGCTGGATCATCGTTAGCATCAAACCAGAACTCAATAAAATACAATACCTAGATGCGGTAGAAGAAATTCTTTGCTTCGGCTGGATCGATGGCATCAAGAAGAAAGTCTCTGATACACAAACTGCTCAACGACTTTCGCCTAGAGCCAAAAAAAGTCCCTGGACGGAGCTGAATAAAGAACGCTCCCGCCGTATGGAAAGATTAGGCTTGATGACCGATCAAGGTAGAAACGTTTTACCTGATATGTCAGAAGAGTCTTTTGAAATTGACGAAATCATAGCAGAGAAACTAAAAGCAGACATGGAAATTTATGAAAAATTCTTGACCTTCCCAGAATTATATCGGCGTATCCGTATTGACACGATCCAAAATTATAAACATCAGCCAGAGTTACTTGAGAAGCGACTGGATAAATTTCTGAAAAATACATAGGCTGCAAAAATGTAGGGTGTTTGGCATGATGAAGGCCGATTACTTGACTAATCGTAGGAAAGTGCGTGGGACAAAACTAAAGATCAGATTCGTTTCGTGCTCTAAATCCGAATAAACGGCGAGAAAAAAGCAGCTACTACGTTATACTTCGATCACATCAAATTCTAAGTGCTAAAGCACTAAGAGTTGAAGGCTTCGAAAATAAGCTTTTGTCTAGGCCTCTTTTTGCTTGCCTTGGAGTTCACTTCATGGTTTATGATAAACTCAACGAATAGAAATGAGGGCAAGATGATGACCAAAACATTATATTTGATGAGACACGGGGAAACGTTATTCAATCAGCAGAAAAAAATCCAAGGCTGGTGTGATTCGCCACTGACCGAAAAGGGGATTAGACAAGCTCAAATTGCAGGGAATTACTTCAAGAAGCATAACATCGTATTTGACGATGCGTACGCTTCAACGTCTGAACGAGCAAGCGATACGTTAGAACAAGTCACGGACATGCCTTATAAAAGAGTAAAAGGGTTAAAAGAATGGAATTTTGGGCGATTTGAGTCGGAAAGTGAATCATTGAATCCGCCATTACCATATGGGGATTTCTTTGCTGGATATGGTGGGGAAGAGGAGTTTCAATTTAGAGAACGTGTATCTGAAACCCTAATGAACATCATGAAAGAAGCAGGTACAACTGTTTTAGCAGTCTCCCATGGTGCAGCGTGTCGACAGTTTATGCGAAACTGGGCGCATACTAGTGAAGTCGATCAAAAAGATAGATTAGGCAATTGTTGCATTTTGAAGTTTGAATTTAAGCATGATACGTTTAAGCTACTAGAAATCATCAATCATGATTTTTCAAGTTTAGAGTAAATGCTCAAAGGAGGAAACTAAAATGAACAGTAAAGAAGCAGCAGAAATGTTTGGTCTAACGACAGATACCGTTCGTTATTATGAACGAGTGGGTGTGATCCCACCGATCGAACGGGATAAAAATGGTTATCGGGTTTACACAACAAGAGATCTGAATTGGATATATCTAGCTAAAAGTTTACGTCACGCAGGAGTATCGATCGAATCTTTGATTGAATTTGCAACACTTTCTCAACTTGGAAAAGATGTTGAACAAGCTCAAAAACAAATCTTAAAAGATCAACTAGAAGAAATCGATGTGAAATTAAAACAAATGACTGAAACACGTAATCTACTTCAGTATAAAATCGATACGTATGATGACCACATCGCTCAATTTAAATCAGGCGAAGTCACAGCTGATAATGTTGAGAAGCTTTGGAAGAGGAACCAATAAAATAAAGTATCAATCTTTGGCTTTGGTACGTATTAAATCACCGATCCTAAAGATGCGGAAAAAGCAGTAGGACGTGGACTCGGAGCTTTTGGTGTACCACGTGAAGCATTATTTGTTACGACAAAAATATGGGTAGAAAATGGTTCTGACGATGGCTTAAAGACTTCATTTCAGCGTTCACTTGACCGTTTAGGACTAGGCTATGTTTGCCGTGGACCGAACTGAGTTCAATAAAGTTACTCCTCAAATCAATCAAATCGAGATCACTCCTTTTAATCAGCAGACAAAAAGTATCATAAATCAGTCGCTCAAGTCATTGTTCGCTGGTTGATAGAACAAGAGATTATTGTTCTGGCAAAATCAGTTAACCCAGAACGCATGGCTGAAAATCTAGCTGTTTTGATTTTACGTTATCTGAAGAAGACAAAATAGCGATTGCTACATTGAATGAAGGCGAAAGCCAATTGTTCTCTCATGCCGACCCTGAGATGAGCAAATGGTTGGTGAGTAGAAAAATGAATGTGTGATATGCTTGTATAGTATAGAAATGACTAGATTTTTTCTTTTCTAAAGACAATAAATCATGAAGATTTTTGTTATAATGTTTAAGTATGGATTCCTAGAAACCTTGATGAATCAACATGATACGAATTGTATCAACGCAAAATCCAAGAATGGTATAAAAAGTGGCTATCCTTTAATAGCAGTTATCAAGATAATAAAAGAGAAAGAGGTGATACCATGAACATCGGCGATAAAATCAAAGAACAACGATTAAAAAAAGAACTGACGCAAGAACAATTAAGTGAGTTATTAAATGTTTCACGCTCTACTGTTTCCAGTTGGGAAGTGGGTAGAAACTATCCGGATTTAGAAACGATTGTCGCAATCAGCGATTTGTTTGGTATCTCTCTTGATAACTTATTGCGGGAGGATGCGGAAATGACAAAAGATTTATCCAAAAAAATGAAATGGAACAAGTATTACAAACGGATATTATTTGGGATTGGCGTACTGGCTTTGATCTATGTCGGCTTTAATACCAAACTAAGACTGGATGAAAAGCATTATTTAAAGAATCTGGCTACCTATTCATGGAAGCAAGATGATTATCGATACTCAGGGAGTTATGCTTTAGAAGAGGATGACGTTTTGTATGCAACCTATATTATGGAAACAGGCTTCAATCCTATTCCCCTAAAAGAACATAGGCCATGGGTCATAGCTCGCAAAGACAAATTAGTGGTTAAAGTTAAAGAAGATGATAAACGATATGTAGTGATTTCAAAAGCCAATGATCCAAAAGTAAAATACGATGCAACTGTCGAAGTAGATGAGTTTAGTAATTTAATAAAAAGCGATCCAAGTTGGTCAGATGAAAAAGAACAGTCTTTGAACGTTTATCTGAAAAAATACCAAAAAGAATATATAGAACTATTGAAACAAACGCTTAATAAAAGACAAGAAATCGTTGGGCAAAGAATATAGGCAGAAACATAAAGAGAGCAACAACCTATCAAAAAACGGTTGTTGCTCTCTTTAGCCTGTTTAACGGATTATTTTTTACGATTTCGATACAATATATCTTCCGAATCACCACTAGACCAGATTTTACCAGAAGTCGCATCAAAATCTTCATTTTCTAATTGGATACAGCGGATACGCTGATTATTGTATGTCTTATAATAATAATTCAATGAACTATTTACCATAACAGAAGTATATTGAGTATAATCATAAGCTTGCGTTGTTTTTACAACACCTTTAGGGATATCGACATTAGCAAGCACATGAAACATAGACGTAACACCGTCTAACTCCGTTTGAACATCTTGTAAGCAAGCTTTCAAGAAGGCTGCTCTGACAAATCTTGATGGTGGAGTAAAATCACCTGGAAGACCAAATGCACCAGCACCTTCACCAAAAGGTTTCATCACCATATCTTTTAAATGAACTTCTGTTTTCTGTTCGGGTTGAAGCCCAATGTAATTTCTTAAATTTGTTGTGTGCCACTTGTAATCAGGGCTATTTGTCATAACGCCAATCGTGTTTTCATGAATGTGCAACGTTTGTTCCGTAAATTCAACGACAATGCTTTTCCCAGTTTTATCTGTGATGACCCAATGAAGCGGTAGGACGATTCCTAAGAAATCTAGCGCTGTATTTTCAACCTGCGCATTTTCCATTGTACGTGTTACTTCTTCAATAGTTGAACAAGTGGAAAGCAAAAATGGGGCAACATCATGTGGAGCTAAAGTATATTTTTTAGAAGTATCTTGACTATTGTAGTCAGCATAACCTGAAAAGTAGAGGGCTGCGCAGGAAAGTCCTTTTTCATTTAAGCCATCGGCAAAAACAAAGTGTCCGTTATCTACTTGTCGCGCCATTCCTACAAAGGCATAGTCATTTTTACGATCATCATTTTCGTCATTAACAAATGCAAATTTATTCCGTGGAATAAACGTTGGTTCGGCTTCTAGAACAACTGCAAAGTCCATTGTTCTTGCCAATAAAACATGTTGATCTTTCGTTGTCATTGTAATACTTGTACACATCGGTTATCGCTCCCTCTTTTTATGAAATAAAAGATATATATATAATAATTTAAGCTAAAGTGAACTTTCTAAAAGTTTAACGTAGTTTAAAATTATAATCAAATAAAAGAATGGAGATTCTGATGGATACATTTTTATAAAAGGGTATCAGTACTGACTTGTTGACTATAGTACTATGATAGATTTATATTTATTCAATGATTTATGTAAGGAGGAGTTATGATAGAATAGGTTGGGATTTTTTTAATAAAAATCCTTTGGAATTGCTCAGTTGATTATTTTATTTCAAAAATTATAAAAAACAATCGTTATAATTAAATCTAAAGTGTATATTCTTTGACACAGATTTACTTTTTGTTTAACATCAGAAAAGTTGCTATTTATAAAAGTAATAAAGAATACATATTGGTCTATATCAATCAGAGGAAGAGATGATGTATAAAAGATGTTAAAAAAATTATCATGGTGTGTAGTAATGTTTGTAGGGTTTTTAGGATTCCTTGGTTTTAGTGAGCAGTCATTGGCAGCGGAACTAAGTAGTGGAGGATTTGTTGACTCGATTCATTTTGATAAAACAGAATTATCAGATGGTGAACTTACCTCTATTCGAGTAAATTTTAGTGAAAAATCTGGTACAACGTTAAAGGCTGGAGATACATTGACTTTAGCATTGCCAAAAGAGCTCGAAGGTCTCGCAGACTCTGATAGCGCACCACGTGAAATTGATTTAAATGGATTAGGGATAGTCCGTGTCTATAAAGATAAAGTAATTGCTACATTCAACGAGAAAGTGGATCAACTTAATCATGTCCGTGGTGAGTTTACTTTTGGTGTACGTGTAAAAAATGTGGCAGAAAATACAGTGAACGAGGTACCAGCAAATCTTGGCACGTCAATCACCGTACCAAATATTGTGATCAAAGGCCATACAGGTGGTGGTGTGGAAGGCGAGAAACCTTTCTTTTATAAAACAGGAGACTTACTAGGGAAATCCGGTCAAATCCGTTGGTTTTTAAATGCGAATTTGAATAAAAGCGAACTAGGTAATGATATTGTTTTGACAGATAAATCTGGTGGAGGTCAAGTGTTAAATAAAGATAGTTTTATCTTTACTATTGATAATTACTTAGGTCGGTCAACGTTAAGCTTGGAAGAATTTGAAAATCAACGATACGGTACAGTGGAATTTGGTGCAGATAATGCTTTTGTAATTCGTCTTTATCGCGAAAAAGCACGTTTGGCTTCATTTTCAATCATGTACACTGCAACTATAACGGAAGCAGGCAAAAAACAACCAAACTTTACCAACGATTGCCAAATCAATTACCAACTGTATTATGAAAAAGCGGCGTATGAGACAGCGACGCATAAAGTGAAAAATATCTTTTTAGATGGCAATGCCACAGGTGATGAAAGCGAACGAGTAAAAGAGCCTGTTGAACATGAAGAAATCATCGAAGATGAATCAGGTCAGTTGGAAGAAATCACGCCGCTTGATCCTGAACATCCGACAGAAACGAAAGAAGAAGAATTAAATAAAGCAAAAGAAGAACAACCCGAAATCCACGTTGGTGAACAAACTGAAATCATCGAAGATGAATCAGGAGAATTAGGCGAGATCCAACCAATCGAGGAAGAAAAGGCGAAAGAAAGCCAAGAAGAAGAATTAAATAAAGCAAAAGAAGAACAACCCGAAATCCATGTTGGTGAACAGACTGAAATCATCGAAGATGAATCAGGGGAATTAGGCGAGATCCAACCGATCGAGGAAGAAAAGGCGAAAGAAAGTCAAGAAGACGAACTAAACAAAGCGAAAGAAGAACAGCCTGAAATCTATGTTGATGAGCAGGTCGAAACCATCGAAGACGAATCAACTAAATTAGAAGAAATCAACCCAATTGAACCAGAGAGTGTTGAGGTAACAGAAGTTCCATCCCTAGAACCGCCAGTTTCCGGCAAAGAGGTAGAAGTGCGCCAAGATAAGCCTATAAAAGAAGAAATCAAAACAAACGGTCATGCAGAAGGTGAGTTAATACCTGTCAAAGAAGCAACGAAAGAACCACAAGCAAAAAAAGTTCTTTTAAATGCTTCAAAACGCAATGCTGCAAACCCAAAAGAACAATTGCCAAAAGCAGGAAGTAAAGATAGTTATGTAGCTCTCGTTGCCGGCTTGGCAATAATCGCTTTGGCTTTAATCGGAGCCTATGTGTTAAAGAGAAAAAAATAGGAAAGAGGATAAAGTATGTAGGATAGACTACTTACTTTATCCTTTTTTTGTGCGTATAAAAAATAAGACTATCTATAAGAATATTGCTGTTTTATAATTTTGATGCAACCATTTACCTTTTTCTAGGCTCTAATAAGTAGAAGAGTTAAAAGAAGTGTTGGAGATGAAGGGAGTATTTTACTTGGCAAACGATGTATTTTTAGTTAAAAAGGCTCAAAAAGGGGATCAAGAAGCCTTTATTCACTTGGTTAAAGAGTATGAAACGGTACTTTACAATATGGCTAGACGTTTTTTAGCAAATGAACAAGATATAGCAGATGTGCTGCAAGAAACAGTGATCACTGCTTATCAAAAACTGAATCAACTTAAAAATCCGAACTATTTTAACACATGGCTTTGCCGAATAATGATCAATCAATGCAAAAAAATAGTGAACACTGAATCCTATTCAGACATAGAGGACTATCAATTTTCAATGAACGCTCATGAGACCGAACGCTTAACCATGAATGACTTATTGAACGGATTAAATCCAATTTATCGGATTCCTCTTGTTTTGTATTACTACAATGGATTTTCAGTGAAGGAAATTAGCGAGATTTTAAAAGAGCCTACTGGAACAATTAAATCTCGTCTGGCGCGAGGTCGAGCGTTATTGCAAAAAGAATACAATAAATCAGAAGGAGGATTGGTTTAATGAAAGACTTCGAAGAAAAGTTGAAGGATACGATGCAAGAAACGCAAATGATGTCACAAGAAGCCCGTCAAGCTTTTGATCTAGCCTATCAAAAAATCGCTCAAGAGCAAAAGCGAGTACAGCACAAGAAGAAAAAGTTCATCCCGTTCGTTGTTCTTGCAGCGCTAGTATTGTTGGGCCTTTCGTTAGCCTTTACACCAATCGGCAAAGCCGTGACCAACTTCTTGCATCTTGGGCGATTCACCTCAGAGACACTTCAAAAAAAGGGGTTTGTTACACAACAAAGTACGAAGGCGACAAATGAAAATATTGAGATTAAGCTAACTGAAGTTTATGCAGGTCAAAATGAAATCGGTCTACACTTTCTGATTCAATTCCCGAAACACTCAAAATTCACGGATGAAACACTTGATTTTTATGGTATAGCATTTGCGCTTAAAAATGGAGATGGTCGCTATTTAGTGGATTTAAAGAGCGGGTTGTCGGAGAATCATGAAAACTTGAATCTATTTGCGTCGATTACACCGGATTTTCATTTTGACCGCAGTACGAATCAATTAGAATTAACGTATCGTCTTCAAGCTAGTAACGATGAAGTACCGCCTTTAGAAAACGCAGTTATTGAAATCAATCGTGTAACCGCCATGTATCCCATAGATGATACACCAGGATATCACGAGGGAAAAGAAGGAGAGACATTTGAACAACTTAAAGGCTTCTGGGAATTGCCGATAGACACGTCAAAAATCAAATCGTTTGATGCGCTTGATTTTGTTCCGACCGATCCTGTATGGTCACAGACTGTTTCAGGCGTGGTTTATCCAAATTCGTTTGTACTAACAACGAGTGACAAGACATTTAACGAACTCATTGATCCAGATGATATCTGGCTTCAGGCTGTTATCAACGACCAAGAAACGCGTTACTTACCTAGGGTTCTTAGCACGGATGAAAAAGATGGAGAAATGTACTATCAGATCGTTTTTGATTATTCAGGATATGATCAAGCAGAATTGATAATGGTTCATTATGGTGAGACTGAAGTTGAATTTAAGCGGCAGTAGAGGTGTGTAAAAAGAAAAAAGCCAATGTTTGAAACACTGGCTTTAGAGTAGACTTAGTATTGAATATTGCTGCTACCTTGTATTTGCTAAGCAAGGTAGTAGCCTGTTTAGTTTCCAGCAAATACTAGCTGCCAAGTAATACCGAACTTATCTGTCAGCCAAGTGACTTTTTGAAAAATTCCAGCAGGTTCAGGCCCCATCATAACAAAGCCATCCGCAGCTAATGCTGAAAAGATGTGGTCAAACTCTGCTTCGCTATCCATTTCAACATACAAAGAAAGATTCCAACCAGGTGCTACTGGATTTTCTGGTCCCATTTCTAAAAAGTAGAGTGGCGTTCCGTTTAAATCTAGTTGTCCATTTAAAACGCGCTCAGGATATTCATTATAATAAATGACGGATTGAATCGTGGTATTTGGGAAAACATCGGCGTAGAAATCCATTTGGACTTTTGCATGTTCTGCTACTGAAATAAAGGTTATTGGTTGTTTCATCTCGCTCACGCTCCTTTTGATTTTACGATAACAGATTTAGGCTGAATTACAATTGATGTGCTCAAAAAAATCCGTGTAAGCAGTCCATCTTTGTGAGCTGTTTACACAGATTTTAAGTTTACGAAGAGATTAAAAGAAAAACGATTCTAATCAAGAAAGATTTTCGCCATTTGATTCAATCACTTGTTTATACCAGTGAAATGATTTCTTGCGGCTTCTTTCAAGTGTTCCGTTACCTTCGTCATCACGATCGACGTAGATAAACCCATAGCGCTTACTCATTTCACCTGTTCCGGCACTAATTAAGTCAATACAGCCCCACGGTGTATACCCAATCAAATCAACACCATCATCAATCGCTTTCTCCATTTCGATGATATGGCGTTTGAAGTAATCGATCCGATAATCATCATTGATTGAACCATCTGATTCCACTTCGTCAAAGGCTCCAAGACCATTTTCAACAACCATTAACGGCACTTCATAGCGAGAGTAGATTTGATTCAATGTATAACGTAATCCAACAGGATCAATTTGCCAGCCCCAATCACTTGTTTCAAGATACTCATTAGAGACACCGCCAAATAGGTTTCCTCCTGTTTTATCATCGCGATTTTCTAAATCATCTGTAATACAAGTGGTCATGTAATAGCTAAATGTATAATAATCGACAGTTCCTGCTTGTAATAATGCCTTATCCTCATCTGTAATGTCGACTTGAATGTTATTCTTAGCAAAATAACGTTTCATAAAATAAGGATATTTCCCTTTGACTTGAACATCACCACAGAAGAAGTTGAATTTTTCATTGATTTGCTGTGTTTTTAAAACATCTTCTGGACGGCATGTTTTAGGATACATCGTAATGTAAGCCAACATACAACCGATTTTAAAATCGGGATTGATTTTATGTCCAGCAACAACTGCTTTTGCTGAAGCTAGAAAAACATTGTGGAGTGCTTGGTATTGCTCGGTTTCAGTATAATCACGATTGAACAACCCACTAATGCGTTTGCCATGATCCATTGTACCAAAATTGATTTCATTGAATGTCAGCCAGTATTTCACTTTATTTTTGTAGCGTTCAAACAGGGTTGTTGCATAGTTTTCGTAAAATCCGATGGTCCGTTTATCTAAAAAGCCATCATATTTTTTACCCAAATGGAAAGGCATTTCAAAGTGTGAAATCGTAACAAGTGGTTCGATCCCATATTTCGCTAATTCATCAAAAACATTGTCATAAAATTGTAAACCAGCTTCGTTTGGCACTGATTCATCCCCGTTCGGGAAAATTCGAGACCAAGCAATCGACATTCGATAAACCTTAAAACCCATTTCTGCAAATAAAGCGATATCTTCTTTATAGTGATGATAAGAATCAATAGCTGTGTGGCTAGGATAGTAATACCGTTCTGTGTCGATTTCTAAATCGAACGTGCGGTGAGTATTCGATGTGCGACTTCCTGCACGATTGTGATCGCAAATCGAATCGCCTTTGCCATCTTGATTCCAGGCTCCTTCACATTGATTGGCAGCCGTTGCACCGCCCCATAAAAAATTCTTTGGAAAACTCATTGATTTGTACTCCCTTATAAATAAATTTTGTATTGGGTCAAATGATTAATTTGCGATGATTGCAGTAATCAAAACATCTCCTTGTTTAGTCGAGGTTTCAGAAGTTGCAATCACATCAGCGTAGTCAGGGGTATTTGTAACGATAATCGGCACTTGTGTGCTGTAACCTGCTTCTTCGATCGCACTAATATCGAAGGTCACTAATTTGTCCCCTTTTTTGACTTTCGCATTTTGTTCGACGAAGGCCTCAAAGCCTTCACCATCTAGCTGAACGGTGTCGATACCGATATGGATCAAAAGCTCAGTTCCATTGTCCGAAATCAATCCAATGGCATGTTTTGTCGGGAAAAGAGTCATCACGGTACCATCAAATGGTGCCACGATTTCCCCAACAGTTGGTTCGATTACAACCCCTTTGCCCATGATGCCTTCAGAAAATGCTGCGTCTCTTGCTTCGCTCAAAGGTAGGACTTTGCCTTCCGCTGGAGAGAAAACTTCCTCTTTTGTTAGTTTCTTTTTTTGCCCAGTTGCGGCTAATTTTGCTTCTTCTTTTGATAATTGAATCGTTGGTTCATCATCTTTAAATCCTAAAGCCCAAGCTACTGCAAAACCAGCTGCAAGAGCACACACATCCAAAATCATTGCGTAAATCGCAAACTTAACATCGCCATCTGGTGAGATAGAACTTGGATAGCGGAATATTCCGAGGCCACCCATTTGATAGCCTTGCATACCTAATCCCATAGCGATGGCACCAGTAACACCCCCAACAATACAAGATGCCCAGAAAGGTTTTTTTCTAGGTAAAGTGATACCGTAAATAGCCGGTTCAGTTACACCGAAGATACCTGAAATAAAAGCAGGGATCGATAATTCTTTTAATTTCGCATTTTTAGTTTTCAACATGACCGCTAATACTGCACCAGTTTGAGCAAAACTCACACTACCTGATGGTGTTAATAATGATGTTGGATCCCCTTGAGATAACGCGATAATGGCAAATGGAATAAGTGCCCAATGTAGACCGAACATAACAAGAATTTGCCAAGAGAAACCAAGAATAGCACCGAATAAGATTGGGCTGAAACTTTGAATAGAAAGTAAGCCATTTCCTAAAGCATCAGAAACAGTATTCATGATTGGTCCGATAACTAAGAATGTTAATGGAATCGTTACAAGCGCTGTTAAAAATGGAACAATAAACAATTTAATAACGTCAGGAATAACTTTTCGTAATTGCTTTTCTAAAAAGGCAGCAAAAGCAACCGCTGCAATAATCGGCATAACCGTAGAACCATAACCTGCAGGCGGAATAGAGAATGGAATACCAAAGAAATTAAGCCCTCCCGATTCAGCAAACTGTGCAGTAGCCGCACCTTCTAAAAATCCAGGATAGACTAAACTTGATGCGATCAACATCCCAAGGAAGGGTGAGCCGCCAAATTTTTTCATTGCTGTGTACCCAATAAAGATTGGCAAGAATTTGAATAATCCGTCACCCATTGCATTAAAAATAGCTGATGTTGAAGACTCCGCAAAGCTAGAGCCTAGAGCGAAAATTAAAATGGCATTAACCCCTTTTAACATACCAGCTGCAGACAGTGGCGCTAAAATCGGTTGGAAAATAGAGGAAATCATATCAACGAATTGATCAAATAAATTTCCTTTTGGCCCAGATTCAGTTGGAGCTTCCAGAACGCCTAAAACAGCATCAACGTCTTTTCTGACATCTGGAACGTGATTACCAATCACAACTTGATATTGACCACCAGCCTGCATGACCGTCACAACACCATCCATATTTTTTAAAACTTCAGTATTTGCTTTACTTTCGTCTTTCAATTTAAATCGAAGGCGTGTGATACAGTTTGTTAAAGAATTGACATTTTCTTTGCCTCCAACTTCTTTTACAATATTTTTTGCAAGTTCTTCGTATTTACCCATTTTTGTTCCTCCAAATGTTAAGTTATTTTTTATTCAGAGGTCTCGCCAACTTAATGTCACGATCCAGCGCCTCTCCACAGGCAAGTAGTTTCCTACGCTCCTTTTTAGAAAAATATTTTAGATAAAGAGAATTATTCTCCAGCTAACTAGTTTTATCGATGATTCGAGCTAAATGAATGGTGATATAGACTTGTTCGTCCTTTGACATCGTATAATTGCGTCGGTTTTTTAATAGCTCAGCAACTTTTTTTGTTGCCTCAAATGCTGCGGGATATTGTGTGGTGACTAACAAAAACAACTCGTTTTCCACTTGATCTTCAGGTAGTTTATCGGTTTTATTTTGTAATACTTTTTCAGTGAAAAATTTTAAATGTGTAATAAAACGCTGGAAGTAAATATCATTTTCAGCGAAACTAATTCGCAGTGTATACTTGATAACGGTCAGGATTTCTTCAATTAATTGAGTCAGGCTGATAGCATCTTCGTGACGGCTATCGATTTGAGCATTCGTGATATGTAGAGCTAGAAAACCTGCTTCATCATCGGTCAGTGTTACATGTAATTGCTGATTGACCATTTGAATCGCGCTTCGAGCAATCTCTAATTCCGTTGGGAAAAATCGTTTGATGTCCCATAATAGGAAATTTTTCACTTGAATATTCTTTTTCGCCCGTTGGATCGAGGAATATAAGTGGTCTGCAATGGCTATAAAAGACGATTCATTCAATTCTTTATTTAACGTATCTTTAGCATGAGATAGAATTTTATAAGAAATATCGATGATCTCCTCAGGAATTTCCGCAAAAAGTTGTTCGATCTGTTCAGATTCCACTTGGTTTTCAAGTTTAAAAACCTTTTCGATTTTTGCAGCATCTACTTCCAAACCTGCTTTCATCTGGAAGCCTAAACCATTCCCCATAAGAATCACTTCTTCATTTTCTTCATTTAAAACAATGACGACATTATTATTTAAAATTTTTAGAATTTCCAAAATAGCCGACCTCCTTTTCACGTGATGAAAGAGATTGAGAATAGAAAAAAACCTAAACAAGAGCCAATACGGGCATTGTTTAGGTTTAGCTTAACTTAATAATCACTATCCATTTAACAAAGCAAATATACACTATAAAGAAAGCGCTGTCAATATCTTTTGGGGAAATTGGTAGAGAATAGTACTGTTGCACAGAAAAAAGTCAATGCCGGTACAATGACTTTTTAGTCAAGAGGATAAATGAGTTTACCATTCCAAAAGACCAAACCAAGTTGATCAACGAGGAAAATAAAGATTCTAAAGTTGAGAGTAGAGTTCCATTTTTGGCTGGTTAAATGGATCATTATGTTGGCTCAATCCTATATTTTTAGGGAAGAAATAGTATAATAACATCAGTCCGTCATTTCTTCTATGATCATACTTTTCGTGAAAATAAATTTTTTAATATGAAAAGACTATTCAGTATAATTATACTCGTTAAAATAATAGTTAATACTATTAATGAACTGTTTTTTAAACCCAAAATTATAAGTAATAGCAAGCATAAACTATTAACAATCAATTGGAATATCATTTTTTTATTCATAATGTCTCCTTTATGCATAGTTCATTTCTGTATAAACTAACAGTAATGCTTTTTCCCTGTGTTTACAAGAATTTTTTGATTTAAATACAGATGAGTCTAATCTAAAATCCTTTAATTTGAAAAAAATTATGATAATTGGGAAATAAATTATTTAGTTGAAGTAAAACCAATAGTTGAGTATACCAATTTCAAAAATAATAATAAATTATAAATAATTGAAATACATTGATGTATATGAGTTTTTCTTTACTTTTATACTATTTACCAAACAAATAAATAGAATATTTAAACAATAAGGATTATCATAATTATCAATTCAAAAAGAAAGAGTTGATACTATGAAAAATATTGTTTTGAAAGGTTCCATTTTGGTGTATACCATTTTTGTTTTAACTGTAACTATGATACTGTTTATCATATCTGATCAAACAGAAAATTTTGCCGAAAATAAAAAAAATGACGTTATAAAATCGGATTTGCCGTTTGGAACGAAATATCAAACAATCGAATATGGTGAAAGATTTTCAATTGAAGAGATATTTGATATCACAGAAAAGCAGATGGAGGAATTAGAAGTAGAGGTAATAAATTTTGATTCTAAAAAAATCGGGTCAACAAATGTAATGGTCACCTTTAAGAAAAATGATGAAATTTCTCAAGGAAATGTTTTTTTGACAATTATAGATAAAGACAATCCTATAATTACTACAACTAATTCTACTATATATACTGGAGAAGAATTTGATCCTTTAACAGAAGTTAGTGCAAAAGATAATGTAGATGGCGATCTTAGTAGCAAAATCGAGGTTTCTGGAATAGTAGACACGTCAAATGAAGGAACATACAAAGTAGAATATACTGTATCAGATTTCAGTAATAATCAAACGTCAAAAATTAGAGAAGTTAGTGTTATAGCTGATCCAAATGCTACTCCCGTCGCATCTAACCTGCAAGTGGTATCAGAGAGTCAAAATAGTGAGGAGTCAAACCTTGCTGAAGTGAGGGATCAACAACAAAGTTCTGAAATAGCAACGCAAGCCAATGGAGCAGTTACGAGAATACCTTTGATAGAAAAGGATTCTCATGAAAATCAACCGAATATATTAGTAATCAATGGTATAACAATTCCTTATCAAAATGGAGGGCAGGGTTCAGGGCAATCAGTGATTGACAGCGATCCTAGTGGTAGTGCATCAACATGGGGGGGCATACCAATACAATCAGGAGATGATGGTCTAAATACACACTTCATCGGTCATAATCCTGGAATATTTTCTGTTTTATTTAATGTAGGTTTAGGACAAACGATTAGTGTAAATGACACCAATGGAAAAACAACCAATTATTATGTGAATAATATTTTACATCTAGATGATTTTGGTAAAGATTTATCTACAGGCGTAGATTACTGGGATCAAACTATTGGACCAACAGGTGGAGAACGAATAACTTTGCAGACCTGTATTTCGGATACTGAGAATTTAATGGTGCTTGCATCGAAATAGTAATCTAAGAATATAAAACACACTTTAAGTGTGTTTTTTGTATATATTTATATCCATATATCATGCTAATTACTATGTTTTTGTTTGCTATTATCGTATTATTAAGGTGTTTAAAGTCTGGATTATTTTTCATTCATAGAAGGGGGAATTAAGATGGAACGTCTCATCCAAAATACGATGATTAGGAGAGTTAGGTTATTAGATATTTTAATTCATTCAAATCAATGGGTACCCATAAAAGAGTTGACAAAACGTCTAAACTGTTCGCAACAAACATTATTATCAGACTGTGACTATTTTGAGAACGAATGGCTAGACTATGTTGTTATAGAGATCTCAAAGAAACTTGGTATCCGTATCTATATGCATAAAAATCATTCTGTTAGCGAACTGTATAAAAAAATGATGAAGAATTCTAGTGATCTATCATTGCTTGAATCGTTTTTCTTTTATCCAAATAGAGATACATCTTTTCACACAAAACGATTGTATATTAGTGAATCAAGTTTATATAGAAGTTATAAAAAATTAAATCTTGTCTTAAGTGATCGAAATATGGATATCACTCACAATCAGGATAAGTATGTCTTGGTTGGAGAAAATGAATTACAAATTCGTTTATTTCTAATACTATATTTTTGTGAAGCGTATGAAGAAAGCGAGTGGCCATTTCCTATTAATAAGTATTTTATTTATGAACTTACTAATGATGCAATAAAAATATTTCCATTTAAGGTTACTCTTGATTCAATAAAATTTTTGATGTACTCAATGGCGATTTCTATTATACGTGAAGAACAAGGATTCACATTCTCTGTTAATCACAACTTTGAGAAAACGAGCGACAAAAATAGAATTATTTTTGAAAAGATTAAAGAAATCTTACATTCTAAATACCCAAAAATTAATTACGAAAAGTTTTGTCAATCCATATTTTGGTGGAATTACATTTTGGTAGACTATGAAGAAAAAAGTACTATTGAAACCTTGAGCAATAAATATATAGAACTGCTTTGTTCCTCTTTAAATATAAGAATTGCTGAAAAAAACAGAGTAGCACTTAGCAATTGGATTCAATTCATTTATGTCAGACATAGGATTTATCCGTTTCAAGAGTACATTATACATAATCGTTTTGCACAATCCTGTGTTTCTATAAGAAAAAATTATCCTGTATATACTCAAGAAGTTAAGGATATATTAATTTCACTTGAAAAGCAGACTCAGTTCCCTTGGTATTCTGATTATTATGAAGAGTTAGTACATGAAACTTTTTTTCATTGGAATGAACTTTATAAGCAATTAGATAAAAAGTATTCCAAATTAGTAGTGGTAGTGTATAGCGATTTAGGAGAAGAACATGAAATTTTTTTAGCCTATTTATTGAATAATAAATTTCCGGACAGAGTTGATGTTCATTGTGCAAGGAAAGTGAAGCTCTCAAATGTTCATCAGTGTGAAATTACCTGTGATTTGTGTATTTCTAATTACACACTCAAAAACGTTGATCCTCAAAATTTTCTTGTGGTGGAAGATATTCCTTCAACAAAAAATTGGATTGATATTTCATATTGTATAAATCAGAAAGTAACCATAAAAGCGAGCAGAAAATGACTAGAGAATTAGGAGAGGTTATTTTTTTGTAATTGAGTCAAGCTTTATCACAACGAACTATTCCTAAATTTCATGTGTAAGTTAAAGTATCAATGCTAATGCAAACTAAAAAATATTGAGTTTATTAATTATTGCTTTATAAGTTAATTTTATCTAGATCGTCATAACGTCTTTGCTCCTATCTCAATTATGGTATAATCTTCAGAAATCTTCGGACCTAATTTTTCTATTAGTAGTTAAGGAACAGCAATCTGTTACTAATATTGTCTACTATTGAAAGAACGAAGAAGATATTCTTCAGATATTACCATCTCAATAGAGTCCAGAGTTAATTGAGAAGGCTTGCTGATATAATTTTCGATTACTAAGAATCTAAATGATTTAGTCTCTGGCTTTTTTGATTAAAAAGTTCGTTTTTAGCGAACTACAATAAGACAATCATTCTATCATACATCTGAAATATTTTTGGCATGAAAAATTTCAATAAAAAAAGAAAACAAAAATGTAAATGCAGGCAAAAAGATAGAATACTTTCCTAGAAAAATATTAATAAATGCTAATAAGAAGGCTCCAACTAGAAACGCTAAGACCACAATTGTATAATTTTCTGCATTGCGTCTAGCTTTGAGAGCTTTACCTTTTGACGTAATATATAAGTACCACTCATTAAGCATTTTACGATAATTTCCTGATGTCATCATTATTGTGTAAGAGTTATCTTCAATTTTACTTCCAGTGAAAGTTAACATAATTAATCCGGATCCAAAAGCTAAAAATCCTATTTTGATCAAATCAAATTGTTCTGAGAAGAATGGTACTAGAGAACTAGTCACTATAACAGGTAGCATTGTGAAACTCCGCCAGTAAACACTCAAATTACTTTGTTTAATCCAAATACACATTAAAAAACCAATTGTAAATGTAAAGATAGAAAGAATTTTTGGGACTGATAGATACCATTCTTTTTGAGATGCATTTGATGCCAATAATACGATATTTCCTGTTTGAGTTGCTACTAAGCCGTGGAAGTAGGTATGAGAATATACATCAATAGCTCCACCAGAGAACGCCATTAGACTGGCAAATAATCTACTATCATTAGTAATAAGAGGTTTATTATAATGAAATTTGTACATATAAAAACTCCTTTGTAAAGTCAATACTACTTATTATAGTTTAGGGTGTATAAAATATCTATACCTATGATTTTTTTAGTGTTAAATACTATGAATTTACTTTGATAACAAAATAGAAAATTGTTAACGTACATTATGGATATACTTTGTGTTTGATCGTATTAATTAATTTAGTTTAAACACTATCAAAATTTAAAAGTATCAATCAAATAAAATACGGACACAAGAATCAAGCTAGTAGGCTATCGAAAGTTACAATTATATAGAATAGAAGTGTCTGAGACATAACTCTGCGAGTCATATCCTAGACACCTGAAATCCGGATAAATGGCGGGAGCAGAAGTAAATACGTCTGTCCAATGCTCCTTGTATATTATATTTAAGGTTTTAATCTTCCGATTTTAGTGGATAACCTTATGAACCATTGTTATTTTTCATTAGGTATTAACTCAATAAATTTGAGATAATATAATTACTGGATTGAGAGGCTATGTCGTTTTCTCCTTGAGTCTATGAGCTCGTCATCGAAAGACTGACACCTCTCTCTGTTTAGCTGTTTACGAATGAGTTAGATGTTGAAAGCCTTCTGGCTTTACTCCGTATCTAGAACAAGGTAGTAACGCTTTTCAGTTGAGTGGATTTCAATCCAAATCCTTATGAAGGCGGTATAATTATGTTCTACATTGGAATTGATATTGGGAAACGTTCCCATGTTGCTTCAATCATGAATGATGAAGGAAAGGTTGTTCTTAAAGGATTTTCTTTTCCGAATACCATTGAAGGTGGAGAAAAATTACTTGGAAAAATTCATGATTTTTCTTCTTTCTTAAATATGCTTTTCCCAAAAAACGTCTTTTATAAGAAACTCAATTTATCCATTAACTTCTTAAGAAAATAAAGGTATAGTTAAGAGAGAATAATCGAGCGAAGGAGAGACTCATGAAAAAACGGGAATTCATTGTTCAGGATTTGCTGAGTAAAATCTATCAAGAAGAATTTAAAGAGGGCAAGTTACCCAATCAAAGAAAGCTTGCAGAAATTTATGGTGTCTCACGTTTTACGATTCAACAAGCTGTAAAAAACTTGGAAGAAATCGGCATCGTCAGAGTGATTCAAGGCTCTGGAATTTTCGTTCATGAAAAATGGCGAAATAATCCGTTGATTTTTAATTCACTGACCAGAACACCCTATGATCGAATCGGATCAAAAATGATTGACTTGAAAAAAGCACCCGCTACTTTAGAAGAACAAAAGATTTTTCAAGTTAACGAACTGGAAGAGATTTGGACCTTTGAGCGGATACGGATCGTAAACTATAAAATTGAGCAGCTAGAGATTTCTAAGCTGCCAGTGTCGATGTTTCCTGACTTAAACCAGCAAGTAGTGGAGCATTCCATTCAGAATTATGTGGAAAGGAAAGGCTATCGTATTTCTCACTATATTACTAGCTATGATCCAATTACTATCTCGAAAGAGCAGTCTCAGCTATTGTTGTGTAAAAGAGGGACACCTGCAATGCAGATTACCAATCGTGCAATATTAGAAGATGGCCAAGTGTTTGAATACAGCAGTATTATTGCAATTGATTATTCGGTGACCTATATTCGACCATTCGATCGAGAAATCCATCGCTCTAGAATAGATTAAATAAAAAACGACTAATATTCTTTCGTTCAGCAAGCGATTTGCGGAACGAAGGAAGCTAGTCGTTTTTATCATAGTTATGGTGTAACGATCGTACCATCTGGGGTACGACTTTGTGTCCATTCATGCGGACGGTAAACAACAGGGTAGTCTTTTGCACGTTCTTCATCAAAAGTAACGCCAATCCCACTTTGCTCGATCGGATAAAAGAAGCCTTTTTCTGGTACTGGGATATTGCCAAAAAGTGTTTTTGTATTCTTTGGAATATCGATATTTTCTTGAATTGCGGCATTATGCAAGTGAATATTTAAATGTGTGTTTACTGCAAGACCAACAGGCGTAATATCCGAAGGGGTATGCCAAGCGATACGAATGCCCATTGCTTCACAGAAGTGTGCAAGTTTTAAGGCTGGCGTGATCCCACCAATTTGGGAAACATGAGCCCGCATAAAATCAATTTGTCGATTGCGAACGAGTTCTTTCCATTCCATAGGATTATTGAATAATTCACCAGTAGCAATCGGTGTTGCTGATTGATTACGCAATTGTGCTAACCATTCATTTTGATTAGGAGGTAAAATGTCCTCTAAAAAGAAAAGGTTATATTTTTCTGTGGCTTTTGCAAATTGAATGGCTTGATTTGGATGCAGACGTTCATGGACATCGTGAAGCATTTGAAAACGACTACCATATTTATTTTTAACACTTTCGAACATACGTAAGGTGGTTTGCATATAGTCTTCCTGATCAAAATAAGAACCAGCGATCGGTTGATTTGGTGTTTGCAGATTTTCAGGATTCCCACCATAAAAGCCTAATTGACACCGAATGTATCGGTAGCCCTCATCAATAAATTTGTCGATTTCACGAAATAAATCGTCTAAATTATCAGCTACTGCATGAGTATAAGCTGGTATGGCAGTCCGAGCCTTGCCGCCTAATAATTGATAGAGAGGCATATCCGCAAGCTTCCCTTTAATATCCCATAATGCCATGTCTACACCGGATATGGCATTATTAGTGATTGGACCATTGCGCCAGTAAGAATTTACATTCATCACTTGCCAAATATCCTCGATTTGATTGGCATCTCTTCCTATCAAAAGTGGTTTTAGATATTCATCAACTACTGTTTGTACAGCTAGAGGACGAAACTGAAAGGTTCCACAGCCAATACCAGAAACACCTTTGTCGGTCTCAACTTTGACCACGAGTAAATTATGTCGGTCTGGTTTAATCGCAAAACTTTTTATATCGGTAATGATTGTTGGTGTCATTTTTTTCACTCCAATTTCTATTGATACAGATTGATTCTACGTTTATTGAAACATGTTAATAGAGCAGTGTCAATTTGGTTTGAAAAAAATGGTTTAAACGATATAAAACCAGTCCAATTTTTGTTTAAATGATTGTGAAATGTTGATGTAAAGCTGTTCTTATTCATTTTTATAATAAAAGGACTGGTTTTACAAGGTGGGTTTTCCATGCTACTATGTTGGTGAAAACGGAAACAAGAATTCTTATTCTGCTAATTCAATTAAATGAGTAGAAGGACATATTCCGAACAGGGAGGATAAAAAATGAAGCACGAAGAAATAGCAAAGCAAATTATTGAA
This sequence comes from Enterococcus rotai, assembly GCF_001465345.1. Lineage (NCBI taxonomy): Bacteria > Bacillati > Bacillota > Bacilli > Lactobacillales > Enterococcaceae > Enterococcus > Enterococcus rotai. The sequence continues at coordinate 773,727 of NZ_CP013655.1, read as the reverse complement.
GATGTTGGCGGAGCAGGAAATATTAATAATGTTTGGCATTGTATGACGAGATTACGGTTTAATTTGAAAGACGAAAAGAAGGTGGATTATTCAGCACTTGAAAAACTTTCTAAGGTTGTGGGGACGAAGTATCAGAGTGACCAATTACAGGTTGTCATTGGAACAGACGTTGCAGAGTATTTTACACCGATTGCTAAAGAATTAGGCTTAGACGAAAACAATCAACAAGGGGAAACAGAGAAAAAAGGACTTGTTTCAGTCTTTATGGATACTGTTTCAGGTGTTTTTGGTCCCATCGTTCCAGCAATTGCTGGAGCAGGAATGATCAAAGGACTGATGGCAGGTTTAGTTGCACTGAATGTCATTTCGAACCAAACGGATACGTATTCGATCATTGACATGGTAGCCAGCGGAGTATTTACGTTTCTGCCATTTTTCGTAGCAGCATCGGCGGCACGAATTTTTAAAACGAATCAGTATCTAGCTATTGCAATAGCAGCGATTTTACAATTTCCAACAATGACCGCAGCTGTAGCAGAAGGTAAGCTTTCTGCATTTCAGTTGTTTGGTGTTGTGCCAGTTCCCGTCTTTAATTATGCGGGTACGGTTATTCCCATCATCTTTGCTGTGTTAGCGTTGAGCTACATTTACCGTTGGGTGGATAACGTATTACCACAAATATTACGGACCGTTTTCACCCCGACTATTTCATTGTTTGTTGCAGGATTACTGACGTTGACTGTGATTGGTCCAATTAGTATTCATTTAGGAAATCTTTTGGCAGCTGGTGTTGCTTGGCTATTCTCGATTTCACCCGTTTTAGCAGGAATCGTTGTGGGAGCGATCCGTCCGATTGCAATCTTTACAGGCTTGCATCATGCGATGACGCCGATTGCATTGCAAAACTTTGCCAATCAAGGCTATGACATGTTGATGCCTATGATGTTTATGGCGAATATGGCAATCACTGGAGCAACAGCGGCTATTTATACAAAAGTAAAAACCAAGGAAGAAAAATCTTTGGTATTGTCTTCAGCTGTCTCTGGACTTTTAGGTATCACAGAGCCTGCACTTTTCGGTATTTTGTCAAAATATAAAAAAGCCTTTATTGCTGCGACGATCGGTAGTTCTGTAGCGTCAGCTTTTATTAGTTTCTTCGGCGTTCGGATTTATGGGTATATCTTATCTAGTATTTTTAGTTTGCCAGCCTATATTGGTCAGTATTTCATTTTTGCGGTTTTAGGAATTCTAATTGCACTGATTCTTTCATTTACTATCTGTTATTTTATGGTACCAAAACAAGAAGAGGAAGACGAAGTATTCACGAATGAAGTAGATCTTCATGCGACGGCTAAAGGAAGTTATATTCCATTAGAAAATGTGCCTGATGAAGTGTTCTCAACAAAAATGATGGGGGATGGATTTGCCATTGATTCAGTTGATGGAACTGTTTTTTCCCCTGTTAGTGGCACGGTCACAACAATCTTCCCCTCAAAACATGCAATTGGAATCAAAACAGCGAACGGGATCGAAGTCCTTGTTCATATGGGAATTGATACGGTTGCTTTGGCTGGAAAAGGGTTTGAGCTTTTTGTAAAGGTTGGGGATAAAGTGTCCACAGATAGTAAAATTGCTCAAATGGATCTTGCTTATATTCGTAGTCAAGGGAAAGAAACGATGATTATTGTGGTGATTACGAATATGGATCGTATAGCAACATTATCAGGTTTAAAAGATTTAGAAGGTCAGCATCAAGCAGGAGCATTACTTGAACGAGCACACCTTAGCTAATGAAAAAGGACGGGATGATCAAATGAAACGAATGGATATTTTAAGACGCATAGAGAATGCTGGGGTAATTGCAGTAGTTCGCGGAAAGGACCAAGAAGAAGCGGTAAATGCCAGTCAAGCAATCATTGAGGGTGGACTAAAAGGAATCGAAGTGACGTTTACCGTACCGAATGCCCAAGTCGTAATTGAAGAGTTGCTGAAAGCTTATCAAGGGCAAGATGTCGTGATAGGGGCAGGAACAGTGTTGGATGCTATGACTGCCCGTTTGGCGATCATGGCAGGCGCTGAGTTTGTGGTCAGCCCAAGCTTTGATCAAGAAACAGCTGAACTATGTAATATGTATCAAATTCCTTATTTACCTGGATGTATGACGATCACAGAGATGCAAACAGCTTTAAAAAGTGGCGCAGATATCATTAAATTATTTCCGGGAAATAGTAGCGGTCCTAGTATGGTGTCCGCAGTTAAAGCCCCTTTGCCGCACATTAACTTAATGCCGACAGGTGGCGTTAGTTTAGAAAATATGGCTACTTGGTTTAAAGCCGGTGTTATAGCCGTTGGGGTTGGCGGCAATCTACTTGCTCCAGCAGCAGAAGGGAACTTTGCAAAAGTCACGGAAATTGCTAAACAGTACGCTGCAAAGTTGGCTGAAATCAGAGGCCTTGAAAATGGCTAGAGTTGTTTGTTTAGGTGAAATCATGATGCGCTTATCAACTAATCCGGGAACGCGACTGGATCGTACGAACCAGTTAGAGGTTTATTATGGGGGTGGTGAAGCGAATGTGGCCATCTCGCTGGCTAATTATGGTCATCAAGTCCAATTTGCCAGTAAGGTTCCAAACAATAGGTTGGGACAAGCGATTGCACAACACCTGCACAGTTATGGTGTGTTCACTAGTCATTTATTGGAAAACCAAGGACGTATCGGAACCTATTACGTGGAACAAGGAATTGGATTACAGGCTACAAATGTGATTTATGATCGGCAAGGTTCGGTGTTTGCTGATATGCAAGAGCTGGACTGGAATGTTTCGGAGTTGTTTGAAGGAGCAGACATTTTCCATATATCTGGCATTACACCAGCCTTATCGAAACAGTGGCAGGTATTTACGATCAAGCTAGTGAAAGCAGCTAAAAATCAAGGGTGTAAAGTTAGTTTTGATTGTAATTATCGGCAGAACCTTTGGAGTCAAAAAGAAGCGGGCGATTTTTTAGTAGAAATTTTGGCACATGTTGATTATTGTTCAGCAGGTAAATTAGATGCAATTCATTTGCTTGGAATTCCAGAAGAGTCAATAGACACAGATATCCGTCACTACTACCAAGAAATGAATGCAAGGTTTCCAACTATTAAAGCCTTTTATTCGACACATCGAACGGTCCATTCAACAAGCTGTAACGAGCTCCAAGGAACGTTATGGATAGAGGGACAGTATTATAGTTCAAAAAAATACAAGATCGATCCAATCGTTGACCGGATTGGTGGTGGTGATGCATACAGTGGTGGGATGATCCATGGATTGCTAGCACAAAAATCCCCCCAAGAAACAGTTGAGTTTGCCACAGCGGCCTCAGTTTTAAAGCATATGATTAAAGGAGATTGTAATCAATTTTGTGAAGCTGAAGTAATCAAATTTCTTAGCCAAGATTCAGCGAAGATCAATCGATGATTGTATACAATAAATATATGACGAAATAGACAGGCGAGCGGAACAAAACTAAAGATCAGTTTTGTTCCGCTCGCCCTCTTTCCTATTTCGCTTTTTCAATCTGTTGCGGTAATCTTCAAATCCTTGAAGAAGGCTTCTGTACCAATATCCACAAAGAAACCAATAGCGCCTCTAGCGTCAGCACCGTGTTTCATATTGTCTACCACTAAGACTGGTTCTTCATTATCATTTAAATAAAATGACCCTTTGGCACCATGAATGACTGCTTTTAAACTGATCCATTCATCAAGTCCAATATCAGCTGGTCCTTCAAAATCAGTAATACCAAGATTTCTAAAATAGTCAAAGGTATATTTAGGGTAAGAAAAATATTGAACACCACGATTTTTTCTGATTGGATCATCAATCCGCCCATTCGTTGGTCTAACATAAAAGGATTCAAATTGTGTGTCGTCTTCATTGATTCGAAAGGCAATACCAATAAAACCACGAGCAAAATCTGGGGCATCTGGTAATAGCCGACTCAACATTTTCACTTCGATTGTTCCATTGTGGAATGATGAGTCGATAAGTTTAGCATAAGTATTTTCGTCAAATTCCATTAATTTCTCTTTTTTTACCACTCTTAAAACAGGCTCACCATTTAAAGTAGTGTACTCACTCGAGATATTGACTGCCTCGACGGGCGTTGTTTCAAAGTTCATGTTGATTTCCTCCTCAATAGCTGTTTATCATTCTAATGAAAGTATAAATAACTTTTGGGAAAATGTTAAGTAGGCACAAATTTGTAACTATCAATCAACGTTGTTGTTTATAAAATTGCCCCCATTGTCTCATGGACTCAATCACAGGGAGTAACGTTTCTCCGAGCGGTGTTAATTGATATTCAACATGAGGCGGAACGGTTTGGAAGTCTATTCGCTCCACAATGCCGTCTACTATCATAGAATTAAGACTTTCCGTCAATACTTTTTGAGATATGCCTGCTAATGAGCGTTTTAGTTCAGAATTTCGTTTTGGTCCTGTTATCAAGTCTCGTATAATCAATGTTTTCCATTTGCTGCCGATCAATTGAACGGTAGTTGCCACGTCACAAAGCGGCATTTCTTCTTTTTTTATCATGTATCAGTTACTCCTAACATTGAGAATGAGCCAGCTCTTTGAAGGCTCTTATCTAGCAAAATTGTGACATGTTTACAGCTGAAAATCAACTAGGAATGTAAAAAATTGCCTATGTTCGTTTTATGAACTTTAAAATAGGTTATTGAAATGTTAGCGCTATTATTGTAGACTGAAATAAGTGATATAATTTTTGTCAATTTGTCATGATCTCCATATTAACAGCAGGATAGTAAAAAAATGATGGACGCATAAAAGAACAGTTTTTAATAGAGCACCACGTTGGAAGCGTTAACATTTTTGCGTAGTTGATTATTTGTTTATTTGAATGTATGAAAAAGAAAAGAGGAATAGAACTATGAGCAATGATAACGCAGTATTAGCAAGAAACACCGAACACGCACCACAAAATCTACAATCGTCACAAACCGTCGCTTTTTCTCATTACAATAACGTTTCAGCCCAGTTGCCAATCGATCCTGTAACTGGACAACTAATTACCGGTGGTATCAAAGAACAAGCAGAGCAATGTTTTAAAAATATCAAAGCAATTCTAGAGAGCATCGATCATGTCATGAGTGATATTGTGAGAATCACTCTCTTTGTTAAAGATATCAAAGACCTGGATGCAGTTGATGACGTATACGCATCATTTTTCGCAAGCTATCATCCTTCAAGAACGGTGGTTGCAGTCGATGCCTTACCGATGGATGCTTTAGTACAGGTTGAAGCCCTAGTTTCAAATGGTGAAGGTACGATTCCTAACGCACCACAAGCAGGTGATCTAATCAAACTTACAAATAATACACTAAATGCGCCAAGTGACTCACTTTCAACGCAAACTGTTTCATTTTCTCACTACAATAATCTTTCAGCGCAATTACCGATCGATCCTAAAACAGGTAGAGTAGTAGCTGGCTGTGTGAAAAGACAAACAAGTCAATGTTTACAAAATATCAAAGCAATTTTAGAAAGTATTGATGTGCCATTTGATGATATCGTGAAAATGACTATTTTTCTGAAAGATCTTTCTAAAATCGAAGCTGTAAACAAAGTTTATCGCACATTTTTCCCTGATTCGGCGATTGCTCGAGCAGTAGGATATGTTCCTGCGCGGACAATTGTAGAGGTAGCAGATTTACCGATGGGTGCTGCAGTCCAAATCGAAGCAGTCGTTTCACATGGAGATGGTACACCGCCACAAGCAATTGAAGATCGTCATGGCTTGATCATCGAAGCGAATAATACGGAAAAAGCACCAAAATGCCCATTCTCAACGCAAACTGTTGCTTTTTCACATTACAATAATATTTCTGCGCAATTACCGATTGATCCAAAAACGAATACCATCGTTACAGGTGGCATAAAAGAGCAAACTGAGCAGTGCTTAGCCAATATCAAAGCAATCATCGAAAGTGTGGATCATGTATTAGCTGATGTAGTGAAAGTGAATATATTTGTGAAAAATATTGCAGATATGGCTGTCGTAGATGAAGTTTATGGATCATTTTTCCCAGGTGGCTTACCGGCTAGAAGAGTAGTGGGCGTAGGGACATTGCCGAAAGACGCGTTGATTCAAATGGATGCGATAGTTGGAAATGCGGAAGGAACTCCGCCAATTGTATAGTATGGAATGAAGTATATAAAATAAACCTTTGTCACCTTTGCTGTTGGAGGAACATAGGTTTATTTTGCTGTATAATAATGTATGTAGTTAAAGGAGGTTCAAGATGGACAGTCTATTTTCTTCAAAGGACCAAGTCTTACTATTTTTAATTGTATTTAGTTTGGTAGTTCTGTTGTTTGGGATACTTATTGAGAAGTCAAATGGGTTATTTTTAGCAAGAAATCCGCTAGATACGATGAGGTATGAAAGCTCTCCAGAAAATAAGACAGAGAGACACGCAGGTAAGTTATTTGTTAAGTGGGTTTATTATGGAGTCAGCGTGGTGATTCCAGTTTGTTTGTTTTTGTATAGTGGTGTTGGATCTAAGATATTGGCCATCTTGTTTATATCGGGAACTTTTACATATCGAAAGTATCTAACAAGATAAGGGGCTTTTTTTTTAAATTAAAATGAAGTTCCTTATCGTAATCATCCGTAAATAAGTTTATAATAGATGGCAGTATACAAATATCGGAGGGTTCTTACGTGAAAAAACGAGGTTTTGATCCACAAAAGTACATCGAAGAGCAATCAAAATATATCCTTGAAAGAGTTGACCATTATGACAAGCTCTACTTGGAATTTGGTGGGAAATTGATTGGCGATATGCATGCGAAACGTGTTCTGCCAGGATTTGATGCGGACGCTAAAATTAAACTTTTACAAAAATTAAAAGATCAAGCGGAGATTTTGATTTGTGTTTATGCAGGGGATATTGAGCGTAATAAAATTCGTGGCGATTATGGAATCACCTACGATATGGATATTTTGCGCCAAATCGATGAATTAAGAGAGTATGGCTTAGCAGTCAACAGTGTGGTGATTACCCGCTACAGTGGACAACCTTCTACAAAAATGTTTATCAACAAACTGGAAAGAAGAGATATCAAAGTCTATAAACATGCGGCGATCGAAGATTATCCATCCAACCTTGAAAAAATTGTCAGCGAAGAAGGCTTTGGGAAAAATGACTATATTCCAACGACAAAACCAATCGTAGTCGTGACAGCACCTGGTCCAGGTAGTGGGAAATTGGCAACTTGTTTAAATCAACTGTACCATGAGAGCCGTAACGGCAAGACTGCTGGTTATTCAAAATTTGAAACCTTCCCAGTTTGGAATGTTCCCTTGAAGCATCCTTTAAATATTGCCTATGAAGCAGCGACTGTTGATTTGAAAGATGTGAATATGATCGATTCATTTCATTTTGATAAGTACCAAAAAGTTGCTGTTAATTACAATCGTGATGTTGAGACATTCCCAGTAATCAAACGAATCATTGAAAAAATTACCGGAGAAGAATCCGTTTATCAATCCCCAACAGATATGGGTGTGAACCGTGTTGGTTTTGGGATCATCGATGATGATGTGGTGAAAGAAGCCTCTAAACAAGAAATCATCCGTCGCTGTTTTGCTACAGAATGTGACTTTAAAAAAGGCTTGATCGATGAAGAGACTGTCAATCGCATTAAGCTGATCATGGAAGAAGTCGAGCTGAAAAAAGAAGACCGCAAAGCGGTACTTCCTGCTAGAGAATATTCAGAGCAATTAAGAGAGCAAACCCAAAGTAATGATACGCCTGCTGTTATTGCGTTTGAGTTACAAGATGGTCGAATTGTAACAGGAAGAACCAGTAGCTTGATGGATTCATGTTCATCTGCTATTTTGAATTCTATTAAAACATTAGCTAATATTTCAGATGAAATTTTATTATTATCTCCAGTGATTCTTGAAACCATTCAAACGATGAAGCGAAAAGATCTTCACAGTAAAATTACGGCTTTAAAAGCCAACGAAATCTTGATTGCGCTAGCGATCAGTGCTGTTACGAACCCGACAGCACAATTGGCGTATGATAAATTATCTGAATTGAATGGTGTCCAAGCGCATTCTACGGTGATGTTGAGTAAGAATGATGAGCAAACGTTAAGAGAATTAGGTTTGGATATTACGAGTGATGCGGTTTATCCGTCGGAGAATTTGTATTATATTTAAGCTGGTTGAGTGACAAGTAAAAAGATTTTTAAAGTTGATAGCTAACTTTAAAAATCTTTTTTTGATTCACTTGACAGAGGCATACTCAAAGAACTGCCTAAAATGACATTCGTTTTGTTCAAACGATACGGACTATAAACCATTGAAACGGTAATTGAGAGAAGCTTTTTCAAAGTATGTTTTACTAGTTTTTCATTTAGTATTATTTGAATAGTAAATGAAAAACTTAGAGTAAGCCCTTCATAAATCTGGTTGAAATAAAACAGGTTTCACCGTTGCTTAATTCAATTTCTCTGTTTTTTTTGTCTATATGTTTTATATTTTTTTTATTTACTACAAATGATTTATGACAACGATAAAAATTTCCAGCTATTTGTGGGATATCTTTGATGGACCCGTAGTATTCTAGTTGAGAATCATCTAAATGAACGACCAGTTTATGTGGAACTGGTGAAGTTTCAAAAAACATTATATCGTCGTAATCCAACACATGGAGTTTATCACCTACTTTGATTTTTAGGATATTTTTTTTCTCTTGGTTATCATTTTTGTATCTTTTAAATGCGGTGTGCACACATTCTTGTACTCTGCTTCGAATATTTTCGGGATTATCTTTAATAATGTAATCCATAGCCTCTACTTTATAAGTAAAAGTAAGATAGGATAATTCAGCGTGGGTTGTAACAAAAACAATTTTTCCAAAATCATCAATTTCTCGTAATTCAGAAGCCAATGCAATTCCTGACATCTCTTGACCTAAATCAACATCTAAAAAATATAAACCAGTTTCTTTAGGATTTGCTTTGACATAATCTAGTACTTCCATAGGGCTATCTGTTGAAAGAACTAATTCCATATCATATTCTTCGATCATAATGGTTTTCTTTACGTAATCCTCGATATTTTGACGTTGTTCTCTTTCATCTTCGCAAATAAATACTGATAGCATACTAATTCTCCTTAATCGTTTAGAATTGTGATGGTTTGGCTAAAGCTGGTGTTTTCTATTTTTGTTATTAATGTACTGTTTGAAGAGGAGTTTATTAGCTCTTGTAGATTACTTAAACCAAGTCCTCTATCTGGTCCTTTTGTAGAATAGCCTTCTTTTTTTAAGACGTGAAGCTTAGGTAAATCATCCAAACATGTATTTTCAACAACGATATGTATCGAATTTTTATTTTTTATAAAAGCAATAGAGAGTCTTTTATTTTCTATTGTCTCAGTAGCTTCAATAGCATTATCAAGAATTATTCCAAGGGCTCTAATTAACGTAACGCTAGAAATATTAATAAAATCTATAGGTTCAGTCACTTCAATAACAACCTTGATATTTTTTTCTTGTGCTACGGAGGCCTTAGCAGCAATTAGACTTTTAATATCTTCTAACTTCATTTTAGACAAATCCTTTAAAACAAAATTATTCTGTTGAATTTGTTTGCCTGTAGGTTTGATATTTTCAAAAAAATAATTCTCTAAGTTCGTATAATCTTTTTTTAAAATATATCCTTCTAATGAAGTGAGAATATTCTGATAATCATGTCTGAACTTTCTAATTTCAGAATACTGTTGCTCCAGATTATTCGTGTACGTTCTCATCATTTCAAACTCTAATTTTTGTTGTTCTGTTTCATAAGTTCGTCTGATCGACTGTATGTATGAAGCAATGGTGATACCTGAAACAAGTAAGATGATTGCAAAAAATAATAAATTAAGCTCAACGATGTTTTTTTGATTACCAGAGACTAACTCGAAAACGACATTCAAATAAAATACAAACCAAATCGATACTGTGGCGAGCGTGAATGGTTTCCGTCCTTTTTTTGAGGTTAAGAATTGCGCATTACTTTCAAAAAATTTTCTTGTGAGGACGATTATTCCTAAAGCGAAAATAAAGGAAAGTAATAAGTAAAACATGATATCGCTAGTCATTGATTCTAAGATATGGATTTGGAACATCAGCGATAATATAAATGTTGCGATATGATCAGCAAGAATATTGACAATCATTACAATGGAAACAGTTGATAACGCATACATCCATTCTTTATTTCTAGTATATACGATACAAAATAGTAGGAGTATATTCGTTAATAAAGCAATATTTCCTAGATACTGCATAACAAATACATTGTTTAACACTAATAATAGAAAAAATAGACTTTCTATCAGAGTTAAACCTTTAGTTTTTGTGAAAATCTTTAGCGTAATAAAAAAGATGATAGCTTGTAAAAGCAAAGTCAACGAATAGATCATAACCAAAGCGCCTCCTAATAATGCTATTATAGCATTTCTTTTGATTTTGGGCACCACTTTATAACGAATTATAACCGAATTGCGTGATTTAGCTAACTTGTTTTTTGAGATAGAAGCTGTTGCGGTTTTGATAAAAAAATACTCTGTTAGGATAAAAGATTCTAAAGTTGCTTATAGCGACTATACTAATGGTGTGAGGTGAATGAAATGGAACGAATTGAAAGAAAAAATCTTGTGGAAGAATTGTCAGTTGTTTTATTGAGGAAGCTAAAGATTGATAAAACAGATACTATCTACTATCTAAAATGTAAACTAGGACTGGAGTTCTTTTTAGTTAATTTTTATAAACTAGTAATAATTTATATAGTAGCGTGGATTTTAAACATTATTTTCCCAGTATTTGTTTTCCATTTTTTCTTTTTATTTATACGCGGTAACGCTCAAGGAGCACATGCTAGTTCTGATTTTAAATGCGCTATTCTCTCTTTGGTGCTACTAGTTGGCGTCCCTTGGCTGAATTCAATAGGTTTTTTGTTTTCAGAAAAATTGTTGTTTGTTCTCTTTTTGTTAGGTTTTATCATCACATATCTATATGCTCCATCAGATTCAAAGAAGAATCCAATTTATAATAAAACCAAAAGAAAGAAGTTAAGAAAAAAAGCATTGATAGCACAAGGTGTAGTAACCTTAAACTTCATAATACCGTTAACATTACTTTCAATGAATTTAATTGTTTTAGGCGCGTTCACAGCATCTGTCTTGTTGCTACCTAAGTTACATGAGGCACTTTAAATTAAAGGAGGACTAAAAAATGATTGGACAATTGTTAGAAAGATTAGGTACCTTGAACATAGAATATTTTTGTATTGGGTTGTGCTATGAGCCAAAGATCCCAAAAGAATTAATGGACGTAGAAGAATAAAATGGTGATATAGCCAAGAGGAAAGGCACAGGTCTGCAAAACCTTGATCACCGGTTCAAATCCGGTTATCACCTTTAAGTTGATAGTAGAAAACAAATTGCTGCTACTTTCAAAATATAAATGACAATTAATAGGAGGAGTAAAAATGATTGGACAAGTATTGGTAAAGTTAGGAATGTTGAATATGGAGAACTTTTGTATTGGGTTGTGTTATGAACCAAAAATCCCAAAAGAATTGATGGACTTAAAAGAATAAAATGGTGATATAGCCAAGAGGAAAGGCGCAGGTCTGCAAAACCTTGATCACCGGTTCAAATCCGGTTATCACCTTGATAAAGCATGGGAAATACCATGCTTTTTTTCTATCTAAATACAGGCAATTAAGAGGGGGAAAGAAGTGTTTAGCACAGTCCTTCAATTCTTGGTACCTTTGATACATAGAGATTGATGAGATCGAAATAACGTGAAGTAGGTACTTTGTAACATCAATTCGTTGCTTCTGCATCTACGGTTCTCGTTTCACTCCGATCCTCGAAGCATGGAGGACCTTTTGCTCCCTGCATTTATCTGGATTCCTTAAGGGTGTGGTGTGACTCTACGAGTCATACCACACCCTTTTTTGTGTAGATTTTGGACCAGCCTTCTGCGGTTAAAACAACGTCGTAAATGAAGAGCTACTAGCAGGCGAGTCTGTAAAGTGAAGGGAATTCATTTCTATAGATAATAGTTTAATGAAATGCCCACTTAACGATTTTGATATCACAACTGTATAAGCCTAGTTACAAAAAAAGCAGTTCTGATAATAATTATCTGTCTTCAGAGTAAACAAAGCATTGTTGCTATGAGGAGATATACTGTATATGTAGCAAGGATAGTAACGCTCACAAGGAAGAAAAATCATTCTGATATAAAAATCAGCATTGATCTCTTTAATAGTATAACCGTCACGGTTTTGACATCATCACTGCAAAAAAGTAATCGTTAAAAATACAGTTTTGATCAAAGAGGAGCATCTCCAGAGTGAAGCAGTATTGTTTATAAAAATGACCGTATACTTAATATGTAGCAAGGAGGTAATGAGTTGAAAAATCAAGAACAGACTATTGATCATGAAAGAAAACGCGTGTTTATCTACGGGACGGATAGATTGCAGAATAGTTAATATTAAAAAAGAGTTCCTAGCGCTAAATTCAGTAGAAAAAGGTAAAAGTACTTTTTCTGTTGTTTTACATTATATGAAAATAAGATTATCCAATAGGGTTTATATTCCGATTGGACATCAAGAAAAGAACAATTAGTAAAATAAGGAGGAATGAAAGTATGAAAAAACTTTATGAAGTAAACGAGGAAGTAATGGTTAGATTACCTACCGTTTCTGAAAAAGAAAAGAATACAGATGTTAAAGAGTTGTTTAACGATCCAGTATTTAGAGAACAGGTCTTGATTTCTAGCAAATCGATTTATGATCAAGCGACGGAGTATTTAGTCAATGGGAAAACACTATCGAATAAGAAAAAAAGGAATTTAGAGCAGTCGTTATTGAAGTATGCTTTGAGAAGAAATACAAGAACAACTCCATTTGGTCTCTATTCAGCAGTCGGTATAGCAAAAACTTCAACAAATAAAGAAAACTTTGCATTTGATGAAAAGAACTTTGAACACGTTGCTAGAGCTGATTTAAGTTGGATCTTCAATGTAATCAAAAAAGAAGAGTTAAATGGATATCAACATTTGGAATTTAAAATCAACCCAGCTGTTTACACAAAAGGAAATCGTGCCTACGTGCTATACAATACTGAAACAGCAAGTTCTACTGAGAGTATTCAGCTATCAATGCCATTTAAGTTGTTGATGGATCAAGGTCAAAATCTAGTAGCATTTGAAAATTTATTAGCTACGCTTAGACAAGCGTATCCTAAGCAAAATGAAGATAAGTTGAGTTCTTTCTTATATAAATTGATAAAAAACGAATTTCTGATTTCGAATTTAAGGCCGCCGATGACTGTGAGTAATCAGTTGGAGTACTTAATCACTGAGTTGAATAAAAATGCGTATTTTTCTGAACGAGCTATTCAACTGCAAAAAGTTGATGATCAAATTAAACAATACAACAAGATGAAACTTGGAACAGGAGAACAAACCTATTTAACGTTGTATAAAGAAATGAACACTCTTTATCGAAGTACATCACCTCTTCAAGTTGATAGTCTTTTAAACAATGATTCGATTTCTATTCCTCAAAACTTAGTTGAGGAAATAAACGAGGCAGTTAGCTTTTTAACATTGTTAGCATCAGAAAATAATCCAGCTTTTGCGCACATACAACTGTATCAAGATGAGTTTTTAGACAAGTATGGATTTAGTCAAGAAGTTCCGCTAACGGATTTATTTGATACGGGTAATGGATTGGGAGCACCATTTTCCTATGATAAGCCTGAAAATGATTTTATTTCCAGAGCGCCTGTGATACCTGATTATAATTTACGCTTGAGAAACTATTTTCTTTCGAAGATAAATGTGGCAGAGAAAAAAGGGGCTGCGATTGATCTTAGAGAAAAGGATGTCAAAAAATTACTAGGCGATTCCCAGTTTGAAGACACTAAATTATTAAAGTCCTTAGAAGCATTCTTTCTATTGAAAAAATCAGGAGAAAAATATCTAGCATATCTCAGCCCAGGGGGAGGATCTCAAGGCGCTGGCAAAACGTTTGGAAGATTTGGTCATTTAAGTAACCATTTTGGGGAAACAATTAAAACGATTCAAGATAAAGAAACAACTAAAAGAAATAAGTATGTGAAAACATGTGAAATCAGCTATGTTCCTAGTAATATTCGCAATGGTAATGTTTCAATAAATCCTCATTTTAAAGAATATGAACTCTCTTTATTTACAAATAATTCTTTGGAAGTGAGTCGAGAGATAACGATTAAAGATATTTTGATTGGTATTGATAACTACGGTTTTTATGCTAGAAATAGAAAAAACGGAGATCTACTTGAATTTCAGGCAACGAATATGCTGAACGCAGGTATTTCACATAATATGTTGCGTTTTTTACATGAGATTTCGATATACAGGAAACGTTCGTGGAGTGAATTCCCTTGGCATAGGATCTATTCTGATTTCGATCATATACCTGAATTAAGATATAAAAGTATCGTTTTGTCGCCAGAAAGATGGTTCATTTCTACAGAGAGTCTTATGCCTGAAATGATTAATGATTTTGAGTTATTTAAAAAGAAATTCAGTGAATACAAAGAGGCATTTGCGCTTCCAAACAGGTTCTATTTAACTGACTATGATAATCGTATTCCAATCCATTTTAGCAATGATTCTGAACTAGAGATTTTATTTGCAGAGTACAAAAAAAATTCTAAGGCACAAATGCGGATACAACTGCAAGCCTGCGAAGAAGGAGAGAATGTGTTTGTTGACCAAAACGACGAGAGTTATACTGCTGAGATTGTAGTGCCAATGTTTTCTGTTGAAAAAGAGACGGATGAAACTATTTTACCGAAATCAATTGTAACGAGCGATTTTGAAACAAGCACAAAACTTCCTTATGATGACTGGCTCTATTTTAAACTTTATACGACAAGAAAGAAGGAGTTGGATTTAATTACACTTTGTATTAAAGAGTTTTGCTCGAAACTTGAAGAAGAAACAGGAATTCACTATTTCTTTATGAGATATATAGACACACATCCGCATATTCGCTTGCGCTTCAATGCATCAGAAGAGAAACTTCAAAAGTATACAACTCGAATCTTTGACTGGTTAAAAACGTTGTTGTCGCAGGAGATGATCGCTAGGTATACGATCGATTCCTATGAACGAGAAGTAGAACGTTATGGTGGGAAAGAATTGATTTCGTTAGCTGAAAAGGTATTTATGGCGGATAGCAAGGTTGTTGAAAATATTTTATATAGTAACAGGTTGGGAACACTGGATATTCCGTTTGAATTATCAGGAGTATTAACGGTTGTTGACTTTATTGACCAATTGAGTTTGGAAGATTCTGAAATCAAAGCTCTTGTGCATACGTATGAGAAACGTCAAGATAGCAGTTTGTATTTCCGTGAGAATAAAAAGGAAATACTAGATGAATTTAGACGTACGGATAGCCAAATGAAGAAATGGGCGACTTTAAGGAAAGAATCAGTAGAAGATTATTTGGAAGTATACAAACGTATGGACTTTTCTTTAGAAGAAAAGATAAATATTTTTTCTAGTTTCATTCATCTGCATTGTAATCGATTATTTGGTGTTGATCAAAATCAAGAGGCGTTTGTGATGGCTGTTGTAGGTCAAGTGTTTAATTACTTGATCCACACCAGAACAAGGGAGGCAGCTTAATCATGAAGAATCTATATTCCAATACAAAAAAGACTTTAAAACTTATCTATGATTTAGAAAAGAAAAATCTGATTGTTATTTTATTATTGAGTCTGTTAGTGTCAGTTGTACCATTACTTACAACATATTTATCACAAGAACTACTAAATAGTATAGTAGCTCATCAAGTACTTAATCGAGTGATGGTTTTGCTGATTGCGTTTGTTAGCTTTACAGTGGGGAGTGAGATAGTCGGACAAATTTCGGCTATCTTTGAACAAAAGCTGCAGGTGAATTTGGTGTACAAACTAAATAAAATCATTATGAATGCTTGTGGTGACATGAAATTAAAAGATTTTGAAAATTCAGAAACATATAATCAAATTGAACGTATCAATGGTCAAATAGCTTTTAAACCTTCTCAAAGTTTGGATATGACTATTAATTTGATGAAGACAATGATTACGTTGATTGGTTCAATTATTTTCTTATCAATGTGGAGTTGGAAAATGGCACTATTGCTAACATTAGTTCCATTGACTTCCATTTACTATTATATACAGATTGGTAAGCGGGAATTTAATATACAATATCAGCGTATGGAAGATGAACGTGAGTCTTGGTATTTAAATTATATATTAACTCATGATTTTTCATTTAAGGAAGTCAAGTTTTACGATTTGAAAGAGTATATCATAAATAAATTTTCCAGAATAAAAGAAAATTTTATCAAACAGGATATGGATCTCTTATATCAAAAATCGAAATTAAGTATTCTTTTTGAAGTGGGGGTTCAAATTATTGGGGCGATTGTGCTATTTGTAGCAATTACTGCTGCTTATTCTGGAACTATTTTGGTCGGAAATGTTGTAAGTATCATCAAAGTAACCTCGATGATTCAATCTAGTTCAAAAGGTGTGATGACGAGTATTTATGCTCTATATAACAATAATCTGTATATGGAAAAACTTTTCGAATTTATAGAAGAATTTGTTCAGGTTGAAAATGAAGAAGTCTTGATACCAGATAATACAGAGATCACAGATATTCATGATATTGAGTTTAAAAAGGTTTCTTATCACTACCCAGAGACACAAAGTTTAGCCTTGAAGAAAGTAGACTTGACGTTACATGCTGGGGAAAGAGTTGCTATTGTAGGACCGAATGGATCAGGAAAATCGACTCTGATTAAAGTCTTGACTAAACTTTATGAAAATTCAGAAGGAGAAATTTTAGTAGATGGAGTGCCACTTAGGGAAATTGAAGAAACTAGATATAAGCAACAATTGTCGGTGCTTTTTCAAGATTTTGTGAAATATGAATTACCTCTTCAAGAAAATATTGGCTTTGGTGATATTCAAAATATTTCAGATACAGAAATAATGAAAACGTGTATGCGTGAATTGAATATTGATTTTTTAGATGAAGAAGACTTAAATCAACAATTGGGAATTTGGTTTGAAAATGGAAGGCAGCTTTCCGGTGGACAATGGCAAAAGGTTGCACTTGCGAGATCATTCTTTAAGAAAGCATCCGTATATATATTGGATGAACCTAGTTCTGCTTTAGATCCAATTTCAGAAAAAGAAGTGTTTGATTCTTTTTATGAAAAAACAAAAGGAAAGATTGGAATATTTATTTCGCATAGAATTTTAGCAGCACAAAATGCGGATAAGATTATCGTAATGGATAAAGGAGAAATTGTTGATATAGGTACACATGCACATTTAATGAAGAATTGTCGACTATATCAAGAGATGGAAAGGGCTGAATCATATGAAGAATACTTTGCAGCTTAAAACAAAATTTGATTTAAAAAAATGCGCTGAAAATCATGCGGATCATCACAAAATTGATGAACTCATCAATTCGGAAGAGAACATTGTGATTATTGATGGGACTAAATACTCAAATTGGCACCCGTTAGCATTAAGCCATGGATTTCCTTCTCTGTGTTTATTATTTGGAGAGCTATCTAGTCTTTTTCCAAAAGAATCGTGGGAAGAATACGGTCATAACTATTTACAACAGATTGTTTTATCAATAAAAACGTATGGTATCAAAAATCCATCGATGTTTTCGGGAATTTCTGGAATATTACTTGGAATTGACGGTCTTGATCCCGATCACTTGAAATATCCCAAATTAAAAGGAAACTTGAAAAAAGTTTTATTACGATCCGTAGAGGAAAAACTAAATTTACTTGCAGATAAAGAAGTCGAAATGACGGACTACGATATTATTGAAGGCCTGTCAGGAACAAGTCTCTACTTATTGACACAAGACGATGATGAAAGTTTACACTGGCTCACTAGAATATTAAACTATTTGGTTAGCCTAACAGATGAACGGTTTGGATATCCTAATTTTCATATTAGTTCTCGTAATCAATTTACTGAAGAAGAAGCAAAACTATATCCTGATGGAAATTTTAATTTAGGTATGGCACATGGTATTGCAGGGATTCTATTAGTTCTGAGTAAAAGTATGCTAAAAGGGATCACTGTGCCAGGGCAAGCTATAGCGATAGAGTATATTGTTGATTTTCTAATAAAAAATAGTATAGTGAAAAATCAAAAAATTATTTGGCCAGCAATGTTGACGTTAGAAAATTATTTAACAAATACTAAAACAGATGTTGTGGAAAATCGTGATGCTTGGTGTTATGGTACTCCAGGAGTTGCAGTTGCGTTACTGTATGCAGGAAAAGCATTAGAAAGGGAAGATATTATCGATTTTTCAAGTCAATCAATTAGAAGTATTTATTCCAAAGAAGAAGGATTGTTTTCAGCAACTATTTGTCATGGCTATAGCGGATTATTGAATACGTTATTGACGTTTAAAAAGGAACTTGGAACGTCAGATTTTGATGAGTATATCAAAGTGGTTAAAGAAGAGATACTTCGTTTTTATGATGAGAAGAATCATTTTGGCTTTACCAGTATTGAATTTGGAAAGTCAGTAACAGATATTGGTTTATTGGGTGGGAGTTCAGGTGTGTTGCTTACGTTATTAAGGGAGCGATATGGAAATAGAAGTTCTTGGATTGAAGCATTAGGTTATTAGCAGTTTTGAATAAAAAACGAGCTGTTGAGACGTTTTCATTCAAAATGAACGATCCACCTTATAATTAAGGTGTAATAAAAATTAAGAAAAAAGGAGGAAACAGAAATGACACAATTTGATGATTTTGATTTAGACGTAGCACAAACAACAAACGGGGTAAAACCAGAACCACGGATTACAAGTAAAAGTTTATGTACCCCCGGATGTGTAACAGGAGTATTGATGGGCTGTGCATTAAAAACGATCACATGTAATTGTTCAGTAGGTATTGGGAAAAAATAAAAAATAAGAGGAGGAAACAGAAATGACACAATTTGATGATTTTGATTTAGACGTAGCGCAAACAACGAACGGGGTAAAACCAGAACCACGGATTACAAGTAAAAGTTTATGTACCCCCGGATGTGTAACAGGAGTATTGATGGGCTGTGCATTAAAAACGATCACATGTAACTGTTCAGTAGGTATTGGGAAAAAATAAAAAAATAAGAGGAGGAAACAGAAATGACACAATTTGATGATTTTGATTTAGACGTAGCACAAACAACAAACGGGGTAAAACCAGAACCACGGATTACAAGTAAAAGTTTATGTACCCCCGGATGTGTAACAGGAGTATTGATGGGCTGTGCATTAAAAACGATCACATGTAACTGTTCAGTTGGTATTGGGAAAAAATAAAAGGAGAACAGCTAGAATGACACAATTTGATGATTTTGATTTAGATGTAGCACAAACAATAAACGGAGTAAAACCAGAACCAAGAATCACAAGTGTTAGTTTATGTACTATGGGATGTCAAGGAAGTAAACTTCAAACAGTAATCTGTAATTGGGTAAAATAAGCAAAGAACCTAATGTTCAGATGATGAGGTGAGCCAAAATGATGGAGAAGGTATTAAAATATTTTTTCTCGCTAGTAATAGTGATTACTGGTGAGAAAATCTTATAGGAGGTTATCACATGAGTATCGCGCTAGAAGTAGCTAACATAAAGAAAAGCTACAAAAAAAATGTTATTTTAAATGGCGTTTCCCTAAATGTTGAAAAAAATACAATCTATGGACTCTTAGGATTGAATGGTGCTGGAAAATCAACTTTATTGAAAATTATTTCTCAGATTATTTCTTTTGATGGAGGAAGGATTGATTTTTTAGGAATAGACAGTGATTCTATTGGTTTTTTAATAGAACAGCCAGCTGTGTATGGGAACTTAACCGCTCGTGAAAATTTGAAGGTTCAAACGCTACGGTATAATTTATCTGAGCAAAAAATTTCAGAAGTTTTAGTAACAGTTGGGTTGATTGATGATTCAAAAAAAGTAAAAGATTACTCCGTTGGAATGAAACAGCGTTTGGGTATTGCATTAGCTATCTTAAATGATCCTCAATTGCTTATACTAGATGAACCAACAAACGGATTGGATCCTGTAGGCGTAATTGAGTTTAGAGATTTACTTCAGCAGCTAAAAAAAATGGGCATGACGATTATTGTATCGAGCCATAGCTTAACAGAAATTCAGCATGTAGCGGACAAAGTTGGAATTATTAAAAATGGCGTTATTCAATACGAAGAAACGATTGAAAATATAAAGGATTTAGAGAATACATTCTTGAAAGTACTAGCCAATGAAGGAGGTATATAGAATTATGTTTAGATATGTTCAGTCTGAATGGTTAAAAACAAAATCATTAGGAATCATGAGACAAAATTTATTATTCTTATTTTTTGCTGGGATCATCACGATAGGGTTCTCTTTTACATCGTTGAATAACAATGCTGTTGCAAGTTTATTTAATTGGTTGAGCTTTCTACTTATCAATCTGTTAATCCCTATTATAGTCCATACTATTTACAACCATGAAAAACGATCAACTGATTTTAAAAATTTGCAAATACCTAAAAATAATAGAAGTTATGAATGGTTTTCAAAAATGCTTGTGATTACATTTTATTATGCTAGCTTTTTAATTTTATTTAGTGGACTAGCATTGGGTATCAATCTATTATTTCCTTATACTTCAGGAGTTGTTATTTGTTTATCAACAATGCTGATTTTTGTGACAAGTTTGTGGCAGGTTCCATTTGTTTTATTTTTAGAAAGAAAAAGCAATTTTCTAATTACACTAATCATAAATTTTATTTTTGGAACACTTTTGACTGTGTTTTTTGGGGATGGTGACCTGTACAAAGTAATTCCGTGGACTTGGCCTAGTAGAGCAATCATGCCAACTCTAAATGTAAGTATTAGCGGTTCAATTATCGATCAGAATGATCCAATGATAGTGAGTACAAATAGTAGTTATTTGGTTATCGCAGCAGTGATATTGGGAATTGTACTGAGCTTGCTTTTTATAGATAGAAAGGGTGTTAAGCATGAAAAAAAGTATCCAACTAATGAGGGCAGAAAATTTTTTACTAAAGCATGATAGTCTATTTAACATAAGTCTTGTATTCCCAACGCTCTTAACGATTCTTATAAATAGTTATTTTTACTACAGAGGTCTTACTTTTTATGAATCATTACGGTATTTTACTGAAGTCTATTTTATGTGCTTACCACTATTTGTTAGTCTTTCAGTCAGTTTTTCGATGAAAGGAGAAGAGGCTATTGACTATCAATATCTATTATCCAACGTTTTTTCTAAGAAGAAAAAGTTAGTGACTAAGTCTGTTGCTATCATTATCAAACTTTTTATATCAGCTTTAATTTCTATTATTCCTTTATTTTTGTTGAATGTAATTCTTGGTGAATTGCAGATTATGGTTTACTTGGTTTTATTGTTATCTATTTTGTTGAGTATTTCAGCCTATGTCCAAATTTTTCTCTTTTCAACGATTTATTTGAACAGCACAGCAACGATTATGTTTGGCGGGTTATCCTTATTGATCACAGCAATCGCCTCAATGATCATTGGCAATTACTTATTCTTAGCGATTCCTTGGGTTTGGGGGACTAGCTTGGTGGGATTATTATTGCAGGGAGCAAATTTTAAAAGTTTAGCTATTTTAATCGTATTATGTACGGGAGTATGTCTATTTTTAACATATATCAGTATCACTTTAATAGAAAAAAAAGAATGTTAAACAGCCGGAAAAGAGGTTTTGTATTATGGTAGCTGTGATGAAGCCGTTAGCGAAAATTGAATTTACTTTTTTAGAAAAACAAAAGGATGTTCAAAATTGGGATAATACTTTTTATGAGTTATTTTCAATGTTTCATGAAATGGAGTCGCAATTCTCTCCACCAAATTCAGATGTGAATGATCGGTTTATTATGTTGACAAGTACCAACATATACGTAAAAAAGTATCAAGAAAAAAAAATTCAAGTGTATCATAATATGAGTGGGAAATATAAAAATATCGCACAGCTTTACTTGTTTTCAGCCTATGAAAGAGAAGAAACTAGCTTACTTATTCAGCTGATCGAAGAGATCCAAAGCCACTTAGAAAATAGCGACAAAAAGTATACCATTCAAAATGAGAGACACACGTCTCTAGATTTATTTTCTGACGCAAAACCATATTTATCATTAGAAATTACATAAATCTAATCAAAAAGACAAGTTCATATATTGTTTTTTGTTGTATAGCTAAGAAATAAAGTAAGAGGGAAGCTCCTCGTGCTCATTGGTTAAAATCCAATTACCATATTCTAAAAAATAGTAAGTTAATTTAAAGAGAATTATTGTGAATACAAGGTGTATATATGGGATTGTATATAAAATTGAATGAAAAGTTCTAGCAAGAAAAAAAACTTGTTTGTGCTTTTTTTGTTCAATTTTGTTAATTTAGACGGCCAATAAGGTGTGGGACAGAAGCATTTATTTCCGAAGGAGTTGCTTCTGATCCCACCGTTTATCCGGATATGACTCACAGAGTTATGTCTCAGTCACGTTGTCCTTTCTATAAATTTTCTAAAGCATATTACGAAAGCCAAACCCATAGAAACGAACTAATCGCAGCAAGTACACCAGCTACTAATGAAAAGCCCAAAACGATTTTTGTTTTATTCCAGCGATCCCTTTTTTTATCTCGTTTGGCTCTGGCGGCTTCAAGATCTTCCCCATCTATAAAAGCAACAATTTCACTATAGGTTTGAACATCTCTTTCCTTTTTGATTTTCTCGATTTTTAAAGCTGCAATCATAGAAATTCCCCAAAGAACAAAAGAAATACCCAATCCGTACCAATCCCAAAGTAACATAACAGGACCAATAGATAGAACTGTTAGGACAATAAATACAATCATAACCCAAGAGAGTCGATTCATTTTTTCCGCTTCGATGTGTTGATTGTTTTTCATAATTGCTACATCTCCTTTGACTAATTCATCTAAAGTGACATCAAAAAGAGTGCTTAATGCAATCAAATTATGAATATCAGGATAAGTATGATCGTTCTCCCATTTAGAAATTGTTTGCCGTGTGACATAGATTTTTTCTGCAAGTTCTTCTTGAGAGTAACCATCTCTTTCACGATAAAGTTTTAATTGCTTATTAAAGTTCATTTTGCTGTCTCCTTTGAGTCTAAGATAATATAGAAGGGGATATTTTGTCTGTCTATTAGAGTGTACTTTACTAGAAATATAGGTGTATACAGGTGTTTACATAGATGCAAACGTTGATATAACAGGATTTTCAGAAATAAGATCCAAGTCAATAAGTAACGGTTCAAAAATAATTATGGCACAGCTTATCAATTAATTACAGCAAAAATAAAGAATTTGAGGCAAGTACGAGTAGCTAATAGGATATACTTATAGTACATAGCAAATGGAAATCTAAAGAAAAAGGGGAAGAATATGGCAGATTGGAATACACTATTTTATGATCAAAAAAACATAGAATTAGCACCTGAACCTGAAGCCGCTAAATTCATAGAACTCTTAGCAAAAGAATTTCCAAATCAGCAAGAGCAACGGGTTTGGGATCTAGGTTGCGGTGGAGGACGTCACAGTGTGGTGATGGGGAAAATGGGCTGTGAGGTTTTTATTAGCGATAATTCTAGTAAAGCAATAGAACTGACAACGAAAAAATTAGAAGAGAATCACATTGACTATGTTGAAGCCTTGACCTCGATGGAAAACTATCCGTGGAGCAAGAAAGAGTTCTTGCATGGTGTTTTTAGTTGGGCGGTGCTTCAGCATAATACTTTGGATAAAATAATTGAAGCGATTGATTGCATTTACGATTCGCTTATAACAGGTGGCTATTTTTTAGGGACGATCAAATCGACAAAAGCGGATTTGTATGGCAAGGGAGAAGAAATCGAAAAAGATACATTTGTATTAGAGGTGGGAATAGAAGAAGGCGTGCCTCACCATTATTTTGACGAAGATGGAATCAAGCAGCTTTTTCCTGATGATAAGTGGGAAATGATCATTCTTGCGGAGCAAGTCGTGAATTATATTGAAAAAGCTGAGGAATTTTGGTCATTTAATCCATTTAGATACACTACGTGGTGTGTACTTGTGAAAAAGCGATAGAGAGTTATAGGGATTAAAGTGTTACTATAACTGATTTTTCTTGGTCTTAATAGATAAAAACAGTACCCTTTGGAAACTCAAAAGGTACTGCTTAAGTATTTCTGAAAACCTGATCATGTGAACCTGTTGCAAGTAACCATAATTCTAAACAGTCATTATCAATTCTATAAACAAGTAACCAATCATTTTCAATATGCAATTCTCGTAATCCTTTTTTATTTCCTTTTAAGGCGTGGTCTTTATATTTATGCACCAGTTGTTCAGTATCTTGACTAAGTAACTAGTCAAGAACCACTTCGAATTTATTCATATCATAATGTTTTTTCTTTAAAGCTTTGTAGTTCCGTTCAAATGTGGGAGCTGTTTTAATCTTCATTGTTTAACTCTTTCATTAGCTCTTGTTTATTATTAAACGTCTTGTAATGACCACTTTCAATTTCTTTCAGTGCTTGAGATAGATCATCTTGACCTAGAGAAAGTGTGAATGGAATCGCTTGTTCCTTAACAACCTTAGTTAAATAAATTTTGATTCCTGTAGAGAGATCCATGCCAATTTCATTAAAAAACTTAGCAGATTCTTCCTTTAACTCATCGTCTATTCGTAAGTTTAACTGTGCCATATTCTCATCCCCTTCCTTGTAATGATCATATCATTTTGTATATACGTTGTAAAGCGTTGTGTTTCGTTGCGAGTGGATGTGTATTAACTTTTTTAGTGAATATAGGTAGTTATCAACCAAGTAAAACGAATAATGATACGCTACCCATCAAATGGATTAACAGTTAAGTATAGAGAAAAGGTAAAAATGACAGTGATAAAAAATGAACGTATTTCATATAACATAGAGAATCAAGTCAAGGTTATATTTTACGCCACTTAAGCATTATTTCTAAAATAAAAAAACGACGAATCATCTATCCGTCGTTTTAGCGTTATATTCATTATATAAGCACTATTTATATCTATTCTTGAGGGTATAACCATAAGAAAGATAATTTATTGCCATCTGGATCAGAGAAATCAACGTATCGAAGGACACCTGGTACATCCTCAATCACTTCATCAGTTATTACTCCAAGTGTTTTTAAACGTTCAAAGTCTGCGTCTAAATCTTCCACTTCAAAACGTAAACCGTTCTCTGAAACATTAATTTTTTCTTCATATAGTTGAATCCAAACAGAACCAATTTGATATTCAATAATACCTTCAACAGGGGTGATTTTCTCGTCACTCATAAGAAGTTTTTCATACCAATTTGCAGCTTCCTCCAAATTACTTACTGGTAAACCTATAGTGACACTCTTTACATTTAAACTCATAACTATTTCCTCCATTCCATCAACTTACGACTAGTTTATCATTTCACGGTCGAATAATATTATTCTAGATTGTGTTCTTTAAACGAGAGATCAAAAGTTTTCCCACATTCACTAATATTGGTGGGTCTTCTGGTATCGGTTCTCTCAGTTTAATCGTGTAATGATTGCCAGAACAGTTTGGGAAAGATAGACGCTCATCTTCTTTCCCTCTCAAGCTGTTGCCTAAGTTAAAGTAAGATAGAACATTAGTGGAACGGCTTATGCCACAAGCTAATAAATAATAGTCTCCATTTGGAATATTTTTCAATGGATTTCCGATTAAATTTTTAGTCGCTAATCCAGATATAGGCATATGATTCGGGATAAGTGTCCGGAAAAGTCCAATAAATAGGATCCCCATCTCAAATCCAGCCGGTACTTCAATCGTTACGGTGCAAAAAGACTGACTCTTTTCTTCAAAATGCGCTATCGACTGATCCTTATCATCCGTTTCAAACCGTTTCATATCATCAAAAAGTTCACTCATTTTCGTTTTGTACTCTTTAGGTGAACTACCTGTATATTTTTTAAACGTATTCGTGAAACTACCGCTGCTTTCAAAACCTGAACGCTCTTGTAGGTCGAGTATTCGCTTTTCTTCATCAAGTTCAAAGATCGCCTTTTCAACTTTTAAACTAGAGAGAAATTCAGCAATACTGAATCCATTTATCTCTTTAAATTTCCGACTAAAGTGATGTTTATCATAACCAAAGTGAACGGCAATGTCCTCACTGGTCATTTTTCTACTAACAGCTTCTTCTGAAATGAAAGAAAGAATTTCAGGCATTTTGGTTTTCATTTTTGTTCCTCCTTCTCAGAGCGCTATTTTCTAAAAGTCTTATCAATAAATAAGCTATATCAATTACTTATTTTGCACGAAAAGAAAGAGTTTTTCAATAAAATTTAAACGATTCAATGGTTTATCAAAAAGTTACAAGTACACTGAATAAGTTGATAAAGTTTATAGTTTTCAATATGGTATTCTTATCTTACATAATATTTTTAAAACTAATTATATGGTTGGGCAATTTAGTTAAAAAGATGACTATTATGTAGAGGATAAAATCAACTAATCGATCAAAGGAGACATTCAGATGGCAGATAAAATCAGTACTGATGCAGCAACCGTAAATTCCTTAACAAGTAAATTTACAAGCAGCCTCTCATCCCTATCATTCAAACCGAAACAAGCAAGTAGCATGAGTTTTTCTGAAAGTAGCGCCGCTAGTGCAATGAAAAGCAGTGTTTCTTCGCTTAGTACCATCGTGTCAACGTTTAAAAGCAACGCGTCTAAAGACATTGGAAACTTACAAAAAATACATCAAGCCATCAAACAGGCTGAAAAAAATGCAGTAAAGTAGGTGCTTTATGGAAGAAAAACAACTACAGGTGAAAATCGAAGAATATGAAGGTCGAAAAATAGAGTTAAAGAAAAAAGATACTGAAAGTGATTTTCTACTCAATGATCTACAACGTGTTTACCAACAACAAGCAGAGATATTAGAAGAATTTCTCTATTACAGCAAAGGAACAGAAGCAGAACGTTCAGCTAGAATAGATTTAGAAATGCTAGAAGATGAACGAACAGAAGCGTTCAGAACCTTTGATGCGGGCAAAGAAGAGTTAACAGAATTAGTAAGTGAAACAGAACGTAAAAAAATCCAAGCAGAAGACGACCTCCTATGGCTGCAAAAAAAGCAACAAGCACAAAAGGAGGAGGAAGATGCCTAAATTTAGATATACTGAATGGCAAAATGTTGCCAGTGAAGTGCAAAATTTACGTTTAACTGTATTAGATCAACTAAATTCCTTTAAAGAGGCGCAACAAGCGTTTCAAAGTGCAGGGAAATTATCTGGTACAGGGTGGGATTCTACTAAAAGTTATTTTGATGCCTACTCAGAAGTATCAACCACAGTGGGCAATGCCTTAAATACCCTTGATGATGCAATCACCTCTTATTTGAGCGCCTTTACCTCAGAAGTTGGACCAGCAGAAAATGATCTAGATACCGCAAAAATGGAAGGGCTAAAAGCTGAGTTACGTCGTTTACAAGCAGAAAATGATGTGATCATGGAAGCTTTGGCAAAAGCCTTTGAAGATGTGCCATTTGTGAATCAATTTTTTAATAAACAAAGCATGCTGGGAACCGCCAAGAAAATTGAAATTCTCGAAAAATATAGCGCCTTTGAAGCAGCGCATGGCAGTGATTTCTCAGACGTCCAAACAGTTATTGCTTCGATTGCCGAAGGATTAGCCTTCCTAGGCAGTGCTGGGAATTTTTCAGGCGGTAAAGATGGTTATAAAACCATTGATTTTAAAAATCAAAAATGGTATAAAGCACTAAAGGACTTTAACAAGGCACAGCCGAAAGACCGAATCGATGTGGTCATCAAAGAATTATCGAATGGCGTCGAATATCAGATTTATCGCAATGGAAAATTGGATGTTCAGAAAACAAAAGAGTTACATGAACTGTTTCGTGTTCATAATGTTGAATTGTTTAAAGAGTATGGACCAGAGATTTTTAAAATCCTTACCAATATTGATGATATTGAGATCCTGCTTGCGAAAGATTCTACGACGATGCAACGCTCATCTTCAGGTGTTTTCTTGTTATTAGCTGTGTTACCGATTGATCGAGTGAAAGATATTTTGAAGTCAGCTAAGTTGCTGAGAAATGGTGATTATTCGCTGGATGCGATTAAGTTGACTGCTAAAGAGTGGGAAGCGTTGAAAGAGTTTGAGAAGTCGGCAGGGGTTGTTAAGACGGTTGATAGAGGGAAAGATGTTGGGAAAGTTAGTGGGGTTGGAAACCTAAAAAGTCCAGAGCTAGGAAATAAACTTGATTACTTGTTTGGAAAAGCTAAAGGAAATAAGCATAACATCCAAAGATCACAAACTATGCAAAGTGAGTTAAGTAAGATTGGAATTTATGATACACCGAATAGCAGAGAATTCCTAAATAATCATTTAAAAGATGCTATTAATGATTCTTCCAATATTTTAAAAACAGAAACAAGAAGCTATGTGGCTAAAGAGTTACCAGGTCTGCCAACCGTAAATTATACAACTACTGTAAGAGAAAGCTTTTTAAAAGGTCCAAGTGGGGGCGTAAAAATAGAATCTGTTTGGGATGGAGACAGATTACTAACAATAATTGTTAAAGGTGGGAAATAAATGGATTCTTGGGAAATAGAGTATTATGAGTCAGCAATTGAATTAGAGAAAAACTTAGGTAAGAATTCTTTCTTATTCAGTGAAGAAGTGTCTGAAAGTAACAAGTTTATAAAATTTAGTAACAATTTATCTGAGGTAGGATTTATTTATTATGATATTGGTTTGGAACCACAAATAAAATTATTACCTCAATCAAATAAGGTGTTTTTAGGGATAAATAGTATTTTTGCGTGTATAGACTATACTACTAAATCTGTGCTGTTTGAAGAAAAACTACCTTCCGTATTATATGATATATTAATAGATTCTGATTCAAACTATATTATATATGTTTGTGAGTTAGATATATTTGTTTATAAAAACGATGGTTCTTTTCTATGGAAAATGGGATTTAGAGATATAATTGAAGAATATTATTTAGAGGGAAATGATTCTATTAGTATTGAGTGTAGTGATGGAGACAATACAACGTTTTCTTTAGTTTCAGGGAAAGTGAGATAAAAAAGTATTCTATCAGTGGAGGGAGTAAAAAGATAGATACTAACGGATGTCGTTTCGCCATATAGAGAAATATTTTGACTAACTATGGTCCAATGGAGAAAATATGAGCAACATTAAAATAGGAAAAAATTGGGAAGATTCAAGTTTATTAGAAATAAAAGTTAGCGCTAAATCGAAATATATTTCAGCTTATCAATTATGCTATATTGAGAATACAGACTTAGAAATTATTGGAAACAGAATTAAGGAATTTTCTTTTAAATTTAATGATAGTTGTTATGTAGAGTTTGGAAAAAAAGAAGGAGATTTCACGCCAGCTTTTTCGCTGAATTTTTCTCCAGCAGATGCAACAGGAAAAATAGAAATAGAAGTAGACATGGAAATAGATGATAACGATGAACGTAAACATAGATGCTGTTTTTATCTATACAGTGAAATTGGTCTTATAGAGCAATTTGCTAATGGATTGATTCAGATGTCTACACAAAATAATATAGAAGAAATAAATTTAAATATTTAAGGAAAAATAGAAATGAATCAATCAGTTTAGTTAATGTACCATTTAATTTAGGCGTACAGCTATGAAAAAAATAAAACTATATTTGGAGTATCAATGTTTTCCTATATGGATATATGAAGATGGGCATTTTCTATATAACGATATACCTAAAGAGTTAGTGGAAGATAAGGAATTAGAAAGAAAATTAGTTTCCTTACAGGAAAAATATAATAACCTATTTATTGATACAGATATTAGTTTCAAGTACATTGGGTTTAACTCAGATATAGAAAAAGAATTGTTTCTTGATGAGGTTAATCAAATAACAAAGTATCTACAAGAAGCACTTGGAGAAGAATATGCAATAGAGAATGAGATTAAAATCTAATTTATATAGTAGTAGTGAGCTCTAGGGGATTTCCTCTAGGCTTTTTTGCGTTGCGCTGGTTACTAGAGAAAAATAATAATCGGTCTAAATATCGTGAATATTCTCATTCTACTGCTGATATGTAATCAAAAAAACAAGTAGCCGGTTATCCAACTACTTGTTTGAATCTATCGTTCATCAGTATCAGTTCGGCTAATACTGATGAACTTTAAAATCCCATTTTGCGGCTAGGATTTTAAATCAAAGTGTTTTTCAGTTTTTCTTTGGTTTTAAGTTTTTGTGTTTCTTGAGTTATTGTTTTTAGTATTCTTTCATGCTCATAAAAGAGATTATCGGGAATAGAGTGATTATGGATGTTGTTTTTTAGTGAACTGAATGTTTCGTGCCAGTTCTTTAATTGTTGGATTGAATGATTTAGTTTATGTAGATCTTGATAGGTGATCATTTTTACTGGGTGAGCCATGTTGAACCTCCTAAGTTATAACTTTATTTTTCAAAGAAAAAAATTTGTCTCATTTCCTAACTCCATTAATTTCGGGTGTTTGCCTATATCAGCAAAGGGTTTGAACTCATTATATATTATCATGCCTATATAAGCAATAGAGGGGGAGCATTTTATGAAAGAAAAAGTATTGGAAATAAAAATTCACGATTTGATAAATAGGCATAATATTTCTTTGAGCGAGCTTTCTAGATTATCTGATATAGAAGTAGCAAGATTGAGTGAACTAGCTAACGGTAAAAGACAAAGAATACAAATTAATCATTTAATTAGAATTGCAGAAGCTTTGGATATAGATGACATTGGCGAGATTATTCAATTAAAGAATATTGAGTAAGTTATCGAACTTATAGATATTTATAATGTCATAATAGGCCTAACTTCATTTCTTGGTATATGATTTTGTTGATACTCGAGGAACTTACAAAATAGCAATTGGAATTATTCAAAGATTTTAACTTTTCTTTTTTTATTAATTGATCAAATTGTGTTTCTAAAAACGGTCAATACAGTTTGAAAAATCAGTCATGAATACACCGAAAATTGAGATAAAGATTAGTAATCTCTCTCTCAATTTTTTTGTCTAGTAGTAATTTTCTGTTAACTGTGGGGAACTAAGATGTATAAAAGAATAGGTGATCTAAGAGAAGATAATGATTTAACTCAAAATGAGAGAACTGCCGAAGCCTTGTATGTCAGCCAAAGAGTTTATAGCAACTACGAATGTGGCGATGTAAGTATTCCTGTAAAATCTCTTATTAAATTAGTAAAGTACGACAACACAAGTACTGATTATATTCTTGGGTTGCCTGATATAAAAAATACTTATCCTACAAAGTAGATAGAAGGTAAGAAAATAAAGCTTAGTGCCCTTTTGATTCTATTAAATTAGACTGCTTTCTATAGCCAATATTTGCTTTTTTGATGTATTTTTGGTACTATGATTGTGCGAAGCGATATTAATTTTTACCAATGGAACACAAAAACCACTCTACTGTGAATAGAGTGGTTTTTTTTACATTCGTTGCGACTTCGAATGTGCGGGTTAGAAGCAACTTGCTTTTAGTCATTGTCTTTCTCATCTAACCAGTGAGAAAAAAGTTTAATAACAATACCTACAAAAATAGGCGCAATGACTAGCGATATTAATTTTTCCATTGGAACCACCCCCCTTTGGGGGCAAGTTGCCGAGACTAGTATAGCATAGAGAAACGCTAAAAGAAATGCTGTTATAGCCATTCCCATTGCCGCTTAATATCTTTTTCGAGTTTTTCTTTTGGGATAATTTCAGAATTTAATGGTTTGATAAATTTTTTTGTATCATGATTAAAATATATATTTTTCTCTGAAAATATAGAAATACGTTTTTGTTCTTTTTCAAAAAAGGTTAGATGGTTTAAACAGTCTACATAATTGTTTATCTTCTCTTTTTCATATTTTCTTTTTTGTTGGGAATCATTATAGCTATGTTCTATGTAACCTAATTGCTTAATGATCGATGTTTTAATTAATTCATTTTCTCTATTAGAATATTTGTATTTATTTATCAGTAAATTTAAATCTTTTAAATTTACTTTTCGGGGCTCTAATTGCATTTTTAAATTTTTATCAAAATAAGAATTGATGTTTATAACAATTTGGGTGAATCCTAAAGTTAACGCATAATGTTCTAGTTGGATAATGAAATCTTTATAAAAATCATAGAAATCATCAAAATGAAAATTTTCACTTTTCCTATATAAATCGAAATCTGTTATTTCAAATGTTAGTCCGTATAAACTAGTATTAATTCGCATATTTCCTGAAAAAGAAAACTTTTTAAAATAGTTTTTGGAATAAATATTTAAACACTGCTTTGATGAATAAGGATGGTATTTGCATGAAATATGAAGATTTTTAGAAAATAGAGATTCTAGTAGATTCAAGTTTTTTTGATTAAAACCTCTATTTGGTAGTAATGCTTGCAAGCATTCTTCACGAGTATATATTGTCCCAAATTCGTTAAAAGGCATGTCAAAATATTCTAATAGCTCAGTCAATACATTAACTGAAATATCATGAAATTCATTGTTTTTAATTTTACTAATGGCTTGACGAGATATTGAAGTTTCTTTTGCCAACCTGTGATTACTGATATTTCTTTCTAACATTAATTCTTTAAGTTTATTTTTATACATGTCTATCACCTCGAATTGAGTTTATCAAAAAAGTAAACAATTTTAAATGGTAACTTGAGTAGGCAAAACATTAAAAAATTGATTAAATAGTTATGATTTCTTATTCTTTATTATTGGAAAGAGTAATATTATCTTAGAGAATTTAAACATATGGCTGAGTATGGTTCCAATAAAAGTTGAACGTTCAAATATCGAAGATGATGATTTACATTCTAAGATGAAATTTATATTCGTTGTAAAATGGTTATAATAAATATAAAAGGACCGTAAAACCTTTCAATATCAAAAGGTTCACGGTCTTTTTAATTATTCCTACTCTAATCTATTTGCAGAGCTAAAAAACAAGAAAGTGATAGTTTTAATTTTTCATCATATTTATTGAATCACATCTAGGACTACAAAAAGAGACTATATAAAAATTATAACTCATTCAAGATTCAGTTTCATATGTTCGATTGAAATTTGTAGTACAGAGCATGTTTCTACAAAAAATTGTTACTTCACTAAATGGATTTTTCTCAGTTCGTCAATAAGAGACATTAATTGAGCTAAAAAGATTGGCTTATAATTAATCTATCGAGAAAAAGAGGATTAAATATGATAAAAAAATATAGTGTCAATTTCCAACAGTGTATATTATAGTTTGTATTTAAATAAATCTAATTTAAATGTGCTCATCATGCTTTTGAATCTCAATTCTTGATTTGGGCTAACACATCCTAAAAAAGCAGTTGAAATTAGTTCTTTTTCACTACTAGTTAATATTTTATCAACTAGTAGTGGAGAAAAATAGACGTTTTCACTGTATTCTGCTAAACAATAAGTTAAGAAAGAGAAAATCTTTTTATCATCTTTGCAAGAATTTAAAGATTTGATGAAATTCTCATAGCATTCATCTTCTTTAAATCTGGAAATTATAATAATAGTTTCAGTTTCTTTTGGTATTACAGATAAATAGATACTTGGAACAAATACGGATTCATCATAATTATAAATATCTGCAGCAGCCTTTCCCTCTATATCAACACATACAGCAATAGCTGTTGTAGCTGTAAATGCAACCTTGAAAGGTAGAACTTTAACAAAACTTTCTAATTTATCAAAATCATGAGATTCAAAGATACATTTAAAACGATTATAATCAACTTCCATATCTCTTATAGTTAATTCGTTTCCTCTATAATTATTCGATAATTGTTTGTTTCTTGTGGCTTCAGGTGATTTCTT
The DNA here is from genome assembly GCF_001465345.1 of Enterococcus rotai. Classification (NCBI taxonomy): domain Bacteria; kingdom Bacillati; phylum Bacillota; class Bacilli; order Lactobacillales; family Enterococcaceae; genus Enterococcus; species Enterococcus rotai. The sequence goes on along the minus strand of NZ_CP013655.1, from coordinate 739,592 downwards.
AAAAAAAGAAGAATAACTTTTTTTAAGTCTGTATTTTCTGTGAGCTTCAAAACAATGTGCTCTGAAAGCGAACCAATAATTTTGTTCAGAATTTCCCTCAAAAGGAACATCCTCTATTATTTTGAAGTATTCTTCGTCATGATATTTACAAAAACCATTAAAGACACTTGCTTGCTTTTTTCCAATTTTCTTAAATTCTAATTTCGGAGTTAAAGAATTTACTTGATAGTTTATCTCTAACATATAGACATGATTTTCAGCAGCAATTAGATTTAAGACACCATTATTCTGCAAAGAATGAGCACCTATATAACCGTGATTACAATTAGTATCAAATCCAAAGCAAGTTTTGAAATCGGTTTCTTTGAAATGCTTATGAGCTTCTGAATTGAGTCTTTTTGCATTATAGTTTTGATTATTATTAGACATAACTTTACTTTTAGCGAAGCAACAAAATTTGTATTTTTTCCCGCTTTCACAAGGGCAAGGCTCATAGGGCTTAAACACATAAGGTGTAATTGTGTATGGGTTCATACTTTTCCTCATTTCATATTAATGATATATACTTTTATTGTACATTGAAAATTTTTTTAAACAAATCTTGTAATGATAGTATCAAGAATAGAAAGCATTAAAATAATAACAAGTAGAAAAGACACTGATAGCTTGGAAACCTACAAAGTTTTTGCTATCAAATGATACTCTTTTCAGTAGTCTATAGCTTCTATAAGAGTTTCTTTATTTCTTTCACTTTATTTGAATAAAAAGATAAATCTCTTTCACTATGACCACTTTGTTTATCAATAGATTTCATGGAAGCTATGCAGCCTTGAACTTTATTGCAAAGTGTAATAATGGTTTCTTTATCAATTTGGGTTTCTGAAAAAATACTTTTCATTAGTAAGTCAAAGTTTTGAATCATCTGTAATTGTATTTTACCTGGTATTTCAAGTCCATCAGGTAATACAATAACTCCAGTAAGTTTACTACCGCGATTGAATAATGCTCGTGTTTTATTTTCATTTACTTTCAAATTGTAGGAAGAAATTATTTTTTTGATTTGTCGTAATACAGATTTATCAATGTACTTGTTTGATGACAAAGTTAAATCATCATAATAACATGAATAATTAAGGTTATTCAAACTAGCTATTTTTGCAATTTTGCTAAACATATCAATATAAGAAAAAAGGCTAATTAGTGGACTGGTGGGATAACCTTGAGGAATAAATCTATTTTTTGATGAGCTAAATTTTTCAGTTACAATAAGAGTTAAAATTTTTGCAACATCTGTAGACATGGCTAACTTATTTTTGAAAAAATTATAGACATAAAAATCATTTGTAGAAGGAAAAAAGTCTTTTATATCAATCAATAAGAGAGAACTTTGTGATCTATGGACTTTTGCATTGTCAATATAGCTTCTTTCTTTAATCCCACCGTATGCATAGGAAGGAGCTTCTATTTGCTGCAAATAATGGTTAATTCGGTTGAGTACTTTTCGTTGAGTTATATCTGGGTTAAAAAAGGTTCTCGTTTTTTCATTTTTAGTTTTTGTAAAGGAGTCAGCACAAAAAAGAGGTTCTATATTCATTAGAACCTTTTGATCTATTTTTAATATGTAGGACAAATGTTTTTTTGTAGTTATTCCATATAATTTTGTAGTTGTATAATCCATAAGTAGTACGCTCTTTCAAATAATAGAGATTAGAATAAAGTGTTTCAATTAAGTCAGTAATGACTAACACTATAAAATCAGAAAACTTCAAAATAGTGAGTGAAAGAGCTACTCCTCCTTTCAGAAGTGTATAACCTTTTATTATTTTCAAAAACAATTTAAAGGCACGTTGGTATTTTTCTGATTTTCTGCGCTCTATACGAGTTTTAAAGGTCTTTTTAGATCGTTTATCCATAAAAGAATCCTCCTTCCTTATATATTAGGATGGTAAACATCCCCCCTGCTTACTATAAGGAATTATCAGAAATAGAGAGCTTATTCTAATCTCCGCTAAAAAACCCTGTTTTTGTTATAACACGCCCTATAGGGTACCAGTTTATTGCTACTAAACAATATCATACTTCTATCGCAAATTACTGTATAGGAGAACACGTATTAAAGAAATAACGCATACATATGAACATGAATACGCTTGGCAAAAATAGCTATGGGTTTCAAATTACATACGTTGAATAATTAATATCCAACAAAAAAATTCAGGGAAATTCTGATTGAATCTCGTGCATTAATTATATCAAATTTTTGATTTAATAACAATATTTGAGTAAATGACTAATTTCAATAAAATATTTTCTCTCACAACAAAAAATCCCACCAAAATTCTTGGCGGAATTTTGGCGGGAAACTATATCAATTCATTACATTTCGATCCATTTTATAATCTGTCAAATCCTGTTAAATAAACGTTTACACATCAAGTGATATATTTACTTTACTCCCACTCAACAGTAGCAGGTGGCTTACTCGTAATATCATAAACAATCCGATTCACATGATCCACTTCATTCACGATTCTCACAGAAATCTTCTGCAACACATCCCAAGGAATTCTAGCAAAGTCCGCTGTCATCCCATCAATCGAAGTTACTGCACGAATACCCACAGTATAATCATACGTACGACCATCACCCATAACACCCACACTACGGATGCCAGGTAACACAGTAAAGTACTGCCAAATATCACGATCTAAACCAGCATTGGCGATCTCTTCACGTAAAATCGCATCAGAATCACGCACGATTTCTAATTTTTCTTCAGTAATTTCACCAAGCACACGAATCCCTAAACCAGGACCAGGGAATGGTTGGCGCCAAACTAACGCTTCTGGCATGCCTAATTCGATACCTAATGCACGAACTTCATCTTTAAATAACGTATTCAACGGTTCAATCAATTCAAATTGCATATCTTCCGGCAATCCGCCCACGTTATGGTGAGATTTGATCGTTTGCGCTGTTTCAGTTCCGCTTTCTACGATATCTGTATAAAGAGTTCCTTGTGCTAGGAAGTCGATGCCATCAAGTTTTGTCGCTTCATCATCGAAAAGATAAACGAATTCGTTCCCAATGATTTTACGTTTTTTCTCTGGATCAGAAACACCAGCTAATTTATCTAAGAAACGATCTTTCGCATCTACTTTAATGATGTTTAAGCCAAATTTCCCACCTAAACTATCCATTACTTGTTCTGCTTCACCTTTGCGCAATAAACCATGATCTACAAAGATACATGTCAATTGGTCGCCGATGGCTTTTTGTAACAGCACACCAACAACGCTTGAATCTACGCCGCCTGAAAGGCCAAGAAGGACTTTTTTATCGCCGACTTGTTCGCGGATTTTGTTGATTTCCATTTCGATGAAGTTGCCCATTGTCCAGTCGCCTTCGCAATGACAAATATCAAACGTAAAGTGACGCAATAAGTCGTTACCATATTCAGAATGACGTACTTCTGGATGGAATTGCACACCGTAAAGGTTGCGGTCTGTATTTTGAACTGCTGCAAACGGACAATCTGCGCTAGTTGCCACCGTTTCAAAGCTATCAGGGATAGCAGCGACTAGGTCACCATGACTCATCCAAGCGATTTGTTTTTCAGGTGTTCCTTTAAAAATAGGTGAATCAGGAATCAAAAGTGATAGCTCTGACTTACCATATTCACGGTTACCAGCAGGCTCAACTTTTCCGCCTAAATTATGCATCATCAGTTGCATACCGTAACAAATCCCTAGAATTGGAATGCCTAATTCATAAATTTCAGGATCGATACTAAACGCATTTTCATCATAAACACTATTTGGGCCACCAGAGAAAATAATTCCCTTTGGTGCCATTTCGCGAATTTCATCCGCTGTGATTCGGTGGCTCAATAATTCTGAGAACACGCCAAATTCACGAATACGTCGAGTAATCAATTGGTTATATTGACTACCAAAGTCTAAAACAATAATTTTTTCGACAGTTGTCAAATCGGCAACATTGGTCACATTTATTACCCCTATCCATTTAGATTTATCTAATAAAAGGTCAAAAAGAAATTTTTGACCTTTTTAGAATCAAGTTAAGTGTTGTTTTGAGATCTAGCTTCACGAATTAATACTTCCGCATAAATATCTCATCAATAATATGATTTTCAGTCTTATGAAGTATAATATCCGCTCTGCCTCGAGTTGGCAAGATATATTCCTCTAAGTTTTTCAAGTTCACCGTTTTCCAAACTTCTTTTGCCATCGCAAAGGCATCGTCACGATTTCCGATCGCATATTGATAATAATAGTTATCTGGATCAAGAAAGGCCGTATCGAGTAAGGCGCCAAATCGTTCAAGGTACCATTTTTCGATCAGCTTCGGTTCTGCATCTACAAAGACTGAAAAGTCAAAGAAGTCGCTGACGTAAATCTGCTGATTGGCTGGTAATTGCAGTGTATTGATTCCTTCAACGATCAGAATATCTGGTTGTTGGATTACTTCATATTCGCCTTCAATAATATCATAGACACTATGAGAATAAAGTGGTGCTTTGATTTCTTCTTGGCTATTTTTGACTTGGTTTAAAAAATCGATCAACTTTTCCATGTCATAGCTTTCTGGAAATCCCTTCCGATCCATAATGCCTTTGGCTTCTAAAACCTTATTCGGATACAAAAAGCCGTCCGTCGTGATCAGTTGGACATTGCGGCGTTTAAAGGTTCTGGATAAAATCAGCTGCAGTAAGCGAGCGGTGGTACTTTTCCCAACAGCCACACTACCAGCGATCCCGATGATAAAAGGCGGAACAGGCACATATTCATGCAAAAACAGCCCTTTGCTAACAGTTAAAGACTCAAATTCTTTCATATATAAATGAATCAGATGGGTCAGTGGCACGTAAATGTCCTGCACATCCTGCAATGAAATTTGATCATTAAAGCCTTTGATATCTTCTAATTCTTCTTCTGTCAGCGGCGCTTTGCCGTTATGATAGAAGCCCTGCCATTCCTTCCGCGAAATGGGGTAATAATTCATTTTATCGTCCATCGGTTCCTCCACCAAAGCCAACATTTATTTCTGTGCTTATTATAGCATCTTTCATAAAACAACAAAACCCTACTGAGTGGTTAAAGTAGAGTTTTGGTGTGTATTCTTATTTATTCATAATCAAAGCACTTGTATCTTCAAAGTCATAAGCTGATAAGTCTAGTTTGATCGGTGTATTCGTTTTAGGATCATATTTGGTGAGTTGATCATCGAACATAAAATAGTAATAACCACTATCCTGAGTGAAAAATGGAGGATTTATATGTTTTTCTTGTTCCAACTTTTCGTATTCAGGGAAATGAATGAACGATTCTGTTTGGTCTTTCAAGTTATAAACGGTCCATGTATAGCTTTTTACATAGAGCTCATAGTGACGAATGATTAGGTTTTCGTTTGGCTCGTCTACATATATTTCCATCGGATAAGGATAAGTCAAAGTGAGATACGCTTTATTTTTTGTTGCTAGGTCATATACAAGTACACGATTTGCTTCTCCTGGTTCACCAGTTGCACTCACACTAGTATTGGCTTCTGTAATATAAAGTTTATTTTGAAAATGAACCATTCTCATGTATGCACTTGTTTCATCACCTAAATTTGTTTCTTCGATCACTTCAAATTCCTTTGTCATTTTCACTAACATATTTTTGCTTGATCCGTCATCAGGGTTAGTGTAGCCACATAAAACGTAGAGATACTCTCCTAGAGGGATCAACTGATTGGTTAGGATACTTTCTTTTTTGCGGAGTTCCTTTTTCAACTGTAGTTTCAGGTTCTTATCATATTTATAAAATTCAGTTCGATCACTAAAACAGGCGGTAGTATAAAAAAATTCTCCGTCTACATTTGAAGTATAGGCATCATTTCCTTCTGCTTTGACAAGGTCAATGGATAAGTCACGACCAATTTTTGCTAAGGATACTTCAAGTTTGGGATTTTCAGAGGTTTTTGTGTAGTAATGATCATCCATTTTCCAAAAATTATTACGCCAAAAATTTAGATTTCCATCTGTTCGTTTAAGTTGTTCCACTTTTTCTAGTTTATCGTCTTTTTCAAGAAAGGTTGTGATGTTTTTTGAATCAATAATAGCTAGATCATACTCTTCTGTTTTTAGTGCAGTTGTCTTTTGGCATCCGCCAAGCGTAAGTAAGAAAAATAGGGAGGTTAGCCCTATTTTTCTTAAAACATTTTTATTCATATTTATTTCTTCCTATAAATCAAAGTTGTTTTGTCTGTTTGGTGAAGTTCAAACGGATGTACAGCAGATGCATAGCGCCATGTGTCTAAGTCAACGTTAGCTGTGTCTTTATATGCTGCCCAAACTAGCTGAGAGCAATAGAAAGTACTTCTGGTACCTCTATTCAAAAAATTGTTATTGTATTTTTTTCCAACCTGTTTTTCTGCCCATAAGGCAGCTTTTTTATCTTGTGCAACTGATGTACTTTTTACGCCAACTTGCCATACTTGACCGCCGAAACGAGAAGGCCAATCACCGCTTTTAAATTGTACTCCGTCATTAGGGTTGGCTTCAACTGTTGTATACCAGCGACTAGCACCCATGATTCCCGCATGACCGTTATTAAAAAGGGGACTAGAAGCATATGAATCTGTTATACAAATGACACCGTCGCGCCATGACCATGATCCTGCTCTAGCGCGTCCAACAGCCTTTGGATCTATTTCAACTGGAGCGTTATTTGCTTCATTTTTCATATCCTCTTCCCATTGTTCGCTTTCTGGAAAAATCGAATTCAAATCATTTAAATTATTCACTTCTGAAGTTGTACTGATTTCAGAATCTTCAACTGCAAGGACTTGTGTAGCAGAAAAAATGTGTGTAGAAAGTATAACGGTACCAACAAATAACCAATTTCTTTTTTTCATATCTTAACCACCTATTATATTTTTTACTAATCGCGAATTAGTTGAATTTGATTATATAATAATGTGAATGTTATGTCAAATCAATTAGTTGTTTTTAATTTGTTTTTTGTCTGAAATACAAACCTTTAAGGTCTGTTTTTTTATTCTACTAAACATAAATAGAATTAAGAATTCTCATTTAAAGTGGAACTACTCTGAAATAATTCTTTGCCTCGGCAAAACAGCCTTTTCAATGGTATGATAAATAAAGAAAACAAGTTGAGAAAGGAAAATACCTAATGAAAAAAATTGTTTTATTTGGAGATAGTATCACAGCAGGATATGGCGAAGAAGTCATCACGCCGATTTTACAAAATCTGATCACAGAAGATCTGGCGGCTCAACATTATGAAGAAGTGATGATCGTAAATGCTGGGATGCCAGGAGATACCACGCAAGACGCAATGAAACGTTTAGAAAAAGAAGTCTTAGTAGAAAAAGCTGATATCGTAACGATCTTTTTCGGGGCGAATGACACGAATAGTGACAATCTAGTGCCTTTAGAAAAATATGCAGAAAACATCGAAGCAATGATCGCTAAAATTGGCAAAGAAAAAGTCATTTTACTCACACCGCCCTATGTAGATTGTGCTAGAAAACCAACGCGAGATGATGACCGGATTCGTGAATATGTAGAACGAGTAAAAGTAATCGGGGCGAGATACGAAATTCCTGTCATCGATGTATATAAAGCAATGGTGGTTTACCCTGGCACAGATGAATTTTTACAAGCAGATGGACTACATTTTTCTAGAACGGGTTATGACTTACTCGCTGCCTTGATTGTTCGAGAAATAAAAGGTAGACTGATGACAAAAGAAAATAGTTAGGAAGAAGAAAATGAATAATCATTATTATACAGAAAATCCAGATTTGCCTCATGATTTAGAGCAGTGGTCGTTTGAATTAAGAGGGAAGAAGTTTCAGTTTTTAACCGATAGTGGTGTGTTTTCCCGTAATACAGTGGACTTTGGTTCCCGTGTGTTGATCGATGCTTTTGAGTGGGAAAATCTTCCAGAAGGCAAGTTGCTAGATGTCGGTTGCGGTTACGGCCCAATTGGCTTAACATTGGCTTCGTTAAGTGGCAGAACGGTAGAAATGATCGATGTTAATCAGCGAGCGGTGGCTTTAGCGCAAGAAAATGCGAAGAAAAATCATGTTGAAAATGTCGATATCCACACATCAAATATCTACGCTGATACCCATGAACAGCAATACGCTGCAATCATTAGCAATCCGCCGATTCGAGCGGGGAAAAAAGTGGTGCATGAAATTTTAAGTGAAGCGTATCCTAGACTACTTGTCGATGGAACATTAACTGTCGTGATCCAAAAGAAACAAGGTGCGCCAAGTGCTGAGAAAAAAATGACTGAAGTCTTTGGCAATGTGGAAATCGTGACAAAAGACAAAGGCTACTATATTTTGAAAAGCGTAAAAGAAGCATGAAACCTGTTTAATAGTAAAAGAAAGAGTAGAGGAAGGCTAAGCTAGCTTTCCTCTACTAAAGAGACTGAGGTAGATGTAATACCCCAAAAAAGATAGTTTTTTTAGGGGCATTATATCTTATTCAGTCTTTTTTTATTGATTTTAGATGAGTTCTTCTGATTTCCTTTTTACTTAACGATTTCGCGTGTATAAGTTCCATAAGTAGAGCCATCATAGTTTGTTTGAAACTCTTTCGAATTTAGATAGCTATGCTGCCCATTTTCGTGAATCCAGCGTCCTGTATATTGCCGGTTTTGTTTTTCGGGTAGACGAGTATCTTTGAAACGAAATGCTTCATTTAGCGTTAATGTATCTAGTGAGTCGGTGCCATAAAACATAGCGTTCATAATATTATTGTTGCGCGTGTCCCAATTTGATAGATCCAAACTCTTTAATGAACGATTGTCTCTAAACATGCCGCCCATATTTTTTACATTACTAGTATTCCAGTTAGCAACATCTATTTGCTCCAAAGCATAATTTTCATGGAACATCTGAGCCATGTCATTCACTTTGCTAGTATCCCAATTTGTTACACCAACAGATTTTAATGCGGACATTCGAGAAAACATATTGCGCATAGTGGTCACATTTTTAGTATTCCAGTTGGAAAGCTCCAATGAGGTTAAAGAATTTGAACCTAAAAACATTTCGTGCATACTTGTGACATTTTCTGTATTCCAATTTGCGATATCTAAGCTTTCAAGTGCTTGCAGACCAGAAAATACTTGCGCCATATTGGTTACACTTTTGGTGTTCCAATTCGCTAATTTGACTTGTTGTAGTAATGTGGATGAAAGGAAAAGCCCATTCATATCCACTACATTTTCAACGTTCCAGCTAGATAGATCTAAGCTTTTCAATTTTGTAAGGCTAAACATACGTGACATGTTTGTTACTTTATCCGTTTTAAGATGCTGTGTTCCTTCGATTTCTTCTAGTTCAGACAAACCTTCAAATAAAAAGGCTGAGACCTTAGCTAAGGTCACATCTTGTTTGAAGTTGATTTTTTTAATTTTTTTGCCGTTCAAAGCAGCGTTCCATTCTACTTGTCGCTGGATGTTATAGCCCCAGCTAGATTCTGGAAATTCGCCAGATTTAAATGTAACGGTTTGAGTTGGTTCATCCCATGTCCAAGAAACTGTACCAAAGCGTTTTAACTCGCCTTTTTCCCGTGTGTATGTTCCAGCATGACTACCATCATAGGTTGTTTCCAAGTCTTTAGAGCTCAAATAATATTTTTGTCCATTTTCATGAACCCATTTACCAGAATGAGGGGCATCTTTCTTTTCCAGTAACCCTGTTTTATGAAGCCGAGTTGACTGACCTAGTGTCAAGGTATCTAAATTTTTTGTCCCTTTGAACATGTAACCCATAATCCTATTGTTGCGAGTATCCCAATTGGACAGATCCAAACTCTTTAATGAACGATTATCACTAAACATACTGCCCGTATTTTCCACATTTTTAGTATCCCATTTGGAAACATCTATTTGTTCTAACGCATAATTTTCATTAAACATCACTGCCATATCGTTAACCTTGCTAGTATCCCAATTTGCTACACCAACAGATTTTAATGCAGACATTCGAGCAAACATACCGCGCATAGTGGTTACGTTTTTAGTATTCCAGTTGGAAAGTTCCAAGGATGTTAAAGAATTTGAATATGCAAACATTTCGTTCATACTCGTGACATTTTCTGTATTCCAATTTGCGATATCTAAGCTCTCAAGTACCTGCATAGAATAAAATACTTGATCCATATTTTTCACATTTTTGGTGTTCCAATTGGCTAATTTAACTTGTTTTAGTGAATCGGTTGACCGGAAAAGGCCGTTCATATCTCCTACATTTTCAACATTCCAGCTAGATAGATCTAAGCTTTTCAATTTTGTACGGCTAAACATACGTGACATATTTGTTACTTTATCCGTTTTAAGATGCTGTGTTCCTTCGATTTCTTCTAGTTCAGACAAACTTTCAAATAAGAATGCTGAGACACTGGATAAGGTCACATCTTGGCTGAAGTTGATTTTTTTGATTTTTTTGCCTTTCAATAAGCTGTGGTTTTCAATATGTCTTTGAATATTGTTATTCCAGCCAGTTTCTGGAAATTCTCCTGCACTAAAAGTCAGCGTTTGTGTATCCTCATCCCACGTCCATGGTGCAGTTCCGTAGGTTCCTTTTACTTGCTCAACTTCGTATTTTTTAGTTAAATCATACAACTTTGTCTGATATTGGTAACTAGATTTTGTTCCAGTTAAACCATCGACCTTAACCGTGAAAGAATCACCTTCTTGATAGTTGATGTCTTTCGGAGCAAAAATAACTGAGTTATACCCCCAAATACTGGTTACGGTGTATTCTCCATCACTTTGTTGATCTGTGAATGTCCAGGTTTTTCCACTATTATCTTGAGTCAATGTCACCTTTAACTGCTCACGATTGAATCCATAGCCTTCGTTGTAAAAATGCAGAGACCAGCGGAAGTCGTTCCCTACGTACTGCAATGGAAAGGTTTGGTTAGTAGGCCATGTCGCAATATGGTCCTTAGTAACGGTGTTACTACCATCGCCTTGTGCATATAGTGCTTCTGAGAATTCTACTGTCTTTTCTTGTGGAATTTTTAATTCGGCAAAGCCAAACCCGACCGTTTGATAATAAGGGTTCAAAATAACAGTACGATGTCCTACTTGGAAATTTCCTGCTCCGGGTTCATACATATAAGCATCTGTCACAGTATTCAATGGTAAGGATGGTACAGAGTCGATATCATCTCTTCGAAATCCATACTTTCCTAGATTACTATATCGTGCTGCTGAAACAGCATTTTGCCAAAAATCATCCGTCATTCCTTTAGGTTTTTCAAATTGATCTAAATTGTGTGTTAACTGGCGTGTTCCAGCAACACCAACAGCTCCATATTGAGCAATCTCTACACGCTCTTTTGTCCATTTGACTGGGACCATTCCTGCCGATTTACGAAGAAGATTCACATAAGCCGTAGCATTATCCAGCGTATTTGGATTAAATTCTCCCAGTGTGTATTGATCGGGTCCAATGATAGGTGCAACCTTAAATTTTCCTGCAGTGACATCATTGTTACGAATTGCCCAATACTCATCTTGAAAGGCTTGGAGCTTTTGTATTTCTTCTTTTGTAAACAAAGATGATTTACCGACATTATCCGTACGTAGCTGAGGTTTAGCTAACACCTCTTGTTTCAAGGTGTCAACAGTTCCTTCAATAGGAATTTGCGGCTCCTCTGCATAACTTGTTAGTGGAAATAATAATACTAAACCTAACAACCAACCTCTTTTTTTCATATTCTCCTCCTAGAAATAATTTTATTTCAACCTATTTGTAAGATAGATTGGAATTTAATTATATCATATTGAATGTTAGTAATCTTTGAAAAATTTAATTTATTTATCTTTTTTTTGATATAAATAAATATAAATATCGTTTTTAAATATATGAATAATCTCTTTTTTGAATTTTATACAGATGAAATCGTAACGATTACACAGAGGAGTTAAAAGGGACAATTTTCACTGATTTAAGTAACGATGATTTATGATCGAAATTGGCCAATATCTATATTTTTTATAAGAATATCTATATTTTGTTTATTCTCATTCTTTTTTGGAAGCGCTACAATTCTATTGTAGACAATTTGATGAAAGGAGTTGAGTAGATGAAGAAAAAGTCAAAGAGTGCGCTGTTTTTTAACAATGTTTGGCGGTATAAAGCGTTGATTTTGATGGCGATTCCGGCGATGGTTTGGATGATTTTTTTCTTTTATATTCCAGTATTGACCAATGTGGTGGCGTTTAAAGACTTCCATATTTCACCAGACGGGTTTATTGCTAGCTTAAAGGAGAGTCCGTGGGTTGGCTTAGAGAATTTCAAGTTTTTGTTTTCTTCTAATGATGCATTTCTGATTACGAAAAATACAGTGTTGTACAACGTGACCTTTATTGTTTTGAACCTTGTCATTTCTGTATTTTTTGCAATCGTGATGAGTGAACTGCGGAATAAGCGTTTGGTAAAAGTCTATCAAACGATGTCTCTATTACCTTATTTCTTATCTTGGGTTATTATAGGATATTTTGTTTATGCCTTTTTAAGCCCAGATAAAGGGATTTTTAATCAATGGATTTCAAGTCGTGGCGGCACGCCAATCAATTGGTATAGTGAACCGAAGTTTTGGCCGTTCATTTTAGTCTTTATCGGAACGTGGAAAGGGATTGGCTATAATAGTATTATTTATTTTGCTTCTGTTATGGGGATCGATCCAACGTATTATGAGGCCGCAATGGTTGATGGCGCCAGCAAATGGCAACAAATCAAGAATGTTACGATTCCGCAATTATTACCTTTGATGACGATCATGACGATTTTAGCAGTGGGAAATATTTTTAGAGCGGACTTTGGTTTGTTCTATAATGTGCCGCGTAATTCTGGTTCGTTGTACCAAGTTACGTCAGTTTTAGATACGTATATCTTTAATGGTTTGACTGCGACAGGGGACATCGGAATGACGGCAGCAGCTGGATTGTATCAGTCAACAGTTGGATTTGTTCTGTTGATGGTGACAAATGGGATCGTTCGTCGTTTTGACAATGATTCGGCATTATTCTAAGGAGGAGTGAAAACATTGAGGAAAAAGCCAGTTTCAAAAGTAGAAATTCGTTCGTTTAATAAACCAGTCAATTTATTTTTTAATGTGCTGATCGCTGTTTTTGCTCTCTCTTGTGTGTTGCCGTTTTTATTTGTTGTGGCGATCTCACTTAGTAATGAAACAGCACTAGCCGCTCATGGATATAGTTTTTGGCCTAAGGAGCTTAGTATCTTTGGCTACACTTATTTATTTGATCAAATGCAGGATAAAATTTTTCAAGCATTATTTGTGACGGTCTTGGTTACCTTGGTCGGCACACTGATCAATAGTACAGCCACATCCTTGTATGCCTATGTGATTTCTAGATCTAATTTTCCGTTTCGTCGGTTTTTCACGGTATTTTGTTTGATCACGATGTTATTTTCTCCAGGGATGGTCGCAAACTACTTGGTGATGACGAATTTACTTCAATTAAAAGATACGATTTGGGCGTTGATTTTGCCAATGGCAGTTAGTCCGTTTAATATTATTGTGATGCGGACATTTTTTAAACGCTCAGTGTCTGAGTCGATCATCGAGTCGGCTCGGATCGACGGGGCTTCAGAGATGCGGATTTTTATTCAAATCGTATTGCCGCTCGCGGTACCTGGTATCGCAACAATCAGTTTATTTGCTGCTTTAGGGTATTGGAACGACTGGTTCAACGCACTCTTATACATTCAAAAAGATAGTTTAGTTCCATTGCAATATTTATTGATGAAGATTCAAAATAATATTCAATATCTGACACAAAATGCTGGCGCCAGCAGTCAATTGTCTGGTGGGATGGCAGCAATACCAGGAGAATCTGCGCGAATGGCAATCGTGGTTATTTCAACCTTACCGATTGCGATCAGCTATCCGTTTTTCCAAAAATATTTTGTTAAAGGGTTAACGATTGGCGGAGTTAAGGAATAATATATAGAAAATGGAGATGAACAGAAAATGAAGACGTGGAAAAAAGTAGTCGGTTTAAGTACAGCAGTTGTTCTTTTAGGGGCGTTGACAGCATGTGGCGGAGGTAGTAAAGAAAAAACTGACGGGAGCAGCAAAAAAGCGGATGAAAATACGTTATTGATGTATCAAATCGGAGATAAACCAGATAATTATGATGCATTGATGGAAGTTGCCAATAAGAGAATTGAAGAGAAAACAGGCGCTAAACTAAATATTCAGTATATTGGGTGGGGCGATTACAAGAAAAAGATGAGTGTTATTGTATCATCAGGTGAAAATTATGATATTGCATTTGCAGATAGTTATGTACCAAATGCACAAAAAGGAGCCTTTGCGGATTTAACTGAACTAGCACCTAAGTTTGCGAAAGATGCCTATGATCAATTAGACGAAGCCTATATCAAAGGGAATTTAGTAGACGGTAAACTATATGCCTTTCCAGTCAATGGCAATGTCTATTCGCAACAAGTGTTGACGTTTAACAAGCAATATTTAGATAAATATAATTTATCGATCGATGATATCAAAACCTATAAAGATGCGGAAAGTGTGTTAAAAACATTCCATGAAAAAGAACCGAACATCGCAGCATTTGCGATTGGTCAAGGGTTTAAAGCGCAAGGGGACTTTGATTTCCCAATTGGAAATGACTATCCATTTGCTGTCGATCTAAATGGCGATACTAAAAAGATTATCAACCAATACGAAAACAAAGACTTTATGGATGTACTGAAAACAATGCATAAATGGTATCAAGCAGGGTATATTCCATCCGATGCGGCAACAAGTAATACGGAGTTTCCATTAGAAGGAAATACATGGTTCATTCGTCAAGAAACACAAGGTCCTTACGATTATGGTGATACGATTTTAAGTAATGCTGCTGGTCAAGAATTAGTATCTAAAGCATTTACGACACCATTAAAATCAAGTGATCAAGCAAGAATGGCTAACTTTGTTGTATCAAACACATCTAAAAACAAAGAAAAAGCTGTGGAAGTGCTAGGCCAAATCAATAGTGATCCAGAATTACTGAATGGGTTAGTTTGGGGAATCGAAGGCGAAGCTTGGGAAAAAATCCCTAATAAAGATGGGAAAATCAAGTTGCTAGATGGCTACAAACCAAATACGCACTTACCTGCATGGAATACTGGAAATAACAAAATCTTATACACGCAAGATACGATTACTGATGAAATGATCAAAGAGCGTGATGAATCAATCGCTAAAGCAGAAACATCTCCAATCTTAGGTTTTAACTTTGTAACGTCGAATGTGAAAACAGAAATGAGTAATATCGCCAACGTTATGAGTCAATATTTAGATGGTTTAAACACAGGAACAGTGGATCCAGAAGAGACAGTTCCTAAATTAAAAGAAGCACTTGATAATGCTGGTTATGACAAAGTCTTGACTGAAATGCAAAAACAATACGATGAATTTTTGAAAAAATAAATCAGATATAGACCTTGGAACCAAGTGAATCGATACTACATCGTTTTTGCTTGGTTCTTTTATAAAAAAATAATATTCTGACTAAACTGCGTAGTTATATTATAAGCAGCAGTTTTTTTATTTGGCATATCAGCCATAGTTATTTATTATACTAATTAGAGAGAGAAAGGAAGAGTTAGATGGTTGGAAAAGCGTTAGAAACGTTATTCATTAAAGTTTGGGTCATCGTAAAATTGAATCTATTCTTTTGGCTGTTCAGCTGTTGCGGTTTGATTGTCGCAGGCGTAGGTCCAGCCTTGAAAACAGTCAACGAATTATTTGTCAGTCACGAATTCAATTATAAAGAAATCACGTTGAAGGATGGCTGGAACACGTTTAAAAAGAACTTTGTAAGAGGAAATCTGCTTTTTTATGGATTGGGATTGTTATTAAGCATATTGGCGTACAATTTATTTTTATCTGTACAAATTCAGGGAATGGCTTTTTTAATGATCGATTTTCTGTTAGTTTTTGCAATGATTTATGGGATCGTTACGTATCAATACACATTGTTATTAGATAGCTATTATGAAATCGGTTTAAAAAATTTGTTGAAACTGGCGTTTATTTCGACATTATCTAATTTTACGAATTTATTGAAAATAGCGATTGGCGTAAGTTTGATTGTATTTATTACGTGGAAATTCAAAGGATTGATTCTATTCGGTACGGTTTCTATGATCCAAATATGGAGCTTTACAGCGACAAAATCATGGCGCCAAACGATCGATCAACGTTTGGAACTTCATGCGTAAAAAGAAACCTTCTTCCTTTAATGAAAAAACATTACTAAACCGATTACTGAAAAATTATGCGTTGATTTTGGTTACACTGATCCTGATTGGTATGGTCAGCATTGGGATGAATACCTATTGGCAATCGATGGGAAGAGGGGAAATCACAGCGCAAGAAGCTGTCGATACGATTGCTCGCTCGATCAATGATAAAAATATTCAAGGGAAGACGATGTTAAATGGGTTGACTGATAATCAAGAGAAGATCAACAATTTGAATCGTTATATGGACGAGCCAATTTCCAATTATTTGAATTATTCTTACGATCAACAACTAGCAACGGGCAACTATTTATTTTTACCAGGTCAAGTGAAGAATTTTTACACGATGTATGACAATATAGAATCGATCATTATGGTGTTGAATAATTATAATGATTACTATCTTTCTACCGCAGATGATAAGAGTGGTAAAAAAATCAGCGGAACCCCTCGCTTAAACAACAAATTTTATTTATCTTATCCTATTACAAATCCAGTAACTTTAGAAGTTCTGGGCAGTTTTTATGTCGAATTTTCTCAAAAAGATATTATTGATAGTTTGACTCATTTAACGACGTTTGATGGCTTGTCAGCCTATGTTTTTTCAAGTACGGGCTACCAATTATTAACTTATACAGAAAAAAATAACACCTTAGACCAGCAGTTGATCCAACAAAAAATGAAAGAAATTTCACTATTACCGATTCAAACGTTGGCCCAAACTAATCTGTTGGAACATATACAAACAACGAGCGGTTTTGATATCTTGGTAACTGTATCTAAGCAGCAGATCCTCACACATGTCTTTTTTGATTTGCGCATTCTAATGATAGGCGGCTTAGGCTTGATTTTTTTATTGCTGTATTTGTTGTATCGAACCTTTACGAAGTATTCACAGCAAGTTGATATTATCATGGACTCAATGGCACTTGTCACTAAAGGCGATCTAAATACGCGAATCAATGAACAGGAGACACAGTTTGAACTGAGAGAGCTCTCAAAGGGGATCAATACGATGTTGGATAATATTGAGCAATATATCGCCGACATTTATAAATTAGAGATCAAACAGCAAGATGCGCATATGCGAGCGCTACAATCTCAAATCAGCCCACATTTTTTATACAACACCTTAGAGTATATTCGCATGTATGCATTAAGTGAAGGCAGTGAAGAATTAGCGGATGTAGTCTATGCTTTTTCAACCTTACTGCGTAATAATACGGATCAAGCTAAAACGACAACTCTGGAAAAAGAGCTAAGTTTCTGTGAGAAATATGTATATCTGTATCAAATGAGATATCCAGACCGAATCGCTTATCATTTTGAAATCGATGACGCATTGAAGAAACTAGTTTTACCTAAATTTTCCATACAACCATTGATTGAAAATTATTTTGTCCATGGTATCGATTTTTCGCGAAATGACAATGCAATCAGTGTTAAAGCACATTTAAGTAATGATCAAGTGAAGATTTTGATTCGTGATAACGGGAAGGGGATCTCACCTCAAAAACTAGCTTTGATTGAAACGAAATTGCAAAGTGAACAAATCGAATTACATGGCTCGATCGGGTTACAAAATGTGAATGAACGCCTGCGTGCTTACTTTGGGCCAAGTTTTTTGATGACAATTAGGCCAAATGAAACCAAAGGAATCGCTATTGAACTTTCATTTGACGATTCCTTTCCTAAAACCGAAATCGGGTATAACAATAGTCAGACTAGTTCACAATAAAGGAGCGAGAAAATGAAGTATAATGTTTTGCTAGTTGATGATGAATATATGATCGTTAATGGGTTGAAAAAGATTATTTCATGGGAAGAGGAAGGTTTTACCATCAAAGGGACAGCTCGAAATGCTAAAGAAGCATTGACCACGATGGAACTGGAATCGATTGATCTTGTGATAACGGATATTACGATGCCGGAAATGACAGGACTAGAGTTTATTGAAGCTGCTCAAAAAGAAGCTAGACAGTTTGAATTTATGATTCTTTCTGGTTACCAGAAATTTGATTTTTTAAAGGGCGGATTACAGCTCGGGGCTATTAATTATTTGATGAAACCAGTAGATAAACTAGAGCTTTTAAAAAGTGTCCGGAAAGCAAAAAAACGTCTAGACAATCGGAATCAACAAGAAACTAGGAATGGTTTATACAGCGAAATTTTATTGTCACAATGGGTAAATGGTGAAATCGATAAAGATAACTTTGAAGAACTTGATCAGCTAATCAACACTGCGGAAAAATCGGATTGGACAGTCTTATTAGTAGAGGTCACACGCGAGAAAAAAGCGCAAGTCGTAAAATGGCTGGAAGGACAGCAACAATCCTTATTTTTTTCACGAAATTTAGGCGATAAAAGTTTGCTTGTACATATCTTTAAAGGTGGCAAATATCACTTAAACCAACTTCTAGCAGCAAATCCGCTGCAAACTGAAGAAGATGACAGCTGGCTGATCAGTGTAGGGGAAACGGTCAGTGATTGGGAAGATGTTCCAGACAGTTATGAAAAGGCGAACCAAACATTGCAGCGTTATAAATTTTATGAAGCAGGCGGTAAAAATTTACTCTATTCAGTTTTTTCAGATGACTTTGATCTTTCGGCAGATATTATTAATTTTAATAAGACCTTGATGGTAGGGGATTTCACTACGATCGAGTCAACCATCGCTGAGATTTTTTCTAAAACTCAAAAAATCGGTGCGCGACCAGAAGATGTCCGACACATTACCTTTATGCTGTTCATGGATATTTATCGGCGTTTTAATCATTTGGATGAAGGGGAATATCAACAGATACTGGATGATATCAATCATTCCTCAAATGTGGATAAACTACGTGAAATCCTATCGAATACAGTCAAACAAATCACCCGGGAAAAGATTGCCTATGATTATTCTGAAAATGTCCAAAATGTGATCGATAAAATTCGTTCGGATTATACAAGTGAGTTGACATTGAAATGTGTAGCGCAATCGTTGCATCTTAATGTGATGTACTTAGGGCAACTATTTAAGAAAGAAACAAAAAAGAGCTTTTCTCAATATTTGAATCAATATCGTATGAAAAAAGCCCAAAATCTATTGTTATATACGGATGATAATGTGAATGAAATTGCTGATAAAATTGGCTTTAATAATAGCACGTACTTCTCGCAGATCTTTAAAAAGATGAATGATTTGACACCTAAAGAGTTTCGAGAAAAATATAAGCATCATTATGATTCAGTAGGAGAAGAATGAAAAAGCGGACTGGCTGTTTAGTTGCAGCCAATCTGCTTTTTTAGTGATCAAATACTAAATGGAAGCTGATCAGCTTCATAATGTTTCGGTCTAGGTACAATTCCCAACGTAAAGTCGATCAGTCCACCTTCCATCAATGATTTGTGATCAAAAACTAAACGCTTATGAAGAGCGCCGTTATAACGAATCTGGTCGACAAATTGCTGTTGCTCATGGTTTGGACTGGCCGTAACGGTCAATGTTTCACCATTCGACAAATGAATAATGGCTTTATCGAATAGCGGCATTCCAATCACATATTCTCCAGAACCAGGACAAACAGGATAAAACCCTAATGAACTAAAAATATACCAACTGGCCATACTGCCATTATCTTCATCGCCAGGGAACCCAGTTTGGCTGTCATTGAATTCTTGGATCATTAATTGCTTTAACAAGGGTTGAGCAAATTCCGGTTTGCCAAGATAACTAAACAGATAAGGCAAATGGAAACTTGGTTGATTTGAAATCGCCAGTTGCCCAAATTCAGTAGCAGCCATTTCACTCATTTCATGAATTTCAAATCCATACCCGTCTACATTGAATGTGGGCGGTTGGTTACAAAGACTGATCAATTGTTCTTGAAATTTTTCTGGACCACCAAAAGCTGTGATCAACCCTTTAAAATCATGATAAACAGCAAAACTACTTTGCCAAGCGCTGCCTTCAGCATAATCGCCACCCCAGCGATGGCTGTTAAATGGTTCTTTGAAGGTACCGTCCGTCAATTTAGCACGCATGAAACCTGTGGCAGGATCAAAAATAGTTAGATAGTTTTTAGCTTGTTTCACATAATGTTCTGTTGCACTCGTTTCTTTCAATGTCTTAGCGACTTGACTGATACAAAAGTCACTGTAGCAATAATCTAAGGTATGATTGACAGACTCATGATAAGTAGCAGGGACGTAGCCGTATCTCAAATAATCTTTCGTTCCTTGTCTACCATAATTAGAATTCTCACTTTGGATCGTTGCGCCTTTGATCATGGCGTCTAAGAACTCTGGCATCAAATCAGGATGAATCTTTTTAACTGCGGCATCAGCAATCACTGCATCGATCAGTGTCCCAGGCATCAAGCCTCGTTCATCAGGTGAAAGCCATTTAGGCAAATAGCCACTTTCTCGATAACTATTTAAAAAACCTTCTAGCATTTCAGCATATTTGTCCTGTGCAATCAAGGAATACAAAGGATAAACGGTTTTATAAGTATCCCAAAAACCATTATTTGTATAGAGAAATCCCGGTTTTACTTCTTTAGCTAAAGTATCATAATGGATAATTTGGTTATCAGAATCCTTTTCATAAAATGTTTGTGGGAATAAAAACGAACGATATAGATTATGGTAAAAAGTTGAACGACGTTGTTGGTTTTTATCCTGAATGTCGATTTTATTTAGGTAGTGTGCCCATTGATCTTCTGATTGTGTAAGGTAATCTTCTGGCTGCCAATCTAATTCACGAGATAAATTTAACTTGGCTTGCTCTAAACTTATAAAAGAAGTACCAAACTGAATCATTTGTTCCTGAATATCACCAAATGAAAAAGCAAGACACTCATTTTCCCCATTCTTTTCAAAAGGCTCTTCAAAAGTGAAGGGTTGTTTAAAACGCATCGTGAAATAGAAAGAAAAGTCTTTGTCCTCACAGTCTGCATAGTTTATGATCGTGCCGGAGACGGAATGATCGTTTTCAACTATAAGCTGATATTTTCCTGGTAACGAAAGCAAAAGACGGGCATCTGCTTGAGTATACTTCGTTGTTAAAATGCCGCCATACATACTCGGGATCAAACGGGACGTTGATTGATAACGTTGTGCCGTGATTTTTAAGTGACTTGGATTAAAAACGCTTTCATCTGGTCGGTAAGAAGACTGTGCATGAAAAACAGTTGCTTCTTTTAATGTGCCGTTAAAAGGCTGCATCACTAAATAACTAAAGTCACCCATCCAAGGGCTTGGTTGATGAGTCAAACGGAAACCTTGAAAAACTCGGTCGCGAGGATTGAACCACCAGCTACCGTTATCTCCGTTCGTTTGCGGAGCAAAATAGTTCATGCCAAATGGCACACCAGTATAAGGTAAACAATTCCCATTTGAAAAAGAATGTTGGTTATCAGTACCATGTCTAGTGTCGATTAGTGTTGGTTTCACTTAATTAATTCTCCTTTGTTGAGTGTCGAATGATTTGTTTTACAGGGATTTGTTGATCTGTTGGGATCACAAGGTTTTCGATCCATTCAATCAGCATCGTACCAGCAAGCTTACCCATACCCTTGAAATCTTGGGCAATTGTTGTAAGTGTTGGATCGATTAGTGAAGCTGCTTGAATATTATCAAATCCAATTACGGATAACTGATTTGGTATATCAATCGTTGCACGTTTAGCTTGATTGATCAACGAAATCGCAACTAGATCATTTTCGCAGACGACGCCTGTAATCTCATTTTCTTTGAGATAAGCAATCACATCTGCATTTAAAAAAGCTTGTTTATCTGTTAATGCTGTATGAAAAGATAAGTGCTGTTCTTTTGTGGCATGGATGTAGCCTAAATAGCGTTGTCGTACAGATTGTGGCAAGGTTGGTTCGCCAAAAATATAAGCGATTCGCTGATGACCTTGGGCAGCCAAATAATTGGTTGCCATAGCTCCACCTGAAAAGTTATCTGACTGAACTGTTGGATAAGGTAAGTCATGGATTTTTTTATCTAAAATAATGACTGGAAATTGCTGAATGGACAGTTCAAATAGTGTATCTAAAAAGTCTTCAGTATTGTGTGCATAGTAGATCATGCCGTCAAAGTCCTCAATGATATCAGCTGCTTGTTTATTGATCAAAAACGCCGCAGAAGACATGATGACCTCGTAATGATGTTCACTTGTCACAGGTGCTAGCCCTTCATTAAAATTTCCAAGAGAAAGGTCATTTACAAAAGGGATCAAAAATAAGATACGAGAAACTTTTTTCTTTCTAGGTTTACGTTTTTGCACATAGCTGCCTTTACCTTGAATTCGATAAATCAACCCTTGGTTTTCCAATTCTGTCAAAGCACGTTTCGAGGTGATGCGGCTGACATTGTAGGTTTGAGAGAGTTCCTTTTCGGTCGGGAGTTGTGCATTTTCTGCTAACTGACCTGTTTCAATTGCATGTAATAAATCATCGGTAATTTTTTTATATAGTGGTTTGGACATTAGAATTCTCCTAAGTGTGAAATGATATATCATTAAGGCTAGTTTACCACAGAAGGAAAAAGAGTTCAATTTTAAAATATTACTAAAAACAGTAGACAAAACGCTTTCATTAGCATATACTTTCGTTGTGAAATGATATATCAACTATTAGGAGGCAACTATGACTTATACTAAAATACCTACTTCTGTCCAAGCGTTTATGGATAAAATCACGCAATTGTGTGGAGAAGAGCATGCTGGCTGGGCGGAGAATTTTAACGCAGCGTTTGCCAATACCCTAACAACGACTGTTAAAAAACAAGCAGATGGCACCACATTTTTACTGACGGGCGATATTCCTGCCATGTGGTTGAGAGATTCGACCGCACAAGTTCGTCCATATTTAGTGATTGCAAAAGAAGATGAAGAACTTAGGAACATGATTTGCGGGTTGGTTCAACGCCAATTTTTCTATATCACGATGGATCCTTATGCCAATGCCTTTAATGAAACACCGAATGACGCAGGACACCAAACAGATCACACGACAATGACTCCGTGGATCTGGGAGCGGAAGTATGAAATCGATTCATTGTGTTATCCTGTTCAGCTAGCGTATTTACTATTTAAAAACACTGGTTGCCAAAAACAGTTTGATGAACATTTTGTTGCAGGTGTCAAAAAAATACTAGCCGTTTTTACAACAGAGCAGGAACATCAACTTTCACCCTATACATTTGAACGAGAGACAACACGTTTAGAAGATACACTTCCAAATAATGGTCGCGGTAGTGAGGTCGGAAAAACGGGCATGACTTGGTCTGGTTTCCGTCCCAGTGATGATGCCTGTCGATACGGTTATTTAGTTCCGTCGAATATGTTTGCAGTAGTCGTTTTAGGCTATATCGAAGAGATTTTCAGTGAGGTGCTTTCTGATCCAGAATTAGTCAAACAGGCCTCAGCCCTTAGAAAAGAAATCGATGCGGGCATTCAAAGCTACGGAAAAACGGCTAATCAAGTTGGCGAATCTGTCTATGCATATGAAGCAGACGGCTTAGGAAACAGTAGTATTATGGACGATAGCAATATTCCTAATTTACTTTCAGCACCATATCTTGGTTATACAACAGTCGATGATGGAACGTACCAAGCGACACGTAAAACCATTTTAAGTAAAGAAAATCCTTATTTTTACGAAGGAAAATACGCTAAAGGGATTGGTAGCTCTCATACCCCGGAAAATTATATTTGGCCGATTGCTCTGGCGATGGAAGGGATGACGACGGAGGATAAGACAGAAAAAGAACGAATTTTGAATTCTTTGGTTGCAAATGATGGCGGAACCCATTTAATGCATGAAGGATTTGATGTCGATGATCCGTCAAACTACACACGCGAGTGGTTTTCTTGGGCAAACATGATGTTTTGCGAGTTGGTTATGGATTATTTTGATATCCGTGTAGAACGATAAAAGGAAATGGAGTGTAAAATCATGAAGAAAAAAGTTTATATCATCTCGCATTCTCACTGGGATCGTGAATGGTACATGCCTTATGAACAACATCATATGCGTTTGGTTGAATTGTTGGATGATATATTAGAATTAGCTGAAACGGATCCAGATTTTAATAGCTTTCATTTAGACGGACAAACGATTATTTTAGATGATTACTTGCAAGTTAGACCAGAAAAAAAATCAGCTGTCCAAAAAGCGATCACCGATGGAAAATTGCGGATTGGTCCGTTTTATATCTTGCAAGATGATTTTTTGATCAGTTCTGAATCCAATGTTCGCAACATGCTAATTGGCAAAAAAGACAGCGAAAAATGGGGACCAGCAGTTAAACTAGGCTATTTCCCTGATACGTTTGGAAACATGGGACAAACACCGCAAATGATGCAACAAGCAGGGCTGGATGCAGCGGCTTTTGGCCGTGGAGTAAAACCAGTTGGCTTTAACAATGAAGTGCTTGAGGATGAAAATTATACCTCTCAATATTCAGAAATGTGGTGGCAAGGACCAGACGGTAGTACCGTGTTAGGCTTACTGTTTGCGAATTGGTACAGTAATGGCAATGAGATACCCGCTGAAAAAGAAGCAGCACTAGCCTTTTGGACGCAAAAATTAGCGGAAGCTGAGAAATTTGCCTCGACGGATCACTTACTGATGATGAATGGTGTGGATCATCAACCTGTTCAAAAAGATGTGACAAAGGCGATCGCGTTAGCGAATGAGCTGTTTCCAGAATATGAATTTATTCATTCAAACTTTGATGAGTATTTACAACAGATGCGTCAGGATTTACCAGAAAAAGTTGGGACGGTTCATGGAGAACTAACTAGCCAAGAAACAGATGGTTGGTTTACATTAGCAAATACGGCTTCTGCAAGAGTTTATTTAAAACAATGGAATACCAAAGTAGAACGACAATTAGAAAATGTAACAGAACCTTTGGCTGCTATGGCCTATGAGTTGACACAAGATTATCCTCATGATCAGCTAGAATACGCTTGGAAATTACTATTACAAAATCATCCTCACGATAGTATTTGTGGCTGTTCGGTAGATGAAGTGCATCGGGAAATGATGCCGAGATTTGAAAAAGCCAATGAAGTTGGAAAATTTATAGCTGAAGAGGCGTTGACGCATTTAGTTGAAGCCGTTGATACAGGAGAGTTCGCTGAAACCAGTCATCCATTTGTCGTGTTTAATACGTCTGGCTATGAAAAATCGGACATTGTAAAAGTCAAAGTGGAAATCGAGCGAAAAATGTTCAAAGAGGGAATTCCCCATGAATTGTGGGAAAGTCTTGCTGAAAGCGACACACCAATGTTTGAAGTGATTGATATACAAGGAGAAATTATTCCAGCTGTGATCTCGCAACCAGAAGTGAGCTTTGGTTATGATTTACCAAGAGACCGTTTTAGAGTTCCTTATATGGCAAAATATGTCGAAATCGAGCTACCGATCACGAAGATGCCAGCTTTTTCTTGGAATACTTTTGCGCTTCAGGAAACGACAACACAAGTCAAAGAAGTTGGATCGATGATTAAGAAGTTAGAAAATCTTCAACTGGAAAATAGCTGTTTGACTGTAACGATCAATCAAGATGGTACATTGGACGTGTTAGACAAAGCAACGGGTAAAAACTATAGCAAGTTATTGACGATTGAGAATGTCGGGGATATTGGGAATGAGTATATTTTTAAACAACCAGAAGGAACGGGTGCGATTTTATCTAGTGGATGCCCCGCTGAGATTTCGGTTATAAAAGATGAATCCTTCATGACTCAAATCAAAATCAGCCAACGTATGATGATTCCGCAATCAGCAGACGAGCTATTAGAAAAAGAACAAAAAGCTGTTGTTGATTTTCGTTACCGAAAAGCAGGACGTTCAGCCATTTTAAAAGAGTTAACGATCGAAACTATAGTGACGATGGAAAAAGATTCTGCTCATTTACGTTTTGAAACAACGCTGGATAATCAAATGAAAGACCACCGTCTACGGATGCTGTTTCCGACTGATATCAAAACGGAGACCCACGAAGCGGATAGTATTTACGAAGTCGTGACACGACCAAATCAAGTGAGCAAAAGCTGGGAAAACCCAACTAATCCTCAACACCAGCATGCTTTTGTCAATCTTCATGATGAACTATCTGGAGTGACGGTTTCTAATTTTGGATTGAATGAGTATGAAATTTTACCTGAAGCCAATACGATTGCCTTAACGCTTATACGCGCTGTAGGAGAAATGGGAGATTGGGGCTACTTCCCGACACCAGAAGCACAGTGTTTAGGTCTGCATACATTTGAATATGGTATTGATTTTCATGGAGCAAAAGCGCAAAGATATGCAACGTATCAACGAGCTTATGCAGCACAAATTCCTTTTAGTGTGAAACAAACCACTAAACATTCAGGTGAGCTAAAAGCCAAAGATACTTATTTAACGGTTAAAGGCACGACATTTGCTGTTACAGCAGTGAAGAATAGTGAAGACAATCAAATGCTAGTTGTTAGAGGATTCAATATGAGCGGGAAAATGGCTGAAGTGAGCATCAATAAAACAGGTAGTGATGCACCAATCGTATTGAATTTGCTAGAAGAAAAACAAAATGAACCTGTAGTGCAGGAGTTAAAGGCTTATGAAATACGTACGATAGGTTTTGACCGATAAGAAGGAGAAGTGATTGAAATGGCGTATTATGGATCAATCGAAGCGGGCGGTACAAAATTTGTTTGTGCGATAGCAGATGAGGAACTGAAAATCATTGAACGAATCAGTCTGCCCACAACACTACCAGAAGCGACCTTAGAACAAGTTTTTACCTTTTTTGATTCCTACGACCTAACAGCTTTAGGTGTAGGCTCGTTTGGACCAATTGATGTCAACCGTAAATCAAGCACGTATGGCTATATTACTTCAACACCGAAACCCGGTTGGCGAAATATCGATCTTTTAGGTGCATTAAAAGCACGTTACGATATTCCGATTGCTTGGACTACAGATGTTAATGCGGCAGCTTATGGTGAAATGCATTTAGGCGCTGGTAAAGACACTCAAAGTTGTATCTATTTAACCGTCGGTACAGGTGTTGGTGGCGGTGCTGTGGTCAATGGAGTCGTCTTGCAAGGATTTAGTCATCCTGAGATGGGGCATATTTCAGTCCAACGTTACCCGAATGATACAGTAGAAAGTACCTGTCCGTACCATGATAATTGCTTAGAAGGACTTGCTGCAGGTCCTGCTTTAGAAAAAAGAACAGGGATCAAAGGGCAATCATTAGCATTTGATCATGACGTTTGGGCGATTGAAGCGTTCTACTTAGCTCAAGCGTTGATGAACTATACATTAGTCCTTTCGCCAGAAAAAATTATTTTAGGTGGAGGCGTAATGAAACAAGCGCAACTCTTTCCGATGATTCGTGAGTCCTTGAAGCAACAGCTAGGGGACTATGTAGCGTTACCTCCGCTAGAAGACTATATTGTTGGCTGTGATCTAGAAGACAATAGTGGAACGATGGGTTGCTTATTATTAGCAAAAGAACAGTGTGCATGATATGAACAGAAGCGAAAATTTAATCTGGTTTGATGGACAAGAAATTTACGTGTTTTTTGACAACGCTTTTGTTGGAGAAAAAGAAAGAGTTGCTTATCTATACGAGAAGCTGCTGGTTAAACAAATTTATTTTGTCGATGCACCAGAACAAGCAACAGTGGTTGTGAACTATTCGGCAGAATTAAAAGATAGCTTTGTGATTAAAATAGCTGAGACGATTGTAGTTTCAGCTAATAATCCATTGCTGGCTTTTCGTGGCATGATGTATTTAGCACAGCAAGTAAAAGCAGGTCTTAAACTTAAATCAGGAAAATTTCATGATTGTTTACCTGAACGAATCATCATGTTGGATATTGGTAGAAAGTATTTTTCAGTTGCAGGGTTGCGCCTGCTTTTAGAGCACATGGCGTTACATGGTTTTAATTTCTTACAGCTACATTTTTCCGAAAATACAGGATTTCGGATCGAATCAGAAAAATATCCTCAACTTGTTTCAGAAAAATTTCTGACAAAAAATGAAATAAAAGAATTGATCCACTATGCTGCCTATTTATCGATCGAGATTATTCCGGATATTGATACACCTGGGCATATGGAGCATTTATTGAAAGGCCGTCCAGAGTGGCAATTAACGAGAGTTGAACCACAAAAGGAAATAAGCAAAGTTCCTTCTGCACTGGATATTACAAATGAAGAAGCAGTAGCATTTGCGCTTTCTTTGTACGATGAATATATGACACTTTTTGCTGATAGTCGTTACTTTCATATTGGGGCGGATGAATTTATTGATTTTGATCAAATGGAACAATATCCAGCCTTGGCTGATTCAGGGATTACAAGAGTTGAAACATACGTCAACACTGTTGCAACTTTTGTTAAAGCACGCGGCTTTATCCCAAGGGTCTGGAACGATGCATTCTTTAGAAATAGCCAAACATCCTCGTTGACCAAAGACGTCGAGATTACTTATTGGACAAAGTGGCAAAAAGAAATGGCTCCACTGCAAACTTTTTTAGATGAAGGATATTCTGTGGTTAATTTCAATGATAATTATCTTTATTATGTACTGGGAGAAAATGCTGGTTATACTTATCCGACGGCAGCGAAAATAAAGCAACAATGGCAGCCAAACCTATTTTCTTCAGAACAACTGGTTCCGTTGGAAAATCAAAAACAAGTCAAAGGTGCTGCTCTAGCTGTTTGGTGTGATAAACCTAGAGCACAAACTGAAAAAGAAGTTATCGTAGAATTAATTAAGCTAATGGAGGGATTTTCTTTTCATTTTCATAAAAACTAAATAGAAAGACAGCTGAAATAAAATGTGTAAAGCAGACTATTTCAGCTGTCCTTTTTTTCCGTTTCGCAAAGAAAACCTATACTTTTTGATATAAATGCTATAGTTTCTCTATTTATAAGTTCTAAAGAAAGCGTTAACATTTTTGTGTAAGAATGAAAAATGCCGGAATTCTGGGCAAATGACTAAGGAGGTTCATTCGTTGAAAAGAAAAACTTGGAAAAGTGTACTTTACTGCTGCACGGCAATGACTATTACGTTAGGGACAAATTTGTTGTTTACGCCAACTGTTTCCGCAGAGCCATCAAAAGTCAGTCAAGAAACTAGTATCCCTTTATTTGATCAAGTGCCAGAATCAACAGCTTTATTTCCTGAAACATTGTTAAAATGGAGTCCTCAAAGCGATCCTGATGCGCCGTTTAATCTGTCTAAAGTGCCTTTAGTTACTCGGGTACAAGGAAAGAAAACAAATGCTGATCAAAGTACAGAAGCTAAAGTGTTGTCGATCGCAATTGTCAATCGTCACACAAAAGGAACACCGTCCCAAGGCGGAACAGATAAAGCAGTCTACAACTTTACTAATTGGCAATATATCGACACTCTTGTTGCGTGGGCAGGATCCTCAGGTGAAGGGATCATCGTGCCACCAAGTGGGGATGTTACTGATTCTGCGCATCGAAATGGTGTACCAGTTGTCGGGACAGTTTTCTTTCCGCCAGAAGCCTATGGTGGGAAAAGTGAATGGGTAACTCAATTTGTCCAAAAGGATCAACAAGGTAGATTTCCAATGGCAGACAAATTAATAGAAATGTCTACGGTTTATGGTTTTGATGGCTGGTTTATCAATCAAGAAACCAATGTTGATGCACAAACGGCCACTGCCATGAAAGAATTTATGAGTTATTTGCAGACTCATAAACCGAAAAATCAGCAAGTTATTTGGTATGATTCCATGCTTCCGACTGGCAAGGTCGACTGGCAAGGAGCCTTAAACGAGCAAAATCAAGGGTATTTCCAAGATGGAAAAAAACGTGTTTCCGATAAACTGTTTATTGATTTTCGTTGGCAAGGACTCGCTGGATCACGGGAAAAAGCGATGCAGTTGGAACGTGACCCTTACGACCTTTTTGCTGGGATCGATGTTCAGGCAAATGGCGTCAATAGTAGACGGAAGCCAAGCAGTATTTTAGGTGAAAACGGTCAGCCACTGGTTTCTTTAGGGCTGTATTGTCCTGATTGGACGTTGCGGGATGGCGGACAATATAACATTGATCGTTATTGGGAAAATGAAAAGCTACTTTGGATAAATCCTCAAGGAGATCCTCGGTCTGTAGCGAGCTCCAGTAATGAATGGCAAGGTGTTTCTCGTTATTATGTAGAAAAAACACCCGTAACTAGTTTGCCATTTTTGACGAATTTTAATGTGGGAAATGGCGATGCTTTTTATCAAAACGGAAGCAAAGTCAAAGAAGGAAACTTTAACAATCGTAGTATTCAAGATGTTTTGCCGACCTATCGCTGGGTCATCGATAACGGAGAGGGCAATCAACTTGAAGCCGCAATTAGTTATGAAGATGCTTTTAATGGTGGTTCATCGATCAAGTTATCTGGCGCAATGGCAGCTGGAACCTCAAGTTTCATCAAATTATACGCATCTCAAGTTAAGGTTGATGCAGCAGACACCGCAACTGTAGTGACAAAAGGAGCAAATGAGGCTGCGCTAGTTTTAGAACTAAAAGGCAAAGAACAACCGTTAACGATCCAAGGAAACCAACAAGCTTTAGCAAATGGTTGGGTTCAAACAACGTATTCCCTCAAGCCTGCAAATTATCAAACTGTGACAGCTGTTGGGTTGAATTTAAAAAATACTGAGAGTGGTCCAGCAACGATTTATTTAGGTCAATTAAAACTTGGAAATGAAAAAATAACACCAGTCAGTGCTGTCAGTCAAGTTACTTTTTCTGGGAAAACAGTAGTGGATGACTTAACTGAAAGTATTCGGATGAATTGGGATTCCAAAGGGGAAAATACGGCTTCTTATCGTATTTATCGGGAAGTGGCTGGTCAATTGCAATTTGAAGGTGAAACAGCTAACCAAGCATATACCTTATTAAATCAAACACGTTCAACAGAAAATAATAGCTATCACGTGGTTCCGGTCGATCATTATGGTCGAGAAGATCAAAAGAAAGGAGCGTCAGCAGTCTACACATTTGAAGCGTTGAAAAAACCAGAGATTGCCATTAATGCGAGTAGTACACTGATTGCACCTGGGGAAACACTTACGTTATCTGCAACTGTTTCTAAATCGACAGAAACGGTCAATTGGGAAGTGCTCGGTGCAACACCGCAAACAGCTTCTGGGAAAGAAGTGTCACTCTCTTTTGATCAAGCGGGCGTTTATACCGTAAAAGCAACGGCAGTGAATGCGTCAGGTGAAACAGAAGTGATTAAAGAAAACTATCTCCATGTTTACGATCCAAGCACGGGCATCAAAATAGAAAATCTCTCTACGTTGCCAACAACAACAGCGACTCAAGGGTCAGGTTATACAAATAACAGTGAAAGCTATCGCTTTGCGTTAGACGGCAACGTAAAAACGAAATGGTGTGATAACAGCAGTGATCAGCCGTGGATGATCGCTGATTTAGGAGCGGTAAAAACAATTGCTGGTTTTGAACTATTTCATGCAGGAGCAGGTGGTGAAAGTCCAGAATGGAATACAAGAGACTATGATATTTCTGTAAGCAGTGATGGAAATAATTGGACAACCGTTGTTCAGCATCGTGGCAATACTGAAAATAGTAGCCGTGATGCAATCGGTCTAGTTGAAGCTAGATATGTGAAACTTTCGCTAGAAAAAGCAGAACAAAACGGTAAAACGGCTAGAATTTATGATTGGCAGATCATTGGTGTTGATCAAACAGGAATCATCAAGTGACTAGGCATAAGACTATAAGTTTCACCCTAGCCACAAAGTATTTGGAAAAAGGGTAAGACCTCAACCACGAAATAAAAAAGGCAGGGTGAACGTTTCGCACGTTCATCCTACCTTTTTTTATGGGGACCAATCAATAACTCTTCGTCAATTGATCATGAAGAAGCTGTTTTTCACTTTCAGAAATAAAGGCACCATTCACAGCGTTGTGATTCAATTGTTCCATGTCGGCATAAGTAATACCGTACCATTCATGAAGTTTCATAAACTCATCTGTTAATGTTGTATCCGAAACTGTCCGATTATCTGTATTGATGCAAATGTTGATCCCTGCTTCTAGAAACGTTTGGAAAGGATAGTCGGCTAGACGAGTAACGGTTTTTGTTTGGAAATTACTAGTGGGGCACATTTCAATTAAGATGTTTTCTTTTTGCAGTAAAGAGAAATATTCTGGAGTGTCTTTTAAGGCAATCCCATGTCCAATCCGTTTGGCACCAAGGTGAATAGCATCGGCAACATTTTTACCGCAGCCGCATTCACCAGCGTGAAGCGTTAGTGGAATAGATAGTTGATTGACTAGATCTAGCGTCTCTTCAAAGGTGTACGGTGGAAAATCAATCTCGTTCCCTGCAAGATCGAAACCGACAACCCCACTTGTTTTATACACTTCTGCTAGCTGGACGATTTTTTCGATTTCTTTTAGTTCTTCGTGACGCATGCCGCATAATAAAGCATTACTTTTTACACCAAATTGTTGCTGTCCTTGTTCAAGACCGGCTAAAACCGCCGTGATCACTTTTGGCAAGGAGAGGCCTTTTTCAGTATGCTGCGACGGTGCAAAACGAACTTCGATATACTGGATATTTTCTTCAGCTGCTTGGCTGATAACATCGATTGCCGCTGCTGTTAACGCTGCTTCAGTTTGAAGGCAAGTCAAAACTAAATCAAAACGCTCTAAATAATCATTTAAATTTTGACAATCCTTAGGTGCGATTAATAGCTCCTTTAACTGTGCGTGATCGTTGGGTAGAGCAATGCCTTGTGCGTCTGCTATCTCTCGTAATGTTTCTGGTCGGATCGATCCATCTAAATGACAGTGTAGCTCGATTTTAGGTAGATTTTTGACATGTTCGCGTTTCACGGTATCATCCTCTCTATTTTGGTAACGTTCAATAAGTATTTTGAAGACTTTAACATGTGTTGCGATCTCTGTCAATAAGAGATAAGGAATCTGTAAAAGGAGGTAGTTTTTTCCGCCGTTTTAAAGTAAAATAGTCCAGTAGTAAACGATCTTTTTTTGAAAAGTTATTGGAGGGATTATCGTGTTAGGAGTAGGATTATTATTTGTAGCAATCACGTTGATCAGCAATGGTTATTGCGGATTAGCTGGAGTGGATAAAAAATCGACTGGTCTGATCAATTTGATGACTGGAAGTTTATCTTTTATTATCAATACGATTTATTTGTTTAAAGGTGCTTATTATGATGCTGGAACAGGCTACTTGTTTGCATTTACTTACTTGATGGTTGGGCTGATCTATGTCTTTGATTTGGATATGCGTATTTATGGAATATTCGCCTTTTTTGTTGCGGTAAATACAATTCCAGCGGCTTATATTTCGTATACGGTCGATGGGGACTGGCGTTTTGCCCTGATTTGGTTATCGTGGGGAATTTTATGGCTGACAGGATTTATTGAGTATGTATTGAAAAAAGAAATTGGAAAACCTGTTTTATATTTTGCGATTTTTGAAGGAGTGGTCACTTGCTGGATACCAGGTCTTTTGATGCTGACGAATAACTGGTAGCAGTGGTTTAGACGGTGTTTGGATAACAGCTGATCAAGAGGTGGAAAAGATGTGCTCGGTCAGCTATTTTGGTTTTAGTCAGTCGTTTTTTCTGGTTAAGCTATTCTATTCTAGAAAATTCTGCTAAACTGTAGTCATTCGAAATTAATTTTGAAAACGTTGACATGGTTGGTAGGGCTTGTCGACAAAGGGAGAATGGACTATGAAATTGACCATTAAAGAAATTGCGGATATGGCTGGTGTATCAGTAACAACAGTTTCGCAGATCATCAATGACAAAGGGAGTCGCTTTAGTGAAAGAACGCGAAATAAGGTTTTAGCTGTGGTGGAAGAATATGATTACAAACCAGATTATTTTGCGTCAAACATCATTACTCGTCATTCGAAAACGATTGGGATGGTGGTTCCAGATGTAACGGATTTTTTCTTTGCTAAAGTGATCGAAGGTGTGGAAACGTATTTGAACTCTTTAGGCTACATGATTTTGTTATGCAATTCTAAACATGATGAAGATAAGGCAACGCAATACGTTACGGAGCTAGTTCATCGTTCAGTGGATGGGATCATTTTTGCAACACCTAATATTTTGCCGGTGGATCATATTTTGCGAAATAAGAAAAAACGAAAGGTTCCAGTGATCTTAGTCGATCGCGGTATCAACCCTCGAGAAAATGGCCGTTTGATCGTAAAAGAATATGAGGGCGCTTACCAAGCGGTCTGCTCGTTGATCGAACAAGGTCACAGACACATTGGGATGTTGACAGAAAACGATGGGTATTATCAATTGACTGAACGAGTGACAGCGTACCAGCATGCACTAAAAGATCACGGTATTCCAGTTAGAGAAGAATACATGAGTAATGGCGATTTGAATTTAGGTGGCGGTTATACGGCGGCTAAAAATGTATTGAAGAATTCAGAACTCACTGCTATTTTTTGCGGAAATGATGAAATGGCGATGGGCGCATATCAGGCAATAGAAGGATGCGGTAAAAAAATTCCCGAGGATATTTCTGTCATTGGATTTGATGGATTGGAAATTTCGGAATATTTAGTTCCAGGGTTAACCACTGTTTATCAACCTAGCTTTGATATTGGTTTTTATGCCGCACAGTTCTTGGTGGAATCAATCAATGATCCAGAGAAAAAAATACCAAATAAAATTTTTGATACAACATTTATTTTAAGAAATAGCACGAAATCGATTGACAATCGGGTCGATTTGATTTAATGTTCGTGTTATAAGCGTTTTCAATTTATGGAAGCGTTAGTAAACTGTTTTACTAAAAGGTTTTAACCTGAACAATTTTAGTGTATAATACATCCTTGGGGATTGATTCGGAGGAAAAAAAGCATGAGAATGGTAGATTTGATCGAGAAAAAACGGGATGGACAGGTCTTGACGGACCAAGAAATTCAATTCATTATTTCCGGCTATACGAAAGGTGATATTCCGGATTACCAGATGAGCGCATTTTTGATGACTGTTTTTTACAAAGATATGACAGATGAGGAAATTACGACCCTGACATTAGCGATGGCAAATTCAGGTGAGATGATCGATCTTTCATCAATTCAAGGAATCAAAGTAGATAAGCATTCTACTGGTGGCGTCGGTGATACAACCACCTTGATTTTAGCACCGCTTGTTGCCAGCGTTGGCGCTAGTGTGGCTAAAATGTCCGGTAGAGGGCTCGGATATACAGGCGGTACGCTTGATAAGCTAGAAGCAATACCAGGATTTCATGTAGAAATCCCAGATGAAGAGTTTATTCGTTTAGTAAATGAAAGTCACGTAGCAGTTATAGGACAGTCAGGTGATCTTGCGCCAGCAGATAAAAAATTATATGCCTTACGTGATGTGACAGCAACAGTTAATTCGATTCCACTGATCGCAAGCTCGATCATGAGTAAAAAAATTGCAGCAGGAGCAGATGCAATCGTATTGGATGTGACAACGGGTGAAGGTGCTTTTATGAAAAATATCGATGAAGCACGTCGCTTAGCTGAAACAATGGTTCGCATTGGTCGCTTAGCCAATCGTCAGACGATGGCTGTGATCTCCGACATGTCTCAACCGCTCGGTGAAGCAATTGGCAATAGTTTAGAAGTTGTCGAAGCGATCGAAACGCTTCAAGGCAAAGGACCAGAAGATCTCATGGAGATGTGCTATATCTTAGGCAGTCAAATGGTTGTTTTAGCCAAAAAAGCTGAAACGTTAGACGAAGCCAGAGCTATGTTGAAAGAGGCCTTGGAATCAGGCAAAGCACTAGATAAATTCCGAGAAATGATCCGTAATCAAGGTGGAGATGATAGTATCATTGATGCACCAGAACGTTTACTGACAGCAAAATACCAAATAGAATTACCAGCAAAATCAGCTGGTGTCGTGCAAAAGCTAGTGGCAAATGAGATTGGGATCGCGGCAATGCTTTTAGGCGCAGGACGTGCAACGAAAGAAGATTCAATCGATCATGCTGTAGGCATCAAGCTTCATAAAAAAGTCGGTATGCCAGTTGAATCAGGTGAATCATTGCTAACTATTTATGCCAATTCAGACTCAATCGAAAACGTAAAAGAACTTTTATATAAAAATATCGAAATCGGCAGTTCTGGTACTGAACCTGAGCTGATTCATGATATAATAACAGCATAAAGGATGTGTAAAAAAATAATGGAATTAAATCAAATGATTGACCACACTATTTTAAAAGCAGATGCGAAGGAAGAGGATGTTTTACGGATTATTGAAGAAGCCAAAAAATACGAATTCTTCTCAGTATGTATCAATCCTTGCTGGGTTGCGCTAGCAAAAGAACACTTAGCAGGAACATCAGTTGATGTTTGTACAGTAATTGGTTTTCCTTTAGGAGCCAACACGTCAGAAGTAAAAGCATATGAAGCAACAGATGCGATCAACAATGGTGCAACAGAAGTTGACATGGTCATCAATGTAGGTGCGTTGAAATCTAAGCAGTATAAAAAAGTGTTGAAAGATATTCAAGCAGTTGTCGAAGCGGCCAAAGGGAAAGCTTTAGTGAAAGTGATCATTGAGACAGCTTTACTAACCGACGAAGAAAAAATCAAAGTATGTGAATTAGCGAAAGAATCAGGAGCTGATTTTGTTAAAACATCGACAGGTTTTTCAACTGGTGGAGCAACGGTTGCAGATGTTACATTAATGCGCAAAACGGTGGGACCAGATATGGGTGTTAAAGCTTCAGGCGGTATTCATAACGAAGCTGAGGCCAAAGCGATGATCGATGCTGGCGCTACACGTATTGGGACAAGTGCTGGGGTTGCTATCATGGAAGGCTCAACTGGAGCAGGCTATTAATCTAAAGCAGAAAGTGGCGGACAAATGACAGCAAAACAAGAGTGGTTAGCTATCGCAGATACTGCGTTAACAAAAGCTTATGTACCATACTCTCACTTTCCAGTGGGAGCATGTCTAGTTACTAAAGAAGGAAAAGCCTATCAAGGTGTCAATATCGAAAATGCTTCATATGGATTGACAAATTGTGCAGAACGGACAGCTATATTCAAAGCTGTTTCGGAAGGTGAACGTGAATTCCAACATCTAGTAATTGCAGGAAATACACCTGAGCCAATCTCTCCATGCGGCGCATGCCGACAAGTGATGGCTGAATTTTGCGCGCCTGAAATGCCAGTTACCTTGGTGGGCGTTCATGGTGTGACGAAAGAGACAACGGTGGGCGACTTATTGCCATACGCCTTTACTGAAAAAGATCTATAATACGCTACAGTGTTCTACATGTGGCTTTTAAGATCTAGCTATATGAAACGAATCTCTCAAAAAATCGTTACTTTGATGTTGAAAAGTACAAGACGACCGAAGAGAGAGTTGTTTCACTATTATCTTGTTTCATTCAGTCATCCGGCTGTTGAAAATATAAAACTATTTTAGGGGGCTTTACAGAGATGAAAAAAGCAAAATTATTTGGTTTTGGCTTGACTGCACTAGCGTTAACAGTTGCCTTAGCGGCATGTGGTGGAGGTAAAAAAGATTCAACAGATGGAAAATCAGCAGGTGGGGACGCTGATCACAGCGTTGTGATCGTTACTGATATCGGCGGGGTAGATGATCGTTCATTTAACCAATCAGCTTGGGAAGGTTTGCAAGCTTGGGGGAAAGAGCATGATCTTAAAAAAGGAGCAGATGGCTTTGATTACATTCAATCAAACGATGCTTCAGAATACGTAACAAATATTGATACAGCTGTTTCTAATGGATTTAAAACAGTTTTTGGTATCGGCTACTTATTAGCTGATTCGATTGGTACAGCAGCAGATGCAAACCCAGATACACAATTTGGTATCATTGATAGTGTTATTGAAGGCAAAGACAACGTAGTTTCTGCAACATTTAAAGACCAAGAAGCTTCTTACTTAGCTGGTGTTGCTGCGGCACACACAACAAAAACAAACACTGTTGGCTTTATCGGTGGTGAAGAAGGCGCGGTTATTGACCGTTTTGAAGCTGGTTTCCACCAAGGTGTGATCGACACTGCCAAAGCGTTGAACAAAGATATCAAAGTTGAAATCGAATACGCTGCTTCATTTGGAGATCCTGCTAAAGGGAAAGCCTTAGCAGCATCTATGTACCAAAAAGGCGCAGACATCATCTTCCACGCTTCAGGTGGTACAGGACAAGGTGTCTTCCAAGAAGCAAAAGATTTAAACGAAACTGGCTCAAAAGACAAAGTTTGGGTTATTGGCGTAGATAGTGACCAAGATAAAGAAGGTAAATACAAAACTAAAGACGGTAAAGAAGATAACTTCACTTTAACATCAACACTTAAAGGTGTAGGTGCAGCAGTACAAGATATTTCTAACCGTGCCTTAGAAGATAAATTCCCTGGCGGCGAACACTTAGTGTATGGTTTGAAAGACGGCGGTGTTGATTTAACAAAAGGCTATTTATCAGAAGAAGCACAAAAAGCTGTTGATAAAGCAAAAGAAGAAATCATCGCTGAAAAAATCACTGTTCCTGAAGTACCAAAAGATGTAAAAGAATAGAACTTTCTGCTTAGCGCTGCATTCGTAGCAGCGCTAAGATTTTATTAAGCCTTTAAAGAAAGAAAACGAATGAAAAGACAACTCATTTTCTTTCTTTAAGAGCCTAAAAGCTACTTTATTTTTTTAGAAGTACCGTATTAATAGAGGATGTAAGTGTAAGTGATTAAATCGTTAGGAAGTGAAAAATGTGGCTCAGGAAAACTATGTAATTGAGATGCGTAATATCACTAAGCAGTTTGGAACATTTAAGGCCAATGATAATATCAACTTAACTGTTCGGCCTGGAGAAATTCATGCATTGCTTGGGGAAAATGGTGCGGGTAAATCTACCTTGATGAATATTTTGTCTGGTTTGTTAGAACCAACATCAGGTGAAATTTTTATGAATGGTTCAAAAGTTACGATCAATGGACCGACTGCAGCGAATCGTTTAGGAATTGGGATGGTTCATCAACATTTTATGTTGGTAGATGCATTCACCGTGACAGAAAATATTGTTCTTGGAAGTGAACCAACACATGCTGGTATTTTAGACCGTAAAAAGGCAACAGCAGAAATCAAACGTGTTTCAGAACAGTACGGGTTATCAGTAGACCCAGGTGCCTATATTCGTGATATCTCTGTGGGTGCTCAACAACGTGTGGAAATTTTGAAAACGTTGTATCGTGGTGCAGATGTATTGATTTTTGACGAACCGACCGCTGTTTTAACGCCGCAAGAAATTGATGAGTTGATTGAAATCATGCGTGGACTTGTTCAAGAAGGTAAATCTATTATCTTGATTACACATAAATTAGATGAAATCAAAAAAGTAGCGGATCGTTGTACGGTTATCCGTCGTGGTCAAAGTATTGATACAGTCAATGTTAAGGATGTCTCTTCACAACAATTAGCCGATATGATGGTGGGGCGTTCTGTTTCATTTAAAACAGAAAAAAAAGCTGCCGAGCCAAAAGAAGTCGTTCTTTCGATTAAAGATTTAGTGGTAAAGGAAAGTCGCGGCTTAGAAGCAGTTAAAGGTTTAAGCTTAGATGTACGTGCTGGTGAAGTAGTCGGGATCGCAGGGATCGATGGCAATGGTCAGACTGAATTGATTCAAGCACTAACAGGGTTACGTAAAGCTGAAAGTGGCTCAGTTGAGCTTAGAGGAGAAGCAATCACAAATAAAAATCCTCGAGCAATTACAGAAGCTGGTGTTGGTCACGTACCAGAAGATCGACACAAGTATGGGTTGATCTTGGATATGACGCTAGCAGAGAATATTGCATTGCAAACCTACTATAAAAAACCATTAAGTAACAACGGTGTTTTAAATTACAACCAAATCAATTCTTATGCGCGCAAGTTAATAGAAGAATATGATGTACGTACAGTAAACGAATTAGTTCCAGCTAAAGCATTATCAGGTGGGAATCAACAAAAAGCAATTATCGCTCGTGAGGTCGATCGCGATCCAGATTTGCTAATTGTTTCTCAACCGACTCGTGGTTTGGATGTTGGTGCTATCGAGTACATTCATAAGCGGTTGATCGAACAACGGGATAAAGATAAAGCGGTATTAGTCGTTAGTTTTGAACTGGAAGAAATCTTAAATGTTTCTGATCGAATTGCTGTCATTCATGCAGGGAAAATCGTTGGGATCGTTGATCCAAAAGAAACCAGTGAAAATGAATTAGGGCTCTTAATGGCAGGTTACTCATTGGAAGAAGCTAGAGCCGAATTGAATCAAAAGGCAGGTGAGGCAGTTGAATAATCGGTCAGAAAAACTACGGAATATTTTAGTTCCTATATTATCAGTGTTGATGGGATTTATTCTTGGCGCAATTATTATGCTTATTTCAGGTCAAGATCCGATTGCAGGCTATCAAGCGATGCTTAAGACTGCTTTTCAAAGTCCAAAAAGTATCGGTGAGATTTTTGTAACAGCGGGTCCGTTGATTTTTACAGCTTTAGGATTTGCGGTAGCAAACTCTGCTGGATTCTTTAATATCGGGCTTTCAGGGCAAGCGTTGTGTGGTTGGGTAACAAGTATTTGGGTAGCTCTAGCAATGCCGGACGCACCACGTTTAGTAGTATTGCCAACAGCGATCTTGGCAGGTGCTTTAGCAGGAGCGGCAGCCGCTGCAATTCCTGGTTTATTACGTGCATTTTTCGGCACAAGTGAAGTAATCGTTACGATCATGTTGAACTATGTTTTCCTTTATACAAGCACGCATATTGTGAATAATGTGATGTCAAAAGATTACATGAGCAACAAAGGTGTGACCAAAGTAATTGGAGAAAACGCGAGTTTACGTACAGGCTTTTTGAAAGAGCTGAGTAGTGGTTCCCGTTTGAATATCGGAATTATTATGGCACTTATTTTCTTAGTCTTGATTTGGTTCCTGATGAAGAAAACAACTTTGGGCTATGAAATTCGTTCAGTTGGATTGAACCCATTTGCGTCAGAATATGCTGGAATGAGCAGTAAACGAACTATTGTAATGTCTATGGTCATTTCAGGGACTTTAGCTGGTCTTGGTGGTGTGGTTCTTGGATTAGGTACATTTGGGAACTTCTTTGTTCAAGGTTCTTCATTGAGTATCGGTTTTGATGGAATGGCGATCTCCTTACTAGGAGCAGGT
Organism: Enterococcus rotai; assembly: GCF_001465345.1. Classification (NCBI taxonomy): domain Bacteria; kingdom Bacillati; phylum Bacillota; class Bacilli; order Lactobacillales; family Enterococcaceae; genus Enterococcus; species Enterococcus rotai. Next base: position 698,031 of record NZ_CP013655.1, on the reverse strand, counting down.
AGTTCGGTGGGGATCTTCCTGTCGGCGATCCTCTTCAGTGTACTGAAACTTGGCGGTCAAGGGATGCCTTTACGTGCTGGTGTTCCGATCGAATTAGTCGATGTCGTAATTGCTGCGATCATTTTCTTTGTCGCAATCAGCTATTTGATTCGCTTCTTATTGGCAAAAGCTTCAGGTAACAAAAAAGAAGTAGCCGTGGTTGAAGAATTAGTTGGAAAATCAGATCCGACAAGTCAAGAAGGAGGAAAAATCTAATGAATATTGCATTAATCGCTGTATTAGCGCCGATTATTACACAAACGTTGGTTTATTCCACTCCTTTGGTCTTTACGGCTTTGGGCGGGACATTTTCTGAACGTAGTGGTATTGTAAACGTAGGTCTTGAAGGTATTATGGTTATGGGTGCTTTCAGTTCGGTGGTATTTAACTTAACATTTGCTGAAACGTTTGGTGCAGCAACACCTTGGCTTGCTTGTTTAGTTGGTGGTGTAGTCGGGATGTTATTCTCGCTATTGCATGCAGTTGCAACGATCAATCTAAGAGCCGATCATATCATCAGCGGAACCGTAGTCAATTTGATGGCTCCGGCTTTAGGGATTTTCTTGATCAAAGTGATTTACGGAAAAGGTCAAACGGATACAATTACAGAATCATTTGGGTACTTTTCATTCCCTATTTTGAAAGATATTCCGATTCTAGGTGATCTATTCTTTAAACAAACGACCTTGCCAGCTTTTGTGGCAATCTTAGTCGCAATTTTGTCTTGGTTTGTGTTGTTCAAAACGCGCTTTGGTTTGCGTCTTCGTTCAGTCGGTGAAAATCCACAAGCAGCAGATACTCTTGGAATTAATGTTTATCTAATGCGTTATGCTGGCGTTTTGATTTCTGGATTTTTAGGTGGAATCGGGGGAGCCGTTTTTGCTCAAACAATTGCTGGACGTTTTGCCGTTACAACGATTGCTGGACAAGGATTTATTTCGATGGCAGCGATGATTTTTGGTAAATGGAATCCACTAGGTGCGATGGGCGCGGCATTATTCTTCGGCTTTGCTCAGAATATTAGTATTGCTGGCTCAAACTTACCAGTGATTTCATCAATCCCAGCCGTTTATTTACAAGCGGCACCTTATGTGTTGACCATTATCGTATTGGTCGTTTTCTTAGGAAAAGCATCTGGTCCAAAAGCTATTGGGAAGAATTATATCAAATCAAAATAAATAAATTAAGTATAAAAGGGCGGGCTATGGGAAGTTATCTTAAGTCATGCCCTTTTTATAATAATTACCAGACTAGTTTTACAGAATGAACAGGTAAAGCTTTAAACCAAAATAAAAGAAAGAAGGATGGTTATGTTTAAACGTGTGCATTTAGTAGTAATGGATTCAGTTGGGATCGGGGAAGCGCCTGATGCTGAAAAATTTGGTGATGTCGGTAGCGATACGTTAGGTCATATCGCAAAAGAAGCCGGTTTGACGATTCCAAATTTAGAAAATCTAGGTCTAGGAACGATCGCGCCTTTGCATAATGTAGAAGCTGTTGCGGATCACAAAGGCTACGCAACAAAATTAGAAGAAATTTCAGTAGGGAAAGATACGATGACAGGGCACTGGGAGATCATGGGTTTGAATATTCAAAAACCTTTCCGTGTATTTCCAGATGGATTTCCAGAAGAATTATTAAAACAAATCGAAGAATTTTCAGGTCGTAAAATTGTTTGTAATAAACCATACAGCGGAACAGCCGTGATCGACGATTTTGGTCCACATCAAATGGAAACAGGTGATTTGATTGTTTACACATCAGCTGATCCAGTCTTGCAAATCGCAGCTCACGAAGAGATCATTCCTTTGGAAGAATTGTATCGTATTTGTCAGTATGTTCGTGATATTACCAAAGACGAGCCTTATATGATTGGCCGTATTATTGCTCGTCCTTATCTTGGCGAACCAGGTAATTTTACTAGAACAAGTAATCGCCATGATTATGCCCTAGATCCATTTGGTCAAACAGTCCTAGATTCCTTGAAAGATAATGGGAAAGAAGTGATTGCTGTTGGAAAAATCAATGATATTTTCAACGGTCAAGGGATCACAGACTCTGTTCGTACGAAAAGTAATATGGACGGTGTCGATCAATTGCTTAACGTAATGAAACGCGATTTTGAAGGCTTGAGTTTTACAAACTTAGTTGATTTTGATGCGTTATATGGTCATCGCCGTGATGTAGTAGGATACGCCCATGCAATCGAAGCATTTGATTTAAGACTTCCTGAAATCATTGATGCAATGGAAGAAGACGATTTATTAATGATTACAGCTGACCACGGAAACGATCCAACATTCCCTGGGACTGACCACACTAGAGAGTATGTTCCATTATTAGTTTACAGCAAGAAAATGAATGGCCAAGGAAGCTTACCCCAAGGTCATTATGCAGATATCTCAGCAACGGTGGCTGAAAACTTTGCTGTTCCAAAAACTGAAAATGGCGAAAGCTTCTTAAATAAACTGGTATAGGAGAAAAATGATGACAAAACTAAGTGAAATGTTAAAAGAGACAACTAGTTTTTTAAAAGAAAAAGGAATTAAGGAAGTAGAATTTGGTTTGATCTTAGGTTCAGGATTAGGCGAATTAGCAGATGAAATAGAAGATGCGATTGCTATCCCGTTTTCTGAAATTCCCCATTTTGCTGTTTCTGCCGTTGTTGGCCATGCAGGTAAACTAGTTTATGGTACACTTTCAGGAAAAAAAGTGTTAGCAATGCAAGGGCGTTTCCACTATTATGAAGGTCATTCAATGCAAACTGTGACGTATCCAGTCCGTATGATGGCAGCGATCGGAGCGCATTCTATTATTGTAACAAACGCTGCTGGTGGAGTGAATGAGAACTTTACACCAGGGAATTTGATGTTGATTACAGATCATATCAACTTTACTTTCGATAATCCGTTGATTGGTGAAAATGAGGATGAAATGGGTCCGCGTTTCCCAGATATGAGTCATGCCTATACACCAGAGTATGCTGAGGTAGCAAGAAAAGTAGCGAAAGCGCAAAATGTACCATTGCAGGAAGGTGTCTATATGGGTTTTTCTGGACCAACTTACGAAACACCTGCTGAAATTCGTATGTCTCGTGTAATGGGAGCAGATGCGGTGGGGATGTCGACCGTTTCAGAAGTTATTGTTGCGGCTCATAGTGGGCTGAAAGTTCTGGGAATCTCATGTATTACTAACTTAGCTGCGGGTATGCAAAGTAGTTTGAATCATGCTGAGGTTGTGGAGACGACAGAGCGTGTGAAGGGGCAATTTAAAGAATTAGTTAAAGCGGCATTAGCGGCATTATAAACTGTATGATTAAAGGAGAAAAAGTATGAGTGTTCATATCGAAGCAAAACCAGGTGAAATCGCAGATAAAATTTTACTGCCAGGAGATCCATTACGCGCAAAATATATTGCCGAAACATTTTTAGAAAATCCGGTTTGCTACAATCAGGTCAGAGGAATGTTAGGTTACACAGGGACCTATAAAGGTGAACGAGTTTCTGTTCAAGGAACAGGAATGGGGATGCCTTCAGCGACTATTTATGCGCATGAATTGATCAATTCATATGATGTGAAAAAATTGATTCGTGTGGGTACCTGTGGTTCGATTTCTGAGAAAGTGAAAGTTAGAGATTTGGTGATTGCACAAGCAGCCGCAACGCCGTCATCAATGATCCGTAATGATTTTCCTAAGTACGATTTCCCGCAAATCGCTGATTTTGATTTGCTGTTGAAATCATATACAACAGCGAAAGAAAAAGGCTTTGTTACGCATGTAGGAAACGTGTTGTCAGATGATGTTTTCTACAAAGATAGCATGGATGGTGTATTTGAATTAGGTAAATTAGGTGTTTTAGCAATTGAAATGGAAGCTGCAGCCTTATATTACTTAGCAGCTAAATTTGATGTGCAAGCCTTAGCAATCATGACCGTTAGTGATAGTTTGGTAACGGGTGAAGAAACAACTGCTGAAGAACGCCAAACAACCTTTAACGATATGATCGAAGTTGGTCTTGAAACAGCAATCAACAGTTAATGATAATAATTAGTAAAACAGCTCCTGATTCTAGACGGAGCTGTTTTTATACCCCAATTTAATCGAGTGACTGTATTTCTTGACACTCCTTTTTGATGGACTATCATAGAGTAAGAACCCTAAATTGAATGGAGGAAGAACTATTGGATAATTTCAGATTTTACGTACCGACAGATATTCGTTTTGGAAAAGATCGTTTAACAACAGAATTAACAGATGTGTTGAATGTTTATGGCAAAAATGTATTGTTAGTTTATGGTGGCGGAAGTATTAAAAGAAACGGGTTGTACGATCAAGTAATCGGTTTGCTTGGGCAAAATCAAAATAAAGTTGTGGAATTAAGTGGCGTTGAACCAAATCCTCGTATCGAAACGGTTCGTCATGGCGTGGCATTATGTCGTGAACATGATGTAGATGTGATCTTAGCTGTTGGTGGTGGGTCAACCATCGATTGTGCCAAAGTAGTTGCGGCAGGTTTTTATAGTGAAGAAGACCCGTGGACAGTCATTGCTGGACGAAAAGGGTTTCAAGGGGATGCCTTACCGCTCGTTACGATTTTAACATTAGCTGCGACAGGTAGTGAGATGAACGTTGGGGCAGTGATCACAAATTTAGCAACGAATCAAAAATTAGGTGTTGGTGGCCCTGCGATGATGCCAAAAGTTTCTTTCTTAGATCCAACAACAACCTTTACGGTACCAGCGTATCAAACAGCAGCTGGTTCTGCGGATATCTTAAGTCATTTGTTTGAAAGTTACTTTAATGTAACAGAAGGCACCGACGTTCAAGATTTTGTTTCAGAAGGCTTGATGCGTGCGGTGATTAAAAATTGTCCAATTGCACTTGTTACACCTGATGATTATGACGCCCGTGCTAATTTGATGTGGTCAAGCAGCTTAGCGTTGAATGGTTTGACAAGAAACGGGAAACATGGTGTTTGGTCCTGTCATGCAATGGAGCATGAGCTAAGTGCTTTTTATGATATTACTCATGGAATCGGTTTGGCTATTTTAACTCCGCGTTGGATGAATTATGTACTTTCGGAACAAACAGTCGCTAAATTTGCTCAGTTTGCCCATAATGTATGGGGAATTATTGAGAAGGATCCGATGCTTGCAGCGAAAAAAGGAATTCAAGCAACCTATGATTTCTTCAAAGCGTGTGACATTCCGATGACATTGCCAGCAGTTGGGATCGATGAGGAAAAATTTGAAGAAATGGCGAAACAAGCAGTGGCACACAGTACGATCAAAACAGATGCGTTTGTTCCGTTAACTGAATCAGATGTTGAAGCGATCTACCGTGACTGTTTGACAGAATCTAGTTTTGTTTAACAAAAAATGACTTGAGAAGAGGAAAAATCCTATGAAGCAGTTATTTGATGAAACATATTCCGAAAACCGGACACTTTGGTACGCTTATTTTAAGAATATAGAACAAAAGGATTTAATAGAAACAATCTGTCGAATTGTTCAAACTGATTTAAAGGGATCTACTGATGTTCAAGCAACAAGTTGGATATTTTACCGTGAAGAGTTACAAAAAGATGCGCTAGAGGAGGAAGTAAGATCTTCGATCATGGTGCGTTTTGTAGACGGACGATATTATGTTCACTATAATATGTCTGATTTTGAATTTGTAACACAGCGTGAAATGATTGAGAAATGGCTTGGACGTTTAAAAGAACGTTTAGAAAATTAAATAAAAAGACCACTGAAACTGCATGATTTCAGTGGTCTTACTTTTTTTATAAGTAGTATTTTTTCGCTACTGTTAGGTCATCGTTTAATTCATAAACAAGTGGTTGACCTGTTGGAATTTCAAGATCCATAATATCTTCATCTGAAATACCCTCGATATGTTTTGCTAAAGCACGTAAAGAGTTACCGTGAGCTGCTACTAAGACAGTTTTGTTGTCTAATAAAGCAGGAGCGATTTGATCTTGCCAGAATGGTAATGCACGTTCTAGAGTCACTTTTAAGTTTTCTCCACCAGGAACATCACGTTGATCTAGCATTGCATAACGACGATCGTTTGCAGCTGATCCTTCATCATTTGCATCCATCAATGGAGGTAATGTATCGTAAGAACGGCGCCAAATGTGTACTTGGTCATCTCCATACTTTTCAGCAGTTTCTTTTTTGTTTAAACCTTGTAATTTACCATAATGACGTTCGTTTAAACGCCAAGATTTGATTTGAGGAACCCATAACTGATCTGAATGTTCTAAAAGTAAGTTACATGTTTTGATAGCACGAGTTAATACAGAAGTGTAGGCTACATCAAATTCAATTCCAGCTTCTTTGATTTTGCGTCCGCCTTCGATTGCTTCTTCAACACCTTCTGGTGCTAAATCTACGTCAGCCCATCCAGTAAATTGATTCAATGCATTCCATTCACTAAGTCCATGACGAGAAAATACTAATTTTGGCATGTATAGCTCTCCTTTGAGTTGTAGTTTCTGAAACTTTCATTTCCTTTTCTATTGTACACCGTTTTAAAATAGATTTCCATTGTAAATTAGTGAAATGAGTAATTATCTAAAGTAAGCTAGCGCTATAGGAAAGGATATAAATAAAAGAGACTGCGGCATTTTTTGCTACAGTCTCTTAGTTATTCACTACCATCATATTTTGGGTACTACTGAGAAAGCTTGGCAAGTTCCGTTTCGGATAAATTGATGTACTTGTAGCAAGTTCCCACAGAAACATTACATTTTGAAGAAATAAACTGAATCGTTTCTTTCTTTTCATGATACAAATGACGGATTTTTTTAATAGTACGTGCATCTATTTTTGGGCGTCCGCCGATTTTCCCGTTTTTTCGAGCATTATCTAAGCCAATTAAGGTTCGTTCTTTGATTAAATCACATTCCATCGCAGCTAAACCGTTCATCAACTTGAAATAAATTTCGCCCATCGGATCACGAGTATCGATTTCCTCATCAATGCTGACTAAATGAATACCTGATCCTTTGAATGTTTGGGTTAACTCTGTGAGTTGTCGAGTTGAACGACCTAAACGGTTCAATCGGCAAATGACTAAAGTATCACCAGCAGCCAAACTGTTGAGAACAGTCTCTAGCTCGGAAATAACGTGAGTGTCATTTGTGACGTCAAAAGATTCTTGATAGATGTCATCGCAGCCGTAATCAGACAGCACTTTGATTTGAGTATCAAGATCGTCGTCAGTAATTGTTGTACGCGCATAACCAATTATTTTCATCGTTCGTCCTTTCTAGTACAAAAGTAAAGTTGAATACTAAAAATGTAGCATAAAAACGGACGAAATGATAGTTGTTTTTTTATCTAATTTTAATCTTTTTGTTCTTTTTCAAATCAGATTCAAATGTTTTTTTTATTTTGGGACATGGATTGTATTCGGACCAGCCTCGCCACCTACAATCACAGTTGAAACAATTTGAAGAAATAAACCATGCTCAACGACGCCGACTAACTGATCTAAATAAGCTCCAAGAGCAATAGGGTCATCGATTTCTTCTAAATGAAGATCAATGATGTAATGACCGCCATCTGTAATTAGCGTTTCACCATCAGTTGTTGTGCGTAAAATGGGTGAATAGCCTTTTTCTTCAAATAAACGTACTAATTGTTGGCTGCCGTATGGAACGACTTCAACAGGTAGAGGGAATTTGCCAAGTTTTTTTACAAGTTTTGATTCATCAACAATCCAAATGCATTTTTTTGAGTAGGTTGCCACAATCTTTTCAAATAGTAAAGCTGCACCGCCGCCTTTGATTCCTTGGAAATCTTCACTGATCTCATCAGCGCCATCGATTGTTAGGTCAACATAAGGAACCTCATCGATCCCTTTTAAAGGGATACCTAGTGCTTGCGCTTGACGCTCAGTTTCTTTTGATGTCGTGACACCTACGATCGATAAGCCTTCCTCTTTTACACGTCGCCCGATTTCATCCACCATGAATTTTGCCGTAGACCCGGTACCAAGGCCGACGATCATACCATCTTCTACATATTTTGCTGCTTCGATTCCTGCCATTTGCTTAAGATTCATCCGTTTGTTTGCCCCTTTCAAATAATCAAAGATATTGTACCGTTAAACGAAAAAAAAAGATAGAATGATTTATGGAATTACCGATTTTCTTCTATATAAGTGCCAACTTAAATAAAGAAGTAAAAAAAATACTCATTTTACTAGAAAAAAGCTGACAAGTGGTTGACAGACCCATATTATCGTGCTATCCTAGCAAAGGTGCTTTATCTACAGGTCTCTCGTTAGAGACGTGCTGACTGTCTATCGAAGCATATTTGATAATGAGTGCAGAGATTGCATTATTTTTTATCGCTAAAAAAGAACCACCTGGATGTGTGGAACTAGATGCGAAATGAGGAAGGAGGAAACAAGGAATGCCTACAATTAATCAATTAGTACGTAAACCTCGTAAATCAAAGGTGGAGAAATCTAATTCACCAGCGTTGAACAAAGGATATAATAGTTTTAAGAAAGCCCAAACAAACGTAAACTCACCACAAAAGCGTGGGGTTTGTACTCGTGTGGGAACAATGACACCTAAAAAACCTAACTCGGCTTTACGTAAATATGCCCGTGTTCGTTTGTCTAACTTAATCGAAGTAACAGCTTATATCCCAGGTATTGGTCATAACTTACAAGAACATAGCGTGGTACTATTACGCGGTGGACGTGTAAAAGATTTACCAGGGGTACGTTATCATATCGTACGTGGTGCGCTTGATACAGCCGGTGTTACAGATCGTAAACAAAGCCGCTCTAAATATGGTACTAAAATGCCTAAAGCAGCTAAATAATTTGACAATCACTAAGGTATTATACAATAAAGAATTTTCGGAAGGAGGAGTTACGGATGCCACGTAAAGGTCCTGTTACAAAACGCGATGTTTTACCAGATCCAATTTATAACTCAAAATTAGTAACTCGCTTGATTAACCGTGTAATGGTTGATGGAAAACGCGGGATTGCTGCTAATATTATCTATAATTCATTTGATATCATCAAAGAATCTACAGGTAACGATCCATTGGAAGTTTTCGAACAAGCAATGAAAAACGTTATGCCTGTCTTAGAAGTAAAAGCTCGCCGTGTTGGGGGTTCTAACTACCAAGTACCAGTTGAAGTTCGTCCAGAACGTCGTACAACTTTAGGCTTGCGTTGGGTTGTTAACTATGCTCGCCTACGCGGTGAACATACAATGGAACAACGTCTAGCGAAAGAAATCATGGATGCAGCCAATAACACTGGCGCTTCAGTTAAAAAACGTGAAGACACTCACAAAATGGCTGACGCTAACCGTGCGTTTGCACATTATCGTTGGTAAAATCCTCTCTGTATGTAAGTTAACTTTACGACAGACAGTCACTTTACAATCGATTTAAATAAAGAGAGGAGAACACCCTAGAATGGCAAGAGAATTTTCGTTAGAAAACACTCGTAATATCGGTATTATGGCTCACGTTGATGCGGGTAAAACAACAACAACAGAGCGTATTTTATACTACACTGGTAAAATCCATAAAATTGGTGAAACGCACGAAGGTGCATCACAAATGGACTGGATGGAACAAGAACAAGAACGTGGTATTACCATCACATCAGCTGCAACAACTGCTGAGTGGAAAGGTTACCGTGTAAACATTATCGATACACCAGGACACGTGGATTTCACTATTGAAGTTCAACGTTCACTACGTGTATTGGATGGTGCTGTAACCGTTCTTGATTCACAATCAGGTGTGGAACCTCAAACTGAAACAGTTTGGCGTCAAGCAACTGATTATAAAGTTCCACGTATTGTTTTCTGTAATAAAATGGATAAAATCGGTGCGGATTTCTTATACTCTGTAAACTCATTACATGATCGTTTACAAGCGAATGCTCATCCAATCCAATTACCAATTGGTTCAGAAGATAACTTTACAGGGATCATCGATTTAATTACGATGAAAGCTGAAATTTATACAAATGACTTAGGTACAGACATTCAAGAAACTGAAATTCCAGAAGAATACATGGATCAAGCAGTTGAGTGGCGTGAAAAATTAGTTGAAGCAGTAGCTGAAACTGATGAAGACCTAATGATGAAATATCTTGACGGTGAAGAAATTACTATCGAAGAATTAAAAGCGGGTATCCGCCAAGCAACGATCAACGTTGAATTCTTCCCAGTAATGTGTGGGTCTGCCTTTAAAAATAAAGGTGTTCAAATAATGCTTGATGCAGTACTTGATTACTTACCATCACCACTTGATATTGATGCAATCAAAGGTATCGACGTTAAAACAGACGAAGAAACAACTCGTCCTGCAGATGACGAAGCTCCTTTTGCTTCATTAGCATTTAAAGTTATGACTGACCCATTCGTAGGTCGTCTAACATTCTTCCGAGTTTATTCTGGTGTCCTTGAAAGTGGTTCATACGTATTGAACGCTTCTAAAGACAAAAAAGAACGTATCGGTCGTATTCTACAAATGCATGCAAATACTCGTAAAGAAATCGATAAAGTCTTCTCAGGCGATATCGCAGCGGCTGTTGGATTGAAAGATACAACAACTGGTGATACTTTATGTGCGATGGATGCGCCAGTTATTCTTGAATCAATCGAGTTCCCAGAACCGGTTATCCAAGTAGCTGTTGAACCTAAATCAAAAGCCGACCAAGATAAAATGGGGATTGCTTTGCAAAAACTTGCAGAAGAAGATCCATCATTCCGCGTTGAAACAAACGTTGAAACTGGTGAAACAGTTATCTCTGGTATGGGTGAATTGCACTTAGACGTATTAGTAGACCGTATGAGACGTGAGTTCAAGGTTGAAGCAAACGTTGGTGCTCCACAAGTATCATACCGTGAAACTTTCCGTGCGCCTTTAACTCAGGCAGAAGGTAAGTTTGTACGTCAGTCTGGTGGTAAAGGTCAATACGGACATGTCTGGGTTGAATTTACACCAAACGAAGAAGGAAAAGGTTTTGAATTTGAAAATGCCATCGTCGGTGGTGTGGTTCCTCGTGAATACATCCCAGCGGTTGAAAAAGGCTTGGCAGAATCTATGAACAACGGTGTTCTTGCTGGATATCCATTAGTGGATATTAAAGCAAAACTTTACGATGGTTCATACCATGATGTCGATTCAAATGAAACAGCCTTCCGTGTAGCTGCTTCTATGGCACTACGTGCGGCTGCTAAGAAAGCTAATCCAGTTATCTTAGAACCAATGATGAAAGTAACGATCACTGTACCAGAAGATTACTTAGGTGATATCATGGGACACGTTACAAGTCGTCGTGGACGTGTTGAAGGTATGGAAGCACACGGTAACTCACAAATCGTTAACGCGATGGTGCCTCTAGCTGAAATGTTCGGCTACGCTACAACATTACGTTCAGCAACACAAGGTCGCGGTACGTTTATGATGGTCTTTGACCACTATGAAGATGTACCAAAATCTGTACAAGAAGAAATTATCAAGAAAAATGGCGGAAACAACGCATAATAGTTAAGAAATTTGCGCAAGCTTATTTATGACTAGGATTTTCTGTGGATTTCGGTTAAACTAATTAAAGATGATCAGGTAGCTGTAAAACTATCTATCAAATAAAATAAAATTCATATATTTTAGGAGGAACATTTAAAATGGCTAAAGAAAAATTTGACCGTTCTAAACCCCATGTAAACATTGGTACTATTGGACACGTTGACCATGGTAAAACTACATTAACTGCTGCAATCGCAACTGTGTTAGCTAAACACGGTGGCGGTGAAGCTCAAAACTATGCTGATATCGATAACGCTCCAGAAGAAAAAGAACGTGGTATCACGATCAACACTTCTCACATCGAGTATGAAACTGATGCTCGTCACTACGCACACGTGGATTGCCCAGGACACGCGGATTACGTTAAAAACATGATCACTGGTGCTGCACAAATGGATGGAGCTATCTTAGTAGTATCTGCTGCTGATGGTCCTATGCCTCAAACTCGTGAGCACATCTTGTTATCACGTAACGTTGGTGTACCATACATCGTTGTTTTCTTAAACAAAATGGATATGGTAGATGACGAAGAATTATTAGAATTAGTAGAAATGGAAGTTCGTGATTTATTATCTGAATATGACTTCCCAGGTGACGACACTCCTGTTATCGCTGGTTCTGCTTTGAAAGCATTAGAAGGCGACGCTTCATACGAAGAAAAAATCATGGAATTAATGGCTGCAGTTGATGAGTATATCCCAACTCCAACTCGTGATACTGACAAACCATTCATGATGCCAGTCGAAGACGTATTCTCAATCACTGGACGTGGTACAGTTGCTACTGGCCGTGTTGAACGTGGAGAAGTTCGCGTTGGTGACGAAATCGAAATCGTTGGTATTAAAGAAGATACAGCTAAAACAACAGTTACTGGTGTTGAAATGTTCCGTAAATTGTTAGACTACGCTGAAGCTGGCGATAACATCGGTGCTTTATTACGTGGTGTTGCACGTGAAGATATCGAACGTGGACAAGTATTGGCAAAACCTGCTTCAATCACTCCACACACAAAATTTAAAGCTGAAGTTTATGTTTTATCAAAAGAAGAAGGCGGACGTCACACTCCATTCTTCACAAACTACCGTCCTCAGTTCTACTTCCGTACAACTGACGTAACTGGTGTAGTTGAATTACCAGAAGGCGTTGAAATGGTAATGCCTGGTGATAACGTTGCAATGGACGTTGAATTAATCCACCCAATCGCTATCGAAGACGGAACTCGTTTCTCTATTCGTGAAGGCGGACGTACTGTTGGTTCAGGCGTTGTTTCTGAAATTACTAAATAATTGCAGATTAATATAAAGTAACAAAACCGACTTAAAACATCGGCGTACTCGGACGTAAGTCGAAGGGATTTCCCTTCGGCTTTTTTTTTGTTTCGGATAGTTTATACATAAAATGAGATTCAAAGGTAGATTGTTTTTTTTGAAAAATATATTGACATATATCGAGGTTCGATATAATATAGTAATACGATATATCGAACCTCGATATATAATTGAGAGGGATGAGCTGCTAATGGAAGATAAACTGAAAAGAATTTACATACCAATGACCGAAACGGGTTTCTATATTTTATTTGCTCTTAAAGAAGAACGTCATGGTTATAACATCATCCAATATGTAAAAGAGTTAACGAATCAAGAAATTATTATTAGTGCAGGAACAATGTATGGAAGCCTTGGTAAGATGGAAAAAGACGGTTTGATTCAAGTGGTGAAAGAAGAAGATAGGCGAAAAAGTTATTTGATTACATCGTTGGGGGAAGAAGTACTCAATCATGAAATCAATAGAATTAAAAGGTTGTATAAAAATAGTATTGGGGAGAGACTAGATGAAAACTAAAAAAATAAGGAAAAGGTTTGAGTTGGCTGATTATTTAGAGGAAGAAAAATTTTTACAAGTGCAACATAAAAAAGGCTGGAGAATGGTAAATTTGAAGTTAGGATTTAGTACCTATATTTTTGAAGAGTGTGAACCAGATGATTATGCATATCAACTAGATTTCAAACAACAAGAAAAAGATCTTGAAGAGTATCTACAACTCTTTGAAGATTGTGGCTGGGAGCACTTTTATAAATTGGGCAACTGGTATTATTTTAGGAAGAAAAAATCTGAAATACCAGAAGAAAATGTGATTTTTAATGATGCTCCAACGCGCGCTGAAATGGCGAAAAAAGTTGTAAGGTTTCAAGGGATGATTTCTTTCATTGCGTTGTTCCCGTTGTTTTATATAGTTCCTATATTGCTGAATAGAGGGGAGGGGAGAAGCAATGTTCTGCTTGCTTTGTTATCAATCTATGGTGTGATAATGGTTGTTTTGACTGGTAGTCAGTTAAGAAATTTTTGGAAGCTCAATCAGATCATCAAGAGAGAAGAGCAGATATAAAGAGCCAGGATCGTTATCTTTTTGCGCTTGCTGTTTTCTCATGTCTAAAGACCGAAACAAAACTGATTATTGGTTTTGTTTCGGTCTTTTTATATTTTAGAGTTCGCCTGTTAAAAATTGTGCTTTCCCAAAACCAAAACTCCAATCAGCATCATTATTGATGACGAAAGAAATAAGTAAGTTTTCAGGTGTAATGCCGCACAGCTCATCTAGCTGTTGCGCTAGTAGTCGATAAAATTTTTCCTTTTGAGCGGTTGTTCGTTCCCGGCTAATAACGGTTAGTGAAATCATCTTAGTAGGATCTCTTTTAAACCCTAATCCTGTATCTTCCATCACCATTTCAAAAGGTTTGTGTTGTGTAACAATTTGATATCTATCACCTGTTGGGACGTCAAAGGAAGCTAGGACTACGGAATGAGTGACGTCGAGTATCGTTTGTATTTCTTCTTTGCTGAGACCTTCGACTAAATCGAATTTTAATAGTGGCAAGTTGAGTCCTCCTTTTTCATGTTTAGTTGCTATATAAAAGTTCGACTGAATGTGAATCGCAAAACTCTACATACTTTTCGGGTATCTCTCTTGTTGTGACAATTCCTTTAATGCTTTCTAAAGGAGAGTAGGTGAGCAAAGTAGAATGGTCGAATTTTGAACGATCTGCGAGTAGGTAAATATCTTTGGTTCTTTGAACGATCATTTTTTTAATCCGATATTCCATCAAATCTGAATTGGTCAAACCGCTTGTGACTGAGACGCCAGTTGCCGCCATAAAGGCCTTGTTTATATTGTATCTTGTTACAACGGCTTCATCCTCAATTCCCACAAAAGAACGTGTTTTCCTTTTGTAGCTATTCCCAATAAGAATAAGTTGGACGTTTTTCATTGCAGCCGCAAGATTGATAATATCAAGATTGTTTGTTAATAAGGTAAATGGCAATTCTGGATCAATGTGATTTAAAATTTGACTAGTGGTTGTTCCAGAATCAATGTAGATTAAATCGTCTTCATCGATCAATGCGGCAGCTCTTTTACCAATCTGCTCCTTCTCCTTTTGATTATGGATAGTCCGATTTTCAAAAGAAACTAAGCTATTCTCTACATAAACCACCCCGCCGTATACTTTTTTCAAGGTTCCTCTTTTTTCCAATTCATTGATATCGCGACGAATCGTATTTTTAGAGACGTTGAAAACGCGACATAGTTCATCAAGAGAAATGCTGCCTTGTTGTTGTATGTAATTTTCAATTTGCTGAATTCGTTGTAATTTCATCTATCTGTGGCCTTTCCACTTCGTGTAATTAGGTTTACTATAACATATGCCCTGAATGTAATCAACATGTAACCAATTTTATATGGATTTTACTCTGTATTTTTCAAGTTACGTTCTTCTAAAATAGAAACTTTAGCAAAAAGTAATCAAAAAAAGGAATATTTTACCAAAAATAGGTTGACTATCGGAAATTGGAATTGTACAATGTAATCAAAAGTTGACCAAACATTATCAGAATATGACCATTGAGTTGATTTTTAATAGAAAACAAGGAGGACGATATAGATGATAGCGGTACGAAAGTTAAAAAATTATATTGGTGGAAAATGGGTAGCCAGTCGTACAGAAAAATACGAAACGGTTTTTAATCCAGCTACGAAAGAAGAATTGTGTAAAGTGCCACTTTCTACGAAAGAAGATTTGGAAGAAGCGGTCACTGTTGCTAAAGAGGCTTTCGAAACTTGGAAAGAAATGGCTGTTCCGAGACGTGCGAGAATTCTATTCAATTATCAACAACTCCTACTCAAACATAAAGCAGAATTGGCTCGTTTGATTACATTAGAGAATGGAAAAAATCTAAACGAAGCTTTAGGAGAAGTTCAACGAGGAATTGAAAATGTAGAGTTTGCTGCAGGAACACCGACGTTGATGATGGGCGATTCATTAGCTTCGATTGCAACAGATGTAGAAGTTGCGAACTATCGTTACCCAATTGGAGTTGTGGCGGGAATCTCACCTTTTAACTTTCCGATGATGGTTCCTTGTTGGATGTTTCCAATGGCGATTTCTTGTGGGAACAGTTTTGTTTTAAAACCATCGGAAAGAACGCCATTGTTGACTGAACGGTTGGCTGAATTGTTTACAGAAGCTGGCTTGCCTGCTGGTGTTTTTAATATTGTTTATGGTGCACATGATGTTGTTAATGGGATTTTAGAACACCCAGAAGTGAAAGCGATTTCCTTTGTTGGCTCGAAACCTGTCGGCGAGTATGTTTACACTGAAGGTAGTAAACATTTGAAGCGAGTGCAAGCATTGACAGGGGCGAAAAATCATTCAATTGTTTTAAAAGACGCAGATCTAGATGATGCTGTAACTAATATTGTGTCAGCAGCTTTTGGTTCAGCCGGTGAGCGTTGTATGGCGTGTGCGGTAGTAACCGTTGAAAATGAAATAGCAGATGCATTTATCAATAAATTACAAGAAAAAGCATCCGGTATCAAAGTAGGGAATGGCTTAGACGATGGTGTCTTTTTGGGACCAGTCATTCGAGCAGAAAATCAAAAAAGAACACTCGCTTATATTGAAAAAGGGGTCGAAGAAGGAGCGCACTTGATTACAGATGGTAGGAAAAATCGTCCAGATAATGGTTATTTTGTTGGTCCGACCATTTTTGATGGTGTGACAACAGATATGAGGATCTGGCGGGATGAAATTTTTGCCCCAGTATTGTCGATCATTAGAGTAGAAAACTTGAAAGAAGCGATTATGACAGCTAATCAGTCTGAATTTGCAAATGGTGCTTGTCTTTTCACGAATAATGCCTCAGCGATTCGTTACTTTAGAGAACATATTGATGCAGGCATGTTAGGCATCAATTTGGGTGTACCAGCACCTATGGCATTCTTTCCGTTTTCTGGTTGGAAGTCTTCCTTTTATGGCACACTTCATGCGAATGGCAAAGACAGCGTAGAGTTTTACACGCGTAAAAAAGTAGTGACAGCACGATATCCTAAAGCGAATATTTAATGTGAAAGAAGGAGTAATGATGGCTCATTTAAAGTATAAACCTGTCCCACGAAAGTTATCAAAAGACATTACGCTGCTTCAACATATTAATAATGGAAATACAGCGTTGCAGTACATTGAATTAAAAGTAATCAAAATGACTAGTGGAGCTGTATTCCAAGAAAAATTAGGGAAGCAAGAAGTCTGTATCGTTGCCCTGGCGGGGAAAATTACCGTAACAGATGGAGAACAAACCTTTGAAGAAATCGGAACACGAGAAAATGTCTTTGAGAAAATACCGACTGACAGTGTTTATATCTCAATAGAACAGACGTTTGAAATCACAGCGATATCCGAAGCAACGGTTATTCTTTGTTACTCACCATCTGAAAAGAAAAAAGCAACCGCTCTGATCAAGGCGTCGGATAACACCATTGAACAAAGGGGAAAATATCAGAATAAACGGTTAGTTCATAATATTTTACCAGATACTAGTCCAATTGCAGATCGTTTGTTAGTTGTGGAAGTGTTCACTGATGGCGGTAACTGGTCTAGTTACCCACCGCATAAGCACGATCAAGATAACTTACCGTTGGAATCTAAATTAGAAGAAACCTATTATCATGAAATGAATCCAAGGCAAGGTTTTGTGTTTCAGCGGGTGTATACAGATGATCGTTTACTTGATGAAACGATGACTGTGGAAAATGGCGATGTGGTTGTTGTTCCTAAAGGCTATCATCCAGTAGGAGTGCCGGATGGTTATGATTCTTATTACTTGAACGTAATGGCTGGTCCAACTAGAAAATGGCAGTTTCACAACGATCTTGCCCACGAATGGATTTTAACTAGAGAATAGAAGGAGTGACAAGGATGACGAAAAAATTTGATATGATCGCTCTTGGTCGAGCTTGTATTGATTTGAATGCAGTGGAGTATGATCGACCGATGGAAGAGACGATGACCTTTAAAAAATATGTAGGTGGTTCACCAGCAAATATCGCAATTGGCAGTGCAAAGTTAGGCGTAAAAGTTGGTTTTATTGGGAAAATTTCAGATGACCAGCATGGACGTTTCATCAAAGAATACATGAGCAAAGCTGGAATCGATACGAGCCAAATGTTCACTGATCAAAAAGGACACAAAGCAGGATTGGCTTTTACGGAAATCAAAAGTCCAGAAGAATGTAGTATTTTGATGTATCGAGATCAAGTGGCAGACCTGTACCTAGCACCAGAAGAAATCGATGAAGACTATATCAAACAAACAGATCTTTTGTTAGTATCTGGAACGGCTCTTGCACAAAGTCCTTCTAGAGAGGCGGTACTTAAAGCGATTGCTTATGCTAGAAACAATCAGGTGAAAGTTGCATTTGAACTAGATTATCGTCCTTACACATGGCAATCACCAGAAGATGTTTCTGTTTATTATTCAATTGTTGCTGAAAATGCTGACATTGTGATCGGTACAAGAGATGAATATGATGAAATGGAAGGCAAAAAAGGTGGAACCAATCAAGCTACCATAGACTATCTATTTCAGCATCAACCAGAGCTGATCGTAATCAAGCATGGTGTAAAAGGTTCCTATGCCTATACCAAAAAGGGGGAAACCTATCAAGCAGGATCTTATAAGACACAGGTGTTGAAAACGTTTGGTGCAGGCGACTCTTATGCAGCAGCCTTTTTATATGCACTGAATACAGGGAAAGACATAGAAACTGCATTAAAATATGGTAGCGCATCGGCAGCTATTGTTGTCAGTAAGCATAGTTCATCCGAAGCGATGCCGACAGCTAACGAAATCGAGCAATTAATTGCAGAACAATCTTGATAAAAATAAGGTGGGGAAGTAATGGTTAAAAAAATTCGATTAACCACAGCACAAGCACTGATTAAATTTTTGAATCAACAATATATACAAGTTGATGGTGAAGAATTTCCTTATGTTGAAGGGATTTTCAATGTCTTTGGTCACGGTAACGTTTTAGGAATCGGTCAAGCGCTTGAAGAAAATCCAGGACATTTGAAAGTAATCCAAGGTAAAAATGAACAGGGGATGACGCATGCGGCAGTGGCGTATAGTCGGCAGAAATTAAGACAGAAAATTTTTGCTGTTACAGCATCAGCTGGTCCAGGCTCAGCCAATATGGTCACTGCGGCGGCAACGGCGTTTGCCAATAACATTCCAGTACTGATCATACCAGCAGATACATTTGCTACACGGCAGCCGGATCCAGTTTTACAGCAATTAGAACACGAAACAAGTGCAGCGATCACGACGAATGATGCGTTTAAAGCAGTTTCCAAATATTGGGATCGTATTCAACGACCAGAACAGCTGATGAGTAGTTTGCTAAGAGCGTTTGAAGTCATGACAAATCCTGCGACATGCGGCCCAGCAACGATTTGTATTGCACAAGATACAGAGGCTGAAGCGTATGATTACGATGAAGACTTCTTTAAAAAGAGAGTCCATTATATAGATCGGCAAGTTCCGACAGAACGGGAACTAAAGGGAGCGACAAAGCGAATCGCAGCAAGTAAGAAACCAGTAATCATCGTTGGAGGGGGAGCAAAGTATTCCGAAGCGCGTGAAGCTTTGATTCGTTTATCTTTACAATGTGGGATTCCGTTAGTTGAAACACCTGCGGGAAAATCCACTGTAGAAGCAGATTTTAAGAATAACTTAGGTGGTACTGGAGTTCTAGGGACATTAGCAGCCAATAAAGCAATTCGACAAGCTGATTTGATTATTGGAATTGGAACGAGGTATACAGATTTTACAACTTCTTCTAAAACTGCGTTTGATTATGAACAAGCAAAATTTTTGAACATCAATGTCAGCCGCATGCAGGCCTATAAGTTTGATGCTTTTCAGCTCGTTGGTGATGCAAGAGAGACGTTAGAGAGACTGATACCAATGTTGGCAGAATATCAAACAACATTTGGCGGAAGTATTCAACAGCTGAAAGAAGAGTGGCTGGTTGAAAGAAGTCGTCTAGGAGAGATTTCTTTTTCAAGGGAAAACTTTTCACCAGAGATCAAAGACCAATTCACTCAAGATATTCTAAATGAGTATGCGGATGCGTTACAGACTGAACTGACTCAAACCAGTGCATTTCTTACAATCAATCATACTGTAGCTAAGGAAAGTATTGTCATTGCATCGGCTGGATCTTTACCTGGCGACATGCAACGCTTATGGAATCCACTCGTGCCAAATACCTATCATCTGGAATATGGTTATTCTTGTATGGGCTATGAAATCAGCGGTGCTTTGGGGGTGAAGTTGGCCAGTCCGACACAAGAAGTATACGCCATGGTAGGTGATGGTAGTTTCTTGATGCTTCACTCAGAGCTGATTACAGCGCTACAATATGGGCAAAAGATCAATATTTTGCTATTTGATAATTCTGGATTTGGCTGTATCAATAATTTGCAAATGGGAAATGGTAGCGGTAGCTATAAATGCGAATTTAGAAATCAAAATGATCAAATCATGAATATCGATTATGCAAAAGTTGCGGAAGGCTACGGTGCTATAGCTTATCGTGCTAATACGAAAGAAGAACTTATTGCTGCGCTGGAAGATGCTAAGAAACAAGAAAAATCTACGCTGATTGAAATGAAGGTCTTACCGAAAACGATGTCAGACGGTTATGATAGCTGGTGGCATGTTGGGGTTGCTGAAGTTTCAAAAAGTCTAGATGTCCAAGAGGCATACGAGCGTAGTCAAAAAATGTTGAAAAAAGCCAAAGAGTATTAAGGGGACAAGCCCGCTTTTTTGAAAAAGCGGGTAAGTAATTGAATTGTTTTGAAAGCGCATACGCATTAGTGGAGTTGAGAGAGCTGTCCGGTAGGTTTGTAAAAAAGAAAATGGAGGCAAAATAATGGATTTAAAAGTTGGCGTCATTGGAACAGGTGCAATCGGAATCGAACATATCAAACGAATCAATGAAAAAGTACAAGGGGCTTATGTTACTGCAGTTTCTGATATCAATGTGGAACAAGCAAAAAGTTTAGCGAATCAGATCAGCGCTGTTTTTTTTGAAACAGGAGAAGAACTGATTGCTTCAACCCAAGTGGATATTATTGTAGTCACGTCTTGGGATCCAACCCATGAAAAATATGTATTAGAAGCAATCAAACATGGAAAATACGTTTTCTGCGAAAAACCTTTAGCCACAGATAGCGCAGGTTGCAAACGAATCGTTGATGCTGAAATTAAAGCTGGAAAAAAATTAGTCCAAGTCGGTTTTATGAGAAGATACGATCGTGGCTATATCGAGTTGAAAGAAGCAATCGAAACTAAGGAATTTGGGGAACCTTTGATGCTTCATTGTGCGCATAGAAATCCGACTGCAGATGAAAACTACCTAACGCCAATGGCAATCATTAATACAGGAATCCATGAAATCGATGCTCTGCGTTGGTTGCTTCAAGAAGATTACGCTTCAGCTCAGATGATTTTGCCTAAGCAAACAAGTTTTACACATGAAAAACTACATGATCCGCAAATGCTGATTTTAGAAACAACTTCTGGAATTCATATTGATTTAGAGATTTTCGTTAATTGTCAGTTTGGCTATGATATCAAATGTGATGTTGTCTGTGAAACGGGGGAGATTGGGTTAGAAGATCCAGCATACACTCATGTGAAGGCGAAAGGTAAAAACTATACTAAAATCGCACCAGATTGGCAAACTCGTTTTGTTGAAGCATATGACTATGAGTTTGAGTTGTGGATCCGTTCAATTCAAACTGGCAATCTAACAGGACCGACTGCTTGGGATGGTTATGCTGCAGCGGTTACGATGGATGCCTGTGGTAAAGCTAGAGATACTGGCGAGCGAACATTGATTCAATTACCAGAATGTCCAGCATTATATAAATGAAGCAAGAGGCTGGGACCTTACTCTATGAGTCATAGCTCAGCTTCAAAGAGTCTCACTAAACGGTGAGGGCAGATACGCCTATTATTTAGCTGAAAGAGCTAGCCTTTCGGGAAAAAGTGAAAAATGAATGGGACAAAACAGTACAGTCGTTTTTTCTTTTTCCTATCAAGGTTGAACGAGCAGTTACGCTGGGTGAGATCCAGTTGCGTGAGTTCGCTAAACTTTTATACGAGGAGGATATACGGAATGGAAAACATCAAAGTTGGAATTGTCGGTTTAGGCCGCTTAGGGAAAGTTCACGCTAAAAACTTAGCTGAGAATGTTCAGGGATGCCAATTAGTTGCTGCTTGCAGCTTTGTTCAAGAGGAATTAGATTATGCTGTCACAGAATTAGGTGTACAAGAAACATACAAAAACTACGAGGAAATGGTAAAAAGTCCAACGATCGATGCAGTTTTTATTGTTTCTCCGTCTGGTTTTCATTGTGAGCAAATTCAATTGGCAATGGAACATGGTAAACATGTCTTCAGTGAAAAACCGATTGGCTTGGATTTGGCTGAAATACAGGAAACTGAGCGAGTGATCCAAAGTCGGCCAGATCAGATTTTTATGCTAGGATTTATGCGCCGTTATGATGATTCATATCGCTATGCTAAACGGTTAGTAGATGCAGGTGAATTGGGGGAGCTGACTCTGATACGGTGTTATAGCATTGATCCTAGTTCAGGCATGGAAAGTTTTGTGAAGTTTGCTGGTGCTAGCGATAGTGGCGGGATTTTCATGGATATGTCGATTCATGATATTGATTTAGTCCGCTGGTTTACAAAAAAAGAAGTAAGTAAAGTTTGGGCGATAGGCAAAAATGCGGCTTATCCTGAATTAGATAAAGTAGGGGAATTGGAAACAGGAGCAGCGATGGTGCAGTTGGAAAATCAAGCGATGGCGATCTTGGTCGCGGGTCGAAATTGTCATCACGGATATCATGTAGAAACAGAGCTGATCGGAACCAAAGGGATGCTCAGAGTAGCGGCAGCACCAGAGAAAAATTTAGTCACGATAATGGATGAAACAGGCGTTGTACGAGCTTGTTCACAAGATTTTCCAGAAAGATTTCGTGAAGCATTCGTCAATGAAGCGAAAGAGTTTATTGCTTGCATAAAAGAGAAACGTCAGCCACAAGTTTCAGCTTATGATGGATTGCAGTCGACAAAAGTAGCATTAGCGTGTAGAAAATCGTTTGAAACAAATGAATTGATTGAAATTGACAATGGATAAGCAACATTCCTTAGAAAGGGGAGAAAAAAATGAATGATTCAAAAATTCGTTTAGGGATTGCACCGATTGCCTGGACAAATGATGATATGCCGGAGTTAGGTAAAGAAAATACATTTGAGCAGTGCATTAGCGAAATGGCTTTATCAGGATTTGTGGGGACCGAGATTGGAAATAAGTATCCCAAAGATCCAGAGATATTACGGCCTTATCTTGATATTCGAGGATTGTCGGTAGCAAGCGCCTGGTTTAGTGCCTTTTTAACAACGAAGCCTTATGAGGAGACAGAACAAGCTTTTATTGAACATATGAATTTTTTGCACGCTATGGGGGCTAAAGTGATCGTTGTTTCGGAACAAGGTCATAGTATTCAAGGGCAGATGGAGCTGGCTATTTTTAAAGAAAAGCCTGTATTTTCAGAATCGGATTGGCAAGTATTGGCAACGGGTTTGGAGCGTTTAGGCGAGTTAGCAAATGCTAAGGGGATGGCTATTGTTTATCATCATCATATGGGAACCGGTGTGCAGACGACCGAAGAAATCAATCGTTTGATGGAACTGACTGATCCTAAGAAAGTTTCTTTATTGTTTGATACTGGACACTTAGTTTTCTCAGGTGAAGATCCAATTGAAATTTATCAAAAATATCAAGACCGTATCAAGCACATCCATTTTAAAGATATTCGAAAGGATGTAGCAGGACAAGTAAGCACTACAGATCAAAGTTTTTTAAATGCAGTTAAAGCAGGTGTGTTTACTGTTCCAGGAGACGGAATGATCGATTTTGCACCTATTTGGGAAGCAATCAAGACTAGTGGGTATGCAGGCTGGATCGTGGTTGAAGCAGAACAAGATCCAGCGAAGGCGAATCCTTTTGAATATGCCGTGAAAGCGAGAAATTATATTCGTAAAATCACGAGTATTTAAAATCCAAAAAAGGAGCGGAATTCTATGAATCTATTTTCACTTATTAGTTTTGTCGTAATCGTAGCGTGTGTCTGGATTTTTGCGTACAGTCGTGCTAAAGGTGTGGATACTTCTGGCTCAGAAGGATTTTTTATGGGTGGGAGAAGCCTGACTGCTTTGCCGATCGCAGGTTCCATCATCATGACCAACTTATCAACAGAACAAATCGTTGGTCAAAATGGACAAAGCTATCACGCGGGGATGGAAGTTATGGCGTGGGAAGTAACAGCTGCGATAGCAATCGTTGCATTGGCGGTTGTCTTTTTGCCAAAATATTTTAAGTATGGCATCAATACCGTTTCAGATTTTATTGAAATTCGCTATGATACAGTGACCAAGCGGATTATTTCGATTTTATTTATCGTAACGTACATGATTTCTTTTTTACCTGTTGTTTTATATTCAGGTTCACTCGTTTTTAATAAAATTTTCCATATAGATGAACTGCTAGGTGTTCGACCGATCGTCGCAATTATTTTGGTTGCTTTGATCATTGGTGTGATCGGTATTCTTTATTTATTGATCGGCGGCCTATCATTGAGCGCCAATAGCGATACAGTCTATGGTGTTGGGTTGCTGATTTGCGGTCTGCTGATTCCAATCTTAGGTGTGATGAAATTGGGCGAGGGCAACTTTATTGGTGGAATTGATTATATTGTCGACCATACGCCATGGCTTTTGAATTCTGTTGGCGCGATCGATTCAGCGATTGTGCCGTGGCCAACGCTGATCACAGGAATGTTGTTTAACAATTTATATTTTTGGTGTACCAATCAAATGATCGTACAAAAAGCGTTGTCAGGGAAAAATCTAGCAGAAGCGCAAAAAGGGACATTTATCGTAGGTCTTTTCAAAGTGTTTGGGGCATTGTTCTTAGTCTTTCCAGGAATCGTTGCACGCAATATCTTTGGAGATGCATTGATGAATAATCCTGATAATGCCTATCCATATCTTGTGACGGAAGTGTTGCCGCAAGCCTTGTTTGGTGTATTTGCCGCTGTGATTTTTGGGGCGATCTTGTCATCCTTTGCTGGAGCCCTAAATGCGACAGCAACTCTGTTTTCGTTAGATTTCTACAAACCTGTACTTAATAAGCAAGCAGATGATAAGCAAATAGCTCGAGCTGGGAAAATTGTTACTATAGTAGTAGGGGTGATCTCTGTGATTGTAGCACCATTCATTTCCTTCGCTCCGGCGGGACTGTATCAATTTGTGCAAGAATTCAATGGATTATATAATATGCCGTTGCTAGTGATTATATTGTTTGCCTTTTATTCCAAAAAAGCTACTGCTATTGCAGCGAAATCGACAATTGCTATCCATATTGTTTTGTATGCGTTATCAAAAGTCTTTTTGAAAGACATCCATTTCTTGTATGTGCTAAGTCTGCTATTTTTCTTAGATGTTTTAATCATGCTACTTATTTCTAAGTGGAAGCCAGATGGGAATTTTGTGTTGGAGTCATTTGATACGAAAGTAGATATTAAACCTTGGCGTTATACCAAAGTTGTTTCTGTTGTATTGGTTGTCATCGTCATTTTGACGTATGTTGCATTTTCTCCGATAGGTTTAGCGAGTTTGCAATAAGGTGAAAATAGGATGATCGGAAAAAGTATGTATCGATTAACAGGAGGTCTAATATGGAAAAAAACATTTTGATTATCTGTGAGGCTGGAATCAGTGCTTCATTATTGGTTTCAAAAATTCTTGAATCGCTTAGAGAAAAAGAGTTAGAGTACGCAATCGATTATGCACCTATCAGTCGTGTTCAGGAGAAACTAACATTTAAAAATTACGATGTATTGCTTTTAACCCCTCAAGTTGCACGGTATGAGGATAAAATACAAACAATCGTTGATCAGGAAAAATGTACATCTAAAATCATCTTTATAAAACCGGAAGATTTTCAGTATATGAATGTGGAGCGAATGATTAGTCAACTGTAAATATAAAGGGATAGGACGAAACGAAACATGTTTTGTCTTATTTTTTTTTCGTGAAAATATAGCTTATTTGTTAGAGGTGCGTTAGCACATAATTCATTTTTTCTTCTATTATAAAGTTGTTAAATTGTTCATTGGATTCATTATGCATAAAGAAATAAAAATTCAAGAAAATGCTTGCAATAAAAAAATGCCTTTTTTCTGAAAAAAACCTTGCTATTACTATGTTTCTATAATATAATTACAAAGGTGCTGTTTACAGAAGTGTAAAAGCATTGGTAAATCAAGCTTTTGATCTACCGGCTAAGAAACGAGAGGTTGCGACACGCCCGGACGCTTTGCCACGAACGAGCGTGACGGAAAAATTTTCGTGGAGCTATGTCTACTTTCAAAATAGGCGAAGGAGGGAACAAGATGGCAAAACAAAAAATTCGTATCCGTTTAAAAGCGTATGAACACCGTATTTTAGATCAATCAGCGGATAAAATTGTGGAAACAGCAAAAAGAACTGGAGCTGACGTGTCAGGACCAATTCCATTACCAACAGAACGCTCGCTTTACACAGTTATTCGTGCGACTCATAAATACAAAGATTCACGCGAACAATTCGAAATGCGTACGCACAAACGTCTAATCGACATTGTGAACCCAACACCAAAAACAGTTGATGCTTTAATGAAGCTTGACTTACCATCTGGTGTGAATATTGAAATCAAACTATAAAATCAAGATGATGGAGGTGTACTCATGACCAAAGGAATCTTAGGAAAAAAAGTGGGAATGACACAAATCTTTACTGAGTCTGGTGAATTAATTCCAGTAACAGTAGTTGAAGCTACGCCAAACGTAGTTTTACAAGTAAAAACTGTTGAGACTGACGGATACGAAGCTATCCAAATCGGTTACCAAGACAAACGTGAAGTATTAGCGAACAAACCTGCGAAAGGTCATGTTGCAAAAGCAAACACGGCTCCTAAGCGCTTCATTAAGGAATTCAAAAATGTTGAGCTAGGAGAATATGAAGTAGGTAAAGAAATTAAGGTAGATGTTTTCCAAGCAGGAGACATTATTGATGTTACAGGAACTTCGAAAGGTAAAGGATTCCAAGGCGTTATCAAACGCCACGGACAAAGCCGCGGACCAATGAGTCACGGATCTCGTTACCACCGTCGTCCTGGGTCAATGGGTCCAGTTGCACCTAACCGTGTATTTAAAAATAAAAAACTTGCCGGCCGTATGGGTGGTAACCGCGTAACAATTCAAAATCTTGAAATTGTTAAAGTGGACGCTGAAAGAAATGTAATCATGATCAAAGGAAACATTCCTGGAGCGAAAAAATCATTAATCACAATCAAATCAGCTGTGAAAGCTAAATAAGCGTAGGGAAAGGAGGAACTAAGGAATGCCGAATGTAGCATTATTTAAACAAGATGGAACTCAAAATGGTGAAATCACTTTAAACGAAGAGATTTTCGGAATCGAACCAAATGAAACTGTTGTCTACGATGCAATCATCATGCAACGTGCTTCATTAAGACAAGGTACACACTCAGTAAAACACCGCGGAGAAGTTCGTGGCGGCGGCCGTAAACCATGGCGTCAAAAAGGAACTGGTCGTGCTCGTCAAGGTTCAATTCGTTCACCACAATGGCGTGGAGGTGGCGTAGTCTTCGGACCAACACCGCGTTCTTACAGCTACAAACTTCCTAAAAAAGTTCGTCGTTTAGCAATGAAATCTGTATTGTCAGAAAAAGTTGCTGAAAACAACTTGGTAGCAGTTGAAGCGTTAGGCTTTGATGCACCAAAAACAAAAGAATTCAAACAAGTTTTAACAAACTTATCTATTGATGCGAAAGTATTAGTTGTTTTAGAAACAGGAAATGATTTTGCAGCATTGTCTGCACGTAATCTACCAAACGTTTCTGTAGTAACTTCTGATAACGTAAGTGTTTTAGATATCGTTTCTAATACTAAAGTATTGGCAACACAAACTGCTCTTACTCAAATTGAGGAGGTGCTTGCATAATGAACTTACTAGACGTAATCAAACGCCCAGTGATCACTGAAAAATCCATGCTTGCTATGGACGAAAAGAAATACACTTTCGAAGTGGACACTCGCGCAAACAAAACTTTAGTAAAACAAGCTGTTGTAGCAGCATTTGATGTTAAAGTTAAAAACGTAAACATCATTAACGTGCGCCCTAAATTTAAACGTATGGGCAAACACGCTGGTTACACAAAAAAACGTCGCAAAGCTGTTGTGACTTTAACAGATGATTCAAAAGAAATTCAAATTTTCGATGCTGCTGAATAAGCAGTCCATGTTAACTATTAAATGGGAGGGAAAAAGACGTGGCGATTAAAAAGTATAAACCTACCACAAATGGCCGTCGTAATATGACAGCATCTGATTTTGCTGAAATCACGACATCAACACCTGAAAAATCGTTGTTGGCGCCATTAAAAAACCATGCCGGTCGTAACAACAACGGTCGTATTACAGTTCGTCATCAAGGTGGCGGTCACAAACGTCAATACCGTATGATCGACTTCAAACGTAATAAAGATAACGTTGTAGCGGTTGTCAAAACTATCGAGTATGATCCAAACCGTTCTGCTAACATCGCGTTAGTACATTACGAAGATGGAATCAAAGCATACATTCTAGCACCAAAAGGATTGGAAGTAGGCATGCGCCTTGTTTCCGGTACTGAAGCAGATATTAAAGTAGGGAACGCATTACCATTGGAAAATATTCCAGTAGGTACTGTTGTCCACAATATTGAAATGAAACCTGGTAAAGGCGGTCAATTGATCCGTTCTGCTGGAACAAGTGCACAAGTACTTGGTAAAGAAGGCAAATACGTATTAATCCGTTTGAACTCTGGTGAAGTTCGTATGATCTTAGCAACTTGCCGTGCAACAATCGGTGCTGTTGGTAACGAACAACACGAATTAATCAACATTGGTAAAGCTGGCCGCTCTCGTTGGATGCGTAAACGCCCAACAGTTCGTGGTAGCGTAATGAACCCGAACGATCACCCACACGGTGGTGGTGAAGGGAAACAACCGATCGGACGTAAAGCTCCAGTATCACCTTGGGGTCAACCAGCAATCGGCTTGAAAACTCGTAATAAAAAAGCTAAATCAGACAAACTTATTGTTCGTCGTCGTACTAAATAATTTTTTTGACCATGTGTCGTACATTTTGAGAGGAGGTTCACCATGGGTCGTAGTTTGAAAAAAGGACCTTTCGCTGATGAGCATTTAATGAAAAAAGTAGAAGCTCAACAAGGTGCCGAAAAGAAGAAAGTAATTAAAACTTGGTCTCGCCGTTCTACAATTTTTCCAACATTCGTTGGATTTACAATTGCCGTATATGATGGACGTAAACACGTTCCTGTATACATCCAAGAAGACATGGTAGGACATAAATTAGGTGAATTTGCACCAACTAGAACTTATCGTGGCCACGGAGCCGACGATAAGAAAACTAGACGTTAATTTTGAGGGGAGGAAATGCAAATGTCAGAACAAATTACATCAGCTAAGGCAACTGCAAAAACAGTTCGCACTTCACCTCGTAAAGCCCGTTTAGTAATCGATCTTATCAGAGGTAAAAGCGTTGCGGATGCAATTTCTATCTTGAAATTCATGCCAAACAAATCTGCTGGAATCATTGAAAAAGTTTTAATGTCAGCAGTTGCTAACGCAGAAAATAACTTTGACTTAGACGTTGAAAACTTAGTAGTATCTGAAGCATTTGTCAACGAAGGACCAACAATGAAACGCTTCCGTCCACGTGCAAAAGGTTCAGCATCACCAATTAACAAACGTACAAGTCATCTTACAGTAGTCGTATCAGAAAAATAATCTGTTTTAAACAGATGTCACTTGATAAGAGGAGGAACCGTTATTCTTAATGCTTTGGCATTTTGAAATAATGGCTGCCAAACCTTAAAAGATTAAGAGGAGGACCATTATTTTTAGTGCTTTAGCACTTAGAGTTAATGGATACCGAACCTCAAGATGAAACCTATTTATTTTAATAAATAGGTGTCAAAAGATAAGAGGAGGGACAATCAGTGGGTCAAAAAGTACATCCAATTGGAATGCGTGTAGGCATCATCCGCGACTGGGATGCAAAATGGTATGCTGAAAAAGAGTATGCTGAGTTCTTACACGAAGATTTAAGAATCCGTAAATTTATCGCGACAAAACTTGCTGATGCCGCTGTGTCTACAATTGAGATCGAGCGCGCTGCAAATCGTGTGAACATTTCAATCCACACAGCTAAACCAGGTATGGTTATCGGTAAAGGCGGATCTGAAGTCGAAAACCTAAGAAAATCATTAAATTCACTAACTGGCAAAAGAGTTCATATCAACATCATTGAAATCAAAAAACCAGATTTAGATGCAAAATTAGTAGGCGAAGGAATTGCACGTCAATTAGAAAACCGTGTTGCTTTCCGTCGTGCTCAAAAACAAGCGATCCAACGCACTATGCGTTCAGGCGCTAAAGGAATCAAAACACAAGTATCAGGTCGTTTAAACGGTGCTGATATCGCTCGTTCAGAAGGTTACTCTGAAGGTACAGTTCCACTTCACACTTTGCGTGCTGATATTGATTACGCATGGGAAGAAGCAGACACAACTTACGGAAAATTAGGAGTTAAAGTGTGGATTTACCGTGGAGAAATTCTTCCAACGAAAAAAAACACTGAGAAAGGAGGGAAATAATCATGTTAGTACCTAAACGTGTAAAACACCGTCGTGAATTTAGAGGTAAAATGCGTGGTGAAGCCAAAGGCGGAAAAGAAGTAGCATTTGGTGAATGGGGTTTACAAGCAACTGAATCTCACTGGATTACTAACCGTCAAATCGAAGCTGCCCGTATTGCTATGACTCGTTATATGAAACGTGGCGGGAAAGTATGGATTAAAATTTTCCCTCACAAATCATACACAAGTAAAGCAATTGGTGTTCGTATGGGTAAAGGTAAAGGGGCTCCTGAAGGCTGGGTTTCACCAGTTAAACGTGGCAAGATCATGTTTGAAATCGCAGGCGTACCTGAAGAAGTAGCTCGTGAAGCACTTCGCCTTGCATCCCACAAATTACCGGTGAAAACCAAAATTGTAAAACGTGAGGAAATGGGTGGTGAATCGAATGAAGGTTAAAGAAATCAGAGAATTAACCACTGCCGAAATGCTTGAAAAAGAAAAGCAATTCAAAGAAGAATTATTTAATCTTAGATTCCAACTAGCAACAGGTCAATTAGAAAACACTGCACGTATTCAAGAAGTACGTCAATCGATTGCACGCATCAAAACAGTATTGCGTGAACAAGCTAACTAATAGTGGAAGGAGGCCAAACGCGTATGACTGAAGAAAGAAATCAACGCAAAGTTTACCAAGGTCGTGTTGTTTCAGATAAGATGGATAAAACTATCACTGTTGTCGTAGAAACAAAGAAAAACCATCCTATTTACGGTAAACGTATGAAATATTCTAAGAAATACAAAGCTCATGATGAAAACAACACTGCAAAAGTTGGAGACATCGTAAGAATCATGGAAACTCGTCCATTATCAGCTACAAAACGTTTCCGTTTACTAGAGGTAGTCGAAGAAGCAGTTGTCATCTAATAAAAACGAGATTTTCCTATATAGATTGAAACATAAAATCTGAAAGGGGGATACACATCGTGATCCAACAAGAAAGCCGATTAAAAGTCGCAGATAACTCAGGTGCTCGTGAAATCTTAACGATTAAAGTACTAGGTGGTTCTGGACGTAAAACTGCTAACATTGGTGACGTGATTGTTGCTACGGTTAAACAAGCAACGCCAGGTGGGGTTGTCAAAAAAGGTGAAGTCGTAAAAGCCGTTATCGTTCGTACTAAATCAGGAGCTCGTCGTACAGACGGTTCATACATTAAATTTGATGAAAATGCTGCTGTAATTATTCGTGATGATAAGAGCCCGCGTGGAACTCGTATCTTCGGTCCTGTTGCACGTGAATTACGTGAAAACAACTTCATGAAGATCGTTTCTCTAGCACCAGAAGTATTATAATCAGGACACGTATCAAAGGAGGTGCGAAACAGTAATGTTTGTTAAAAAAGGCGATAAAGTGAAAATTATCACTGGCAAAGACAAGAATAAAGAAGGCGTTGTATTAGCAGCGTTTCCTAAAAAAGACAAAGTCATCGTTGAAGGTGTTAACATCATGAAAAAACACCAAAAACCAAATCAAGCAGCGCCGCAAGGCGGAATCCTAGAAGTCGAAGCGCCGATTCATGTTTCTAATGTAATGGTGATTGACGGAACAGGTGTAGCTGGTCGTGTAGGTTACAAAGAAGTCGATGGTAAAAAAGTCCGTGTTTCTAAAAAAACCGGTGAAGTCTTAGATAAATAGATTAAAAGGAAGGAGGGGCTTACTAAATGAACCGCCTGAAAGAAAAATATATTAAAGAAATTACTCCAGCATTAGTGGAAAAATTTAATTATAGTTCAGTTATGCAAACACCAAAAGTTGATAAGATCGTTATTAACATGGGTGTGGGCGATGCTGTTTCAAACGCAAAAAATTTAGATAAAGCAGTTGAAGAATTAGCATTGATCACAGGTCAAAAACCATTGATCACGAAAGCTAAGAAATCAATCGCTGGTTTCCGTTTACGTGAAGGCATGCCAATCGGTGCGAAAGTTACTTTACGCGGAGAAAGAATGTACGAATTTTTAGATAAATTAGTATCTGTTTCTCTACCTCGTGTACGTGACTTCCACGGAGTAAGCAAAAAAGCTTTTGATGGACGTGGTAACTATACTTTAGGTGTTAAAGAACAATTAATCTTCCCAGAAGTTGATTATGATTTAGTAGATAAAGTACGCGGTATGGACATCGTTATTGTAACTACAGCAAACACAGATGAAGAATCTCGTGAATTGTTGACACAATTAGGTATGCCATTCCAAAAATAATAAAAGGAGGCGAACTACGTGGCTAAAAAATCAATGATTGCTAAAAACAAACGCCCTGCCAAACATTCAACACAAGCGTATACTCGTTGTGAACGTTGCGGACGTCCACATTCAGTTTATCGTAAATTTCATCTTTGCCGTATTTGCTTCCGCGAACTTGCCTATAAAGGTCAAATTCCCGGCGTGAAGAAAGCTAGCTGGTAAACAAGTAAACTCGCATAAAGGAGGTAAATAGTTCAATGGTCATGACAGATCCAATTGCAGATTTTCTAACGCGCATTCGTAATGCAAACATGGTTAAACATGAAAGCTTAGAAGTGCCTGCGTCAAAAATCAAACGTGATATCGCTGAAATCTTGAAACGTGAAGGTTTTGTACGCGATGTAGAATATATCGAAGATGACAAACAAGGCGTGATTCGTGTTTTCCTTAAATACGGTAAAAACGAAGAACGTGTTATCACAAACTTAAAACGTATCTCTAAACCAGGTCTACGTGCTTATGTCAAATCTGACGAAGTACCTAAAGTATTGAATGGTCTAGGAATCGCGATTATCTCTACTTCTGAAGGTGTTGTAACTGATAAAGAAGCAAGAGCTAAAAACATCGGCGGCGAAGTAATCGCCTACGTATGGTAATTTAAAAAAACACACAAGGAGGTGTCTCTAAGTGAGCCGTATTGGTAATAAAATCGTTGTACTTCCTGCTGGCGTCGAAGTCAAACAAGAAGGAAACAACATTACTGTAAAAGGACCTAAAGGTGAATTAACACGTGAATTTTCTGCTGATATCACAATGAATATCGAAGGAAATGAAGTAACATTCACTCGTCCAAATGATAGCAAAGACATGAAAACAATCCACGGAACAACTCGTGCGAACTTCAACAACATGGTTGTTGGTGTAAGTACAGGCTTTGAAAAAGGTCTTGAACTTATCGGGGTTGGGTACCGTGCTCAAATGCAAGGGACTACATTAGTTCTTAACGTTGGGTATTCTCATCCAGTAGAAATTACACCACCAGCTGGTGTAACTGTAGAAGTACCTTCGAATACACAAGTAGTTGTAAAAGGCGCTAACAAAGAACACGTTGGTGAATTAGCAGCAAATATTCGTGGTACTCGTCCTCCAGAACCTTATAAAGGCAAAGGAATCCGTTATGTTGGCGAATTCGTACGTCGTAAAGAAGGTAAAACTGGTAAATAATAGCAGCTTGAGAGTTATTTTTCAACTTCGTTTGAAAAATAACGATCCGTTGTCTATCGCAGCTTAAGAGCTAGCAAATACAAAGAGGTGACAATTGTGATTACAAAACCAGATAAAAACAAAACACGCCAAAAGAGACATCGTCGTGTACGTAACAAAATCTCTGGTACTGCTGAGTGCCCACGCTTGAACGTATTCCGTTCTAACAAAAACATCTACGCGCAAATCATTGATGACGTAGCGGGTGTAACGCTAGCAAGTGCCTCTGCCTTAGATAAAGAAATTTCAGGTGGAAACAAAACAGAAACAGCCGCAGCTGTTGGTAAATTAATCGCTGAACGTGCCGCTGAAAAAGGCGTTAAAGTAGTAGTCTTTGACCGTGGTGGATACCTTTACCATGGCCGCGTGCAAGCTTTAGCTGAAGCAGCGCGTGAAAATGGACTAGAATTTTAGGAGAAGGAGGAACACCATTCATGGTTTATATTGATCCAAAACACTTGGAATTAGAAGACCGCGTGGTTTCTATCAACCGTGTAACGAAAGTTGTTAAAGGTGGACGTCGTCTACGCTTTGCAGCATTAGTTGTTGTGGGAGATAAAAACGGTCACGTTGGCTTTGGGACTGGTAAAGCACAAGAAGTGCCAGAAGCAATCCGTAAAGCAATCGAAGACGCGAAGAAAAACTTAGTTGAAGTGCCTATGGTTGGTTCTAGTATCCCTCACGAAGTGATTGGGGTATTCGGTGGTGGCCGTATCCTTATGAAACCTGCAGTAGAAGGTTCTGGGGTAGCCGCTGGTGGACCAGTTCGTGCCGTATTGGAATTAGCTGGTGTAGCAGATATTACATCAAAATCATTAGGTTCAAACACACCAATCAACGTTGTTCGCGCAACAGTTGAAGGGTTAAAACAATTAAAACGTGCCGAAGAAGTGGCAGCACTTCGTGGTAAATCTGTAGAAGAAATCTTAGGATAAGGAGGACAAAATAATGGCTGAATTAAAAGTTACATTAAAACGCAGCGTTATCGGACGTCCTCAAAACCAAAAAGATACAGTTAAAGCATTAGGTTTAGGTAAACTAAACAGCTCTGTTGTGAAACCTGCTAACGAAGCAGTTAAAGGTATGATCAACACTGTGTCACATTTAGTGGACGTTGAAGAAGTTTAATTTACAATAGTACATTGTTAAGGAGGTGCCAAACCAATGAAACTTCATGAATTGAAACCTGCTGAAGGTTCACGCCAAGTACGTAACCGTGTTGGACGTGGTACTTCATCTGGTAATGGTAAAACTGCCGGCCGTGGACAAAAAGGGCAAAAAGCTCGTTCAGGCGGTGGTGTTAGACTAGGATTTGAAGGGGGTCAAACTCCATTATTCCGTCGTTTACCAAAACGCGGCTTCACGAACATCAACCGTAAAGATTATGCAGTCATCAACTTAGATGTCTTAAATCGTTTCGAAGATGGAACTGAAGTTACACCTGCAGGCTTGATCGAAGCTGGAATCGTGAAAAACGAAAAAGCTGGAATCAAAGTTCTTGCTAACGGTGAATTGACAACTAAAAAATTAACTGTGAAAGCAGCTAAATTCTCTAAAGCAGCAGAAGAAGCAATTGTTGCAGCTGGTGGAACAATCGAGGTGATCTAATGTTTAAACTATTAAAAGATGCTTTTAAAGTCAAAGACATTAGATCAAAAATTTTGTTTACTGTATTCATTCTTTTTGTATTTCGTTTAGGTGCGCATATAACTGTACCTGGCGTAAATGCAAAAGGTTTGCAAGACTTAAGCAATTTACCATTTTTAAATATGTTGAATATGGTCAGCGGTAGTGCTATGCAAAACTTCTCCATCTTTTCGATGGGGGTTTCGCCATATATTACTGCATCCATCATCATTCAACTATTACAAATGGATATCGTTCCAAAATTTGTAGAATGGTCGAAGCAAGGTGAAGTCGGACGTAAGAAATTGAATCAAGCAACAAGATATCTAACGATTTTCTTGGGTATTGCTCAATCTATTGGGATTACTGCTGGATTTCAAAGTCTAAGTAGTGCTGGGATCGTAAAAAATCCTAACATGAGCACGTTTGTGATGATCGCTGTGATTTTAACTGGTGGAACAATGTTTGTTACATGGTTGGGAGAGCAAATTACTGAAAAAGGAATTGGAAATGGGGTTTCAATGATTATCTTTGCGGGGATTATTTCTCGTGTACCAGAAGGTATCAAAGAAATCATTGATGATTACTTTATCAATATTGAATCTTCTAGAATTTGGCAATCTGTGATTTTTATTGTGATCTTGATTATTGCAATTTTAGCTGTTGTTACATTAGTAACATTTTTCCAGCAAGCAGAACGAAAAATTCCGATCCAATATACAAAACGCGTTTCTGGTGCACCAACAAGTAGTTATTTACCGTTAAAAGTGAATGCTGCCGGTGTTATCCCAGTTATCTTTGCTAGTTCATTGATCGCAACGCCGAATGCCGTTTTACAAGCCTTCTCTAAGAGCTATTCTGGTGAAGGTTGGTATGATATAATGACACAAATTTTTAGTTACAATACCGTTCCAGGTGCGATTATTTATACTGTACTGATCGTCGCTTTCACATTCTTCTATGCGTTTGTTCAAGTTAACCCTGAGAAATTAGCGGAAAACTTGCAAAAACAAGGAAGTTATATTCCAAGCGTTCGACCAGGTAAAGGGACAGAAGAATATATTTCTGGAATGTTAATGAGACTAAGTGTTGTCGGTTCTATATTCCTAGGTTTAGTTGCATTACTACCAATCATTGCACAAATGATTTGGAAGTTACCGCAATCTATCGGTCTAGGAGGAACAAGCTTACTGATTGTGATTGGTGTTGCTTTAGAAACAGCGAAACAATTAGAAGGTTTAATGTTGAAACGTCAATATGTTGGCTTTATCAATAAGTAAGAGTCGTGTGTTGAGGATTTATCCCTCAGCACATAAACGGCGGGACAGAAGCAGCTCCTTCGGAAATAATCTGAAGTTCACTAAAATTTTCAATTTTTGTGAATTCCCTCTTATTTCTCGGAGCTAGACACTTCCGTCGCGACCTTAACTCTCGCTAGGCTAGCTTCAAAAGCCAGCCTTTAAAATTAGGAGGAAATGAAATGAACCTCATTTTAATGGGATTGCCTGGAGCAGGCAAAGGAACTCAAGCAGAACAGATTGTGGATACTTATGGTATTCCTCATATTTCTACAGGAGATATGTTCCGTGCTGCAATGAAAAACGAAACTGCTCTTGGCTTAGAAGCGAAATCTTATATCGATAAAGGTGCTTTGGTTCCAGACGATGTAACAAATGGAATTGTCAAAGAACGTTTGGCAGAACCTGATACTGATAAAGGTTTTTTATTAGATGGTTTTCCACGGACTTTGGATCAAGCAGAAGCATTAGATAAAATGTTAACAGAATTAAATAAAAAAATTGATGCTGTCATCGACATCCATGTTGAAGAAGAAATTTTGGTTGAACGCTTAGCTGGTCGGTTTATCTGCCGCTCATGTGGTGCAACTTATCATAAAATCTTCAATCCTCCTACCGTAGAAGGAACATGTGATCGTTGCGGCGGACATGAATTTTATCAAAGAGAAGATGACAAGCCTGAAACGGTCAAAAACCGTCTGGCAGTCAACATCAAAAGCAGTGCACCGATTTTAGACTTTTATAAGGCTAAAAACGTATTGCATACAATAGATGGGAATCGCGAGATCGATACTGTTTTTTCAGAAGTGAAAGAAATCATTGAAAAAAAATAGTTTTCTGATTAGCCGCAAGCTTACCATTTGTGTTTGATTCAGATTCTCTTGCCAAATAGAATAGTTTATGATAGAATATATCAGTCCGACTTCTACCTTTTTGTAGAGGTTTAATTGAAAATTCTAGGTGGGGGCTGAAGTTTCCGCCATTTTATCGTGTGAAAATGCGAAACAAGTACAAGGAGGTACTGTGCGTGGCTAAAGAAGATATGATTGAAGTCGAAGGTACAGTCGTCGAAACTTTGCCGAATGCAATGTTTAAAGTTGAACTAGAAAATGGACACCAAGTTCTTGCTACTGTTTCCGGTAAGATCCGTATGCACTACATTCGAATTTTACCTGGAGATAAAGTAACTGTAGAGTTATCTCCATATGATTTAACTCGTGGTCGAATCACTTATCGCTTTAAATAATTGTACTCCGTAAAATTCAGGGAGGTATTATCATGAAAGTAAGACCATCAGTAAAACCAATGTGTGAGCATTGTAAAGTAATTCGCCGTAAAGGACGTGTTATGGTCATTTGCCCAGCAAATCCAAAACATAAACAACGTCAAGGATAATAGGAGGTGTAACGTAGAATGGCTCGTATTGCAGGAGTAGACATCCCTCGTGATAAACGTGTAGTAATTTCCCTTACTTATATTTTTGGTATTGGTAACACTACTGCTAAAAAAGTTTTAGCAAACGTTGGCGTATCTGAAGATATTCGTGTTCGTGACTTAACAAACGAACAAACAGATGCTATCCGTGCGGAAATCGATAAGTTAAAAATTGAAGGAGATCTTCGTCGTGAAGTGAACTTGAACATCAAACGCCTGATGGAAATCGGTTCATACCGTGGTATCCGTCACCGTCGTGGATTACCAACTCGTGGACAAAACACGAAAAATAATGCACGTACTCGTAAAGGCCCAGCTCGTACTGTAGCAGGCAAGAAAAAATAATTCCTAAGTGAAGGAGGTTAGATCTTCATGGCAGCAAAAAAAGTTAGTCGTAAACGCCGTGTGAAAAAGAATATAGAAACTGGGATTGCACATATCCATTCTACATTCAATAATACAATTGTAATGATCACTGACAGTCATGGTAATGCTTTAGCATGGTCATCTGCAGGTTCATTAGGTTTCAAAGGAAGCAAAAAATCAACACCGTTTGCAGCTCAAATGGCCGCAGAAGCTGCAACTAAAGCAGCACAAGAACATGGACTTAAAACTGTTGATGTAACAGTTAAAGGACCTGGTTCTGGACGTGAAGCAGCGATTCGTTCATTGCAAGCAACAGGTTTAGAAGTGACTGCAATTCGTGACGTGACTCCAGTTCCTCATAATGGATGCCGCCCTCCAAAACGCCGTCGTGTTTAATGAGTGCCACTCATTCTGAGTTTGAATTAAGAACGTCATTGAACAAGACACTTTTCGTTTTGAAAGGGGTATAGATAAGAATGATTGAATTTGAAAAACCAAGAATCGAAAAAATTGATGAGAATAGAGATTATGGCAAGTTCGTCGTTGAACCACTGGAAAGAGGTTACGGGACTACTTTAGGCAATTCTCTACGTCGTATTTTATTATCTTCTCTACCAGGAGCTGCTATTACCAATATTCAAATCGATGGTGTGTTGCATGAATTCTCTACTATTAAAGGTGTAAGAGAAGACGTAACTCAAATTATTTTGAATATCAAAGGCTTAGCATTAAAGCTTTATGCAGAAGAAGAAAAAACCCTTGAGATCGATATTACAGGACCTGCTACAGTAACTGCTGGCGATATCATCGTCGACAGCGATGTTGAGATCTTGAATAAAGATTTAATTATCTGTAGTGTCTCTGAAGGAGCTACTTTCCATGCTCGCTTAACAGTGAAACCTGGTCGTGGCTATGTTCAAGCAGACGAAAACAAAAAGGAAGATATGCCAATCGGTGTTCTCCCTGTTGACTCCATCTATACACCAGTTCGTCGTGTGAACTACCAAGTAGAAAACACTCGTGTTGGTCGTCGTGATGATTTTGACAAATTAACAATGGAAATATGGACTGATGGTTCAATCATTCCTCAAGAAGCCCTTAGCTTAGCTGCTAAGATTATGACGGAGCATTTAGACATCTTTGTTAACCTTACTGATGAAGCGAAAAACGCTGAAATCATGGTTGAAAAAGAAGAAACACAAAAAGAAAAAATGCTAGAAATGACCATCGAAGAACTAGACTTGTCTGTTCGTTCATATAACTGTTTAAAACGTGCAGGTATTAACACTGTACAAGAACTTACAAATAAATCTGAACCAGAAATGATCAAAGTACGTAATTTAGGTCGTAAATCTCTTGAAGAGGTTAAACTAAAACTACATGATTTAGGTTTAGGCTTACGTAAAGACGATTAATACTTTTTACGAAGGAGGAAAACCAACGTGGGTTATCGTAAATTAGGACGCACATCAAGCCAACGTAAGGCAATGTTGCGTGACTTAACTACTGATTTAATTATCAATGAACGCATCGTTACGACTGAAGCTCGTGCGAAAGAAATTCGTTCGACTACAGAAAAAATGATTACTTTAGGCAAACGTGGAGATCTTCATGCTCGTCGTCAAGCAGCTACTTTTGTACGTAATGAAGTTGCTAGCGTTCGTGAAGAAGACGAAAAAATCGTTGTTGAATCAGCTTTACAAAAGTTATTCAATGACCTTGCACCTCGTTACGCTGAACGCCAAGGTGGTTACACTCGTATCTTGAAGACAGAACCAAGACGCGGAGATGCAGCACCAATGGTAATTATCGAATTTGTTAAATAATCAAACTATACCGTCACTTTATAGATGATTCTTTTAGAGTGTTATGATGTTGGAGGCGACTCCTAGTCTAGCTCAACGCTTTCCCTGTCAAACTTGGTTTGACAGGGAAGCACTCATCATATTTTAAAGTGTATTTTTTTGTCTTACAACATATTTTGTTGTAAGTTTTTTTGTATCTAAATAGATTTAGTAGCATTGTTTTATCCTTTACATAAATTTGAGTAAAAATAGGTAAAGAAGGAAACTTTTAACTATTACTCTTTTTTGTTATCTTATTGCATCTGAGTGTAATCTTTAGTATACTTTCATTAGTCGGAATTTTCTGATAAATAAAAAATTATAAAGGGGGAGTATTATGGCGCAAATGACTGCCTTTACGTTGTTGATGGCTATTTTATATATTGGAGATGCAGTATCTAGCAAGACCAAAGCATGGATCTCATCTGTTTTTGTTTGTGCGGTATTATTTATTATTGGTTATTGGACTTTTTTTCCAGAGAATATTGTTGAAATTGCGGGAATTCCACCAGTAGTTGCAACCTTGTTGATGTACTTGTTGATTACGAATATGGGGACGTTATTATCAATCAAAGAGTTAACCAACCAATGGAAAACAATTGTCATTACTCTTTCAGGTATTTTGGGGATTGTGGTCTTATTATTAACGGTAGGCTCACTGATTTTTGATCTTAAAACCGTTTTAGTAGCAGTTCCACCATTAGTTGGCGGTGTGGTATCATCGCTGATCATGTCTGAGGCAGCTCAAACAGCTGGACTTACCTCATTGTCGGTCTTAGCCATTTTGATCTACGTGATGCAAGGCTTTGCGG
Source organism: Enterococcus rotai (assembly GCF_001465345.1). NCBI lineage: Bacteria > Bacillati > Bacillota > Bacilli > Lactobacillales > Enterococcaceae > Enterococcus > Enterococcus rotai. Next base: position 656,337 of record NZ_CP013655.1, on the reverse strand, counting down.
GGTATCCGTTAACGTCGATCATGTTGAAAAAAGAAGGGAAGCGGATGCTTGAAAAGTACCGTAGCGGAGAATGGGTCCCAGTTCATGAACAAGAAGACCAACAGACAGCAGGAATTGATGAAGATATACCTCAATTATTTAAAAAGATTCCAAAGAAATACCATACTGATTTTTCGAGAATCTTTCGGTTAGCACTCGTAGCTTTAGCGGCTTATTATGTTTCAGTTTGGTGCGCACCATTTGTATCCATTAGTCCTTTTGTACTTTGCTTATTCTTTGGTGTTGTTGCCTCTTCACTGGGGTTTCTAGAGAAACAGCCACTAAAAAAAGCCAATAGTTTTGGCTTCGCAATTTTAGGGTTGATGTTATTTATTTTTGATGGCTTAAAAAAAGCCACACCTGAAATGCTGGAAGAACTACTTTTGCCGATGGTTGGTATTATTGTGATTGGTGTTATCGGCATGTATGTCTTTTCAGCTGTTGTTGGAAGAATATTAGGCGTTAGTAAGGAAATGGCTTTTGCTGTTTCATTAACAGCATTATATGGCTTTCCTGCTGACTATATCATTACTAATGAAGTCATTCAGTCGTTGACAGAAGATGAGAAAGAGAAAGAAGCTCTAACAAGTCATATGATGCCACCGATGTTAGTTGCTGGCTTTATAACCGTTACCATTGTGTCTGTTATCCTAGCTGGAATATTTTCAAGTATTTTATTGAGTTTATAGAAATGAGGGAATAAAATGAAAGAATTAAAAACGTTGGTTCAAAAGTATAAAGCGGAAATGATTGATTTTAGAAGAGATTTACATCAACATCCCGAATTACAATTTGAAGAATTCAGAACAACAGAGAAAGTTGCTGAAGTCTTAGATCAGTTGGAAATTCCGTATCGAAAAACAGAACCGACAGGAATAATCGCTGAGTTGGTTGGGGCAAATCCAGGTAAGACAGTTGCATTACGTGCGGATATGGATGCCTTACCTGTGCAAGAATTGACAGAGGATATTCCTTATAAATCATTGGAAGACGGTAAAATGCATGCCTGTGGACACGATGCGCATACAGCGATGTTGTTGACGGCAGCTAAAGCGTTGAAAGAAGTGCAAGCACAACTTAAAGGAACGGTTCGTTTTATTTTTCAACCGTCAGAAGAAAATGCACAAGGAGCCAAAGCAATGGTTGCTCAAGGTGCTGTCGATGGAGTAGATGATGTTTTTGGCATTCATATTTGGTCGCAAATGCTTTCTGGAACAGCCTCTTGTGTAGTTGGATCATCATTTGCATCTGCAGATATTTTTTCGATTGATTTTAAAGGGCGTGGCGGTCATGGTGCAATGCCTGATGCTTGTGTAGATGCAGCTGTGATGGCTTCAGCATTTGTCATGAATGTTCAAAGTGTGGTCTCTAGAGAAACGAATCCATTAGATCCAGTGGTGGTGACAGTTGGTAAAATGGATGTGGGAACTCGTTTTAATGTTATTGCTGAAAATGCGCGATTAGAAGGGACTGTCCGCTGCTTTAGCCTTGAGACACGTGATCGTGTAGAAAAAGCGCTAAAACGTTATGCAGAGCAAACTGCGCTGATGTATGGCGGTACTGCAACGCTAGAGTATAATTATGGAACGGTTCCGGTGATCAATGATGAAGAAGATGCTTTGTTTGCTCAAGAGATCATTAAAGAAAACTTTGGTGAGGCGGCACTTATTCAGGAACCGCCAACAACTGGTGGAGAAGATTTTAGCTATTTTACTGAGCATACATCTGGTTGCTTTGCTTTAGTAGGATGTGGAAATCCGGAAAAAGATACACAATGGGCGCACCATCATGGTCGTTTCAATGTGGATGAAGATGCAATGGAAATTGGTGCAGAATTATATGCGCAATATGCGTTTGAGTATTTGAATAAATAAAAATGTCGAACTATAAAAGGATGCAAGAAAACTAGTGATTAGTTTTCTTGCATCCTTTTCTCTTTATTTGAGAGATAATGGAATTATATCAAAAAAACTTCCTGTCTTGACAGATAAGAATTCACATATTAGGTTATATTTTGTTATAATAGAGATTAGTGTAAAGATAAGAAGAGATGATTGAAAAAACACTGATTTTTTGTTAGTGTTAGGAAGACTAAATAATTGAGGGAGTACGCGATGCAACCGATAATTGAATTAAAAAATATCGATTTTAACTATCAACCTGAAGATGCTTCTCCCGCTTTGAAAGATGTATCTTTTTCCATCCAACAAGGTGAGTGGATTGCCATTATTGGCCATAATGGCTCAGGTAAATCGACGTTAGCAAAAACAATCAATGGATTATTATTACCAGCGTCTGGCACGATTGCCGTCGGCGGTAAAGAATTAAATGAAACCAATGTTTGGGATATCCGTAAAATGGTGGGGATGGTCTTTCAAAACCCCGATAACCAGTTTGTGGGTTCGACTGTGGAAGATGATGTTGCCTTTGGCTTAGAGAATCAAGGCATTCCTCGTGAGGAAATGCTCGTAAGAGTCAAAGATGCTTTAGAAAAAGTACGCATGGCCTCTTTTGCGACACGTGAACCTGCTAGGTTATCAGGAGGACAAAAGCAACGTGTAGCAATTGCAGGTGTAGTTGCTTTACGTCCTGATATTATTATTCTAGATGAAGCGACTAGTATGTTGGATCCTGAAGGTCGTGATGAAGTGATAGCGACGATCAAAAAAATCAAAGAAGAAAGTAATTTGACTGTGATTTCAATTACGCATGATATTGATGAAGCAGCTAATGCTAATCGAATTTTAGTAATGAAACAAGGAAAGTTAGTCAGCGAAGGGACACCTGAGAAGATTTTCTCTGCTGGAACTGAATTGATCCAGATGGGCTTAGACCTACCATTTCCAGAAAAATTAAAAATTGCCTTAAAGCAACGTGGAGTCGATGTACCAAACGAATACTTGACTGAAGAAAGGATGGTGGATTGGTTATGGACATCCGTTTTGAACAAGTAGATTTTACCTACCAATCTAACACACCCTTCGAACAGCGAGCATTATTCGATTTAAATTTAACAATAGAAGACGGTTCTTATACTGCAATCGTAGGGCATACTGGTAGTGGAAAATCAACCTTACTACAGCATTTAAATGCCTTGGTAAAACCGACAAAAGGGACTGTGACGATCGGTGATCGAACGATTGTACCTGAGACAAATAATAAAAATTTAAAACCGATACGTAAAAAAGTCGGTATTGTTTTTCAGTTTCCAGAAGCTCAATTATTCGAAGAAACAGTGGCGAAAGATATCGCTTTTGGGCCTAAGAATTTTGGTGTGGCAGGAGAAGAAGCTGCAAGATTAGCGGCTGAAATGCTTGATTTAGTTGGACTGGACGCTAGTTTTTTAGACCGTTCTCCTTTTGAACTTTCTGGTGGTCAGATGCGACGTGTGGCAATTGCTGGTGTTTTAGCGATGGAGCCAGAAGTACTCGTTTTGGATGAACCGACAGCTGGACTTGATCCGCAAGGACGTAAAGAAATGATGGAGATGTTTCAGCGTTTGCATGAAGAACGTGGCATGACAATCGTTTTAGTGACGCATTTAATGGATGATGTAGCTAACTACGCAGACCATGTATTAGTATTAGAAAAAGGCAGAATCGTGAAGGCAGGTGCACCTCAAGAGGTCTTTCAAGATATCGACTGGTTGAAAGAAAAACAATTAGGCGTACCAACAGCTGCAACTTTTGCAGAGAAATTAATTGCCAAAGGGCTCTCTTTTGAAGACTTACCTCTGACGGCAGAAACACTGGCTGATGATTTATTAAAGGGCATGAAAAAGGCTGGTGAAGACGGATGATGAATAAATTGATTTTTGGTCGCTATATTCCAGGAGATTCTTTTATTCATAGGATGGACCCACGCGCAAAATTGATTGCTAGCTTTTATTTTATTGGGATCATCTTTTTGGCGAACAATTGGCAGACATATGGTATTTTAGCTATTTTTACATTATTTGCAATTTTTCTATCCAAAGTGAATATCCGTTTCTTTATTCGAGGAATCAAACCGCTGATTTGGTTGATTCTGTTCACGGTTGCGTTACAGATGTTGTTTACCCAAGGCGGAGAAGTTTACTTTAAGTGGGGAATTTTTACAATCACTGAATTTGGTGTGATCAACGGATTATTTATTTTCTGTCGGTTTGTGTTGATTATCTTTATGTCTACATTACTTACATTGACAACACCGCCTCTGGACCTCTCAGATGCAATCGAATATTTATTGCGTCCATTAAAGGTAGTTCGTTTTCCTGTGCATGAAGTGTCATTGATGTTATCGATCGCGTTGCGTTTTGTGCCAACTTTGATGGATGAAACAGAGAAGATCATGAATGCACAACGGGCTCGTGGAGTGGATTTTGGCGAAGGGAACCTGATTCAAAAAATGAAAGCTGTGGTACCGCTGTTGATTCCGTTATTTGTGAGTAGTTTTAATCGAGCAGAAGATTTAGCAACTGCGATGGAAGCACGTGGCTACCAAGGTGGGGACGGCCGGACAAAATATCGGATTCTTCATTGGCAGGTAACAGATACAGCTGTTATGTTGGTATTTGCAGTCTTAACTGTAATGCTGATTTTTATGAGAAGTTAGAAGTAAAGGTGGAAAAGAAATGCCACGCTATAAAGCAATAATTGCGTATGACGGAACAAATTTTAATGGTTTTCAAGCTCAACCAAATGGACGTACTGTCCAAGAAGAGCTTGAAAAGACATTGAGAAAAATGAATAACGGCAAAACGATCACGATTTTTGGTTCTGGTCGGACAGATGCAGGGGTTCACGCCGCTGGACAAGTGATTCATTTTGATTATCCACAGACGAGAGATTTGGAAAAAATGCGTTATGCTCTAGATACTCAAACACCTGAAGATATCGCTGTTAAAAGTGTAGAAATCGTACCAGATGATTTCCATGCTCGTTATCATGTTGTTGAGAAGATTTATCAATTTCGGGTAGATATCGGGAAACCAAGAAGTCCGTTTAAACGATTCTACGCTAGCTACTTTCCTTATGAAGTGGATATTAAAAAGATTCGAAGAGCATTGACTGATTTAGTTGGAACGCATGATTTTACGTCATTTTGTGCTTCTGGTACCGAGATTGAGGACAAAGTTCGAACGATTCATGAAGCAAGACTTGAGATCAATGAAGCGGGAGACGAACTGGTTTTTACATTTCGTGGAGATGGTTTTTTGTATAAGATGATCCGAATATTGGTAGGAACACTTCTTAAAATGGGAAATGGTCGAATGGATGAAACAAGAATTCCTGAAATCATTGCCGCTAAAGATCGGAATTTAGCTGGACCAACTGCACATCCAGAAGGGCTGTATTTGGTTGAAGTGAAATATGAATGAATAAGTTTTTTATGAGTAAAATAACCAAACGTTTTATAAAAAAGTAGAGTAGTTATAACTCAAGAAGTTGTAGCAACTCTACTTTTTTATTTTATATTAATTCTTAAAAAAATTTAAAAACGTGAAAAATATTTGTATATTTCAGTATACAGGAGTAAGATATAATTCATAAAATCGATTGGGAATGAATGATCGATGGAGCAGAATAATTCCCTTTTTTTAGGGCTAAATGCTTGTGTACCAAGCTAGTTTAATTTTTGTAGAATATAATAAATCGTTATAAAGTTATTTTTAAGTCAGCAAATTTAGTTGGGGTTTATCGGAAAATTACTCATTTTGATAGATTACTCATTTCAAAGCTTCCATAAAACAATCTTTTATACGTATATTGTATAGAAATAGTATATAAATTAATAAATAACGTATTTGAATGAAGATAGGAGGATAAAAATGCTTGGTGTTATTTTATTGTATGTAGGAATGGTGTTAATAAGCAATGGTCTTTACCGATTACAAGGAACACAAGATAAATCAGTCGTGGTGATGAATCTATTTACAGGTGGATTAAGTTTACTTTTAAACCTGGTAGCTCTTTCTTACGGGATAGTAGCGAATAAAGATTCATCGTGGTTTTATGCCAGTGCGACTGGTTTATTATTTGCGTTTACGTATCTCTATACAGCAATTAATTCAATGTTTGATTTAGATCAGAAGCTTTATGGCTGGTTCAGTTTATTTGTAGCAATCAACGCGATTCCAGCAGGAATATTATGTTTTTATGGGTATGGCGGAAATACGTTATACGGAATAATTTGGTTTCTCTGGGGAATTCTTTGGTTTACAGGATTTCTTGAAAATACACTCGGAAAAAATCTGGGGAAATTTGTGGGTTATCTATCGGTAGGGGAAGGAATCATTACTGCTTGGATTCCTGGATTCTTAATGCTACTTGATTTATGGCCAAAATAAAATGAGAAGGGAGCATTTATTATGCAATTAACAACAAGAGAACAAGAAAAAATGATGATCAGCTTGGCAGCAATGATTGCCCAACGCAGAAAAGACAAAAAAATAAAGTTGAATCATCCAGAAAGTGTCGCTTTGATTACGGATTTGATTTTAGAAGGCGCACGTGAAGGAAAAACAGTTTCTGAATTAATGAACGAGGGTAGAAATCTTTTAACAAAAGAAGATGTCATGGAAGGTATTTCAGAAATGATTCCAATGATTCAAGTAGAAGCAACATTTCCAGATGGAACAAAGTTAGTTACCGTTCATGATCCAATCCAATAAATTCATTTTAATGATTCGATGAAGGAGGAAAAGTTATGATTCCAGGAGAATATAAGTTAGCAAAAGAGCCAGTTGTATGTAATGAAGGGTATGATGCCATCACTTTAGAGGTGAAAAATGTTGGTGATCGAGCTGTTCAGGTGGGGTCACATTTTCACTTCTATGAAGCAAACGAAGAAGGCTTGAAATTTGATCGTGAAAAAGCAAGAGGCAAACGTCTAGATATACCTGCAGGTACTGCAATCCGTTTTGAACCAGGTGAAACCCGTAAAGTGAATTTGATTGACGTAGGTGGAAAACGCCGTATTTATGGTTTCAATGATAAAATAAATGGTTTTTTAGATGATGACCGCACAAAATAGCTGAAAAGAGGGAAAAATATGAGCTTTAAAATGGATAGAAGTAAATACGCGCAAATGTTTGGCCCAATAGTCGGGGATAGTGTTCGATTAGGAGATACGGATTTATTTGCCGCAATTGAAAAGGATTATACGATTCACGGTGAAGAAAGCAAGTTTGGTGGAGGAAAAGTTTTGAGAGATGGCATGGGGCAAAGCGCTACAGAAACTCGTGCAGCAAATCCACTGGTTGTAGATACAATTATCACCAATGCAACAATCATTGACTATACAGGAATTATTAAAGCGGATATAGGGATCCGCGATGGTAAGATCATCGCCATTGGTAAAGGCGGAAATCCAGATAATATGGATGACATAGACTTTGTCGTTGGTGCTAGTACGGAAGCAATTTCTGCTGAGGGTCTAATCGTAACAGCGGGTGGATTGGATATTCATGTTCATTTTATTTCACCAGGTTTAGCACAAGCGGGACTTGATAATGGTATTACAACATTATTCGGTGGGGGAACAGGTCCAGCTGATGGAACAAATTCAGCGACTACATCACCTGGTAAATGGCATATCGAACGAATGCTTCAGTCAGCCGAAAACTTACCGATCAACATTGGTGTTATGGCAAAAGGTGCGGGTGCTGTACCTGAAACGATTGCAGAACAAATTGAAGCGGGTGCCATGGCGATAAAAAACCATGAAGATTGGGGCGCAACTGCTGCTGGAATTGATAATTCACTGAAAGCTGCTGATCAATACGATGTTCAATTTGCGGTTCATACTGATTCGCTTAATGAAGGGGGATTCGTTCAAAATACGTTAGATGCTTTTCAAGGACGAACAGTGCATACATTCCATACTGAAGGTGCAGGTGGTGGACACGCACCAGATATCATGGTAGTAGCGGGGCACGATAATGTGTTGCCTTCATCAACGAATCCAACAAATCCTTATACGATCAATGAAATCAGTGAACTATTTGATATGGTCATGGTTTGTCATAACTTGGATCCGAAATTACCAGAAGACGTGTCATTTGCAGAATCTCGTGTACGTAAACAAACGATTGCAGCAGAAGATGTTTTACATGATATGGGTGCACTAAGTATTATGACTTCTGATGCAATGGCTATGGGACGTGTTGGTGAAGTTGCAATGCGTTGTTGGCAGTTGGCAGATAAAATGAAAAAACAACGTGGACCTTTAGATGGTGATAGTGAATTTAACGATAATAATCGGATCAAACGATATATTGCGAAATACACAATAAATCCAGCCATCACAAACGGTGTATCAGATTATATCGGATCCGTTGAAGTAGGCAAATATGCTGATTTAGTCATTTGGGAACCAGCGAAGTTTGGAGCAAAACCCAAAATGGTTTTAAAAATGGGCATGATTAGTTATGGTGTGATGGGAGATGCAAGTTCAAGTCTACCTACACCACAACCTCGTCTAATGAGAGATCTCTTTGGGGCATGCGGCAAGGCTGTGACTGCCACAAATATTACATTCGTTTCACAGTTTGCATACGATCATGGAATCAAGGAAAACATTGGACTTGAAAAAGTAGTTTTACCTGTTCATAATACAAGAAATTTAACCAAGCGAGACATGAAATTAAATAATTTCAGTCCAAAAACGATTACCGTTGACCCTCATACATTTGATGTGAAGATTGATGACGAATTGATTACTTGTGATCCCGTCGACACTGTGGCGTTAAGCCAAAGATATTACCTATTCTAAACAGAAAAATGCTGGGACAAAAGTGGCAAGCTATCAAAAATTCTTTTAAAAAAATGATATCTATATACATTTAGAAGAAATTTTAAGGAAGCTAATGCCACTTTTGTTCTGTTAAATTTACAGGAGGAAGAATATGATTTTGACAGCTATTGATTCAAATCTTGATGAAATCGATGATATTACGAAATATCATGTTGAAACTGTTAGATTAAACAGTGATGATTTAAACAAAAGAATTTTAAGGGTAACCACAGATCATGGCAACGATTATGGGATTCGATTAACAAGTGAAAGTGAAGCGTTGCGTAATGGTTCTATCTTTTTTGTCGATGACCATAACATTTTAGTCATTGCGGTACGCTCTGAAGAAATGATTATCATTAAACCGTCAACGATGGATGAAATGGGTGAAATTGCTCACTTACTTGGAAATACACATAAACCTGTTGTTGTAGAAGACGGGAAAATTGTTTTAGAAGTAGATCCAACTGTAGTTGATCTTTTAAATAAAAAGGACATAGACTACGAGATTAAAAAAATCAAGTTGAAAAAAGCTTTGAAACATGTGGACTTGTCGCATGAACATTAATGTAAAAAGGTTTGAAAATTTTTTAGATGTTGTACAAGTCTGCGATTCCACTTTTCCTATTGGGACATTCAATCATTCCTTTGGTATGGAAAATTATTTGAGAACAGATAAAATAACGAATGCAGATGATTTTGAAATTTGGTTAGATACGTATCTAAAAACACAATTTAAATACGGTGAAGGGTTACTTATAAATCTTTGTTTTAAAGCTTTGGAAGAAGAAAAAATAGAAGTAATTTGGGAATACGATAAAATCATTACATGTTCCTCACAAGCAGCTGAAACAAGAAATGGGACAAAAATGATTGCGAAGCAAATGATTGACCTAGTTCAAACTTTACATGATATTCCATTACTAGATGATTATAAGCAACAAATCAAAAAGGCTACTGTTTATGGAAATCCAGCGATTGTTTTTGCTATTTTTGCTCATTATAAAGGACTGGACGCAGATGAAGCAATCTTACTTTATGGCTATAGTATAAATTCTACGATGATTCAAAATGCTGTCAGAGCAGTCCCTCTAGGGCAAAAAAGCGGACAATTAATTCTACAAAGAACAATCCCACTTCTAGAAGAGATAGTAGCAGAAATGAAGCAATTGGACGCATCTTATTTAGGAGCCAATGTACCTGGAATCGAATTGTCACAAATTAACCATGAAACACAAGTATTCAGACTTTTTATGTCATAGGGAGGAAATAACAGATGAAAAAAACAGTAATAATTGGTGTCGGTGGACCCGTTGGATCAGGGAAAACATTACTTATTGAACGTTTAGTTAGACAAATGAATGAGGATTTGAACGTTGCAGTAATAACCAATGATATCTATACAAAAGAAGATGCAAAATTCTTATGTGATAACTCTGTTTTAAGTGAAGATCGTATTATCGGTGTAGAAACTGGAGGATGTCCACACACAGCAATTCGTGAAGATGCATCAATGAATTTTGCAGCTATTGAACAATTAGAAGAACGATTTGAAGATTTAGATGTAATTTTTTTGGAAAGTGGTGGGGATAATTTAGCCGCAACGTTTAGTCCAGAATTAGTCGATTCCTCTATTTATATTATTGATGTGGCCCAAGGAGAAAAAATTCCTAGAAAAGCAGGTCAAGGAATGATCAAGAGTGATTTATTTATCATCAATAAAATCGATCTGGCTCCGTATGTTGGTGCTGATTTAGATGTCATGAAAAAAGACACCGAAGTTTTTCGAGAAGATAATACTTTTTTATTTACTAACTTAAAGGATCAAGAAGGGGTAGCAGCCGTAAATGAATGGATCCGTAAAAATGTTTTACTAGAAGGATTATAATATGAGGCAAGATACAGACGGACTTATTGAAATGGCATTTACCAATCGTAATAACCGAACCATTGCGTCTAGAATTTATCATGAGGGCAATTCTCGCGTGTCCTCGAATATTCCATTAGCGAATGAGAAAACACCATATTACTTCTTTATTAGTACGGGTGGGGGTTTCCTTGAGGGAGAGAAATATGAACTGGATGTTACGGTAGCCAAAGAAGCGCATGCTATCGTGACAACTCAAGCACCAACTTACGTATACAAATGTGATAATAAAATACAAACAACACAAAAAACACAGCTTGTTTTAGAAGAACATAGCACATTTGAATATATAACAGATGAAGTAATTCCTTATAAAAATTCAATTTACAAACAAGAAACAAACGTTCAGATGAAAGAAAATGCAACGCTAATTTTAATGGATGGTGTAACAGCGGGCTGGTCTGCTGATGAGCAACCGTTTCAATACGCTGAATTACAGATGAAAACAAGTATATATATGGATGAAGAATTAATCTACAATGACCATTTACTATCAGAGCCATTGAAAAATGATATGTCTGCACTAGGTTATTTTGAAGACGGCTTGAATTATAATACGTTGATAATTATCAGTCCTTCTTGTACAAAAGAGGTTATTGAAACAATTAGAAAGAAATTAAATGAAATTGAAACAACTGTCAATTTTGGCATTTCAAGTTTAGAAAAACCTGGTTTTGTGCTTCGAGCGCTGGGGAAAAGTGGAGAAGAAAATCGCTATATCCTGATGCAAGCACTCAATCATTTTCGAATAGAACAGCTTCATTATCCTGAATTGATTCTTAGTAAAAATGACAACTACATCCAGAATTAATGGACAAGATGAAGATTTTTTACGAACTTTTTAGTAAGAAATGGCGAGGCATTGTTCTGTTATGTAGTAAAAAGGGGAAATTAGTGTGGAAATGGCTAAGAAGACATTTAAAAATGAAATTATTGATTACTGGTCAAAGAGATCTGAAACCTATGGACAACAGCATCATGAAGAATTACTGGGAGAACCAAAAGCATTATGGCAGAATGTCATCCTTAGTGCTTTTAATGCAAACGAAAACCCAGTTAAAAAAATTCTTGATATAGGTACTGGTCCTGGTTTTCTCTCCATATTGCTTGCTGAAAAAGGCTTTGAAGTGACGTCAATCGATATGACAGAAGAAATGTTGATTCAAGCAAAGTTGAATGCGGGTGATCTCGTTGAAAAAATCGAATGGACATTGATGGATGCCCATAAGTTGACATTTGATACAGCACACTTCGATGCAATTGTCACAAGAAATGTCACTTGGAATCTAGAAAATCCAAAGGAAGCATATAAAGAATGGTATCGAGTATTAAAACCAGGAGGAATCTTACTAAATTTTGATTCAAATTGGTACAAATATCTTTACGATGAAACGCTTCGGGAGAAATATGAAAAAAATCGAGAATTGACGCAAGAGATGGCTGTTAAAGATTATTATGAAGGGACAGACATTGATTGGATGGAAGACTTAGCTAAAGAAATGCCTTTATCAAAAATTACCCGTCCTATATGGGATAAGAAGGTATTGAAAGAGTGTGGATTCCAATCTATTACAATTCATGAGAATATGAATGATCAATTACTAAGTGATATTCAAAAAATTAATTTCTTGTTTTCCCCTATATTCCTAATAGAAGCAACAAAATAAATAGCAAAGGAGATGAGTTGTTGGCAAAGAAAAGAAAATGGATGCCAGTCTTCTTTTTTACTATCTCTATGATGCTACTAATTTTAGCAGGCTGTAATTCATCAAAAAAAGAGAGCCGATCTTCTAATCAAATAAATTACGGTAGTACAAAAGATATACGAGATATTAATCCGCATTTATATAACGGAGAAATGGCTGCGCAAAATATGGTTTTCGAAGGATTGACCAAAAATGAAGAGGGAAAAGTCAAACCTGCGTTAGCAAAAAGCTGGGCTATTTCTGATGATGGTAAAGAATATACCTTTTCTTTACAAACTAATGTGAAATTTACGGATGGTACGGCATTCAATGCAGATGCTGTGAAGCAAAATTTTGATGCAGTTTTGGCTAATAAGGAACGTCATGCTTGGTTAGATATGGTGAATGAAATCGAGTCGACACAAGTAGTAGATGATGAGACTTTCAAATTAACCTTAAAACATCCCTATTACCCAACCTTGATTGAACTCGGGTTGACTAGGCCATTTCGTTTTATCTCGCCTAAAAGTTTTATTGAGGGGGGATCTAAAACGGGTGTGTCAAGCTATGTGGGAACTGGGCCGTATAAACTGGAAACGCACAAGGACAATCAATATGCGCACTTTGTAGTGAATGAAGATTATTGGGGTGAAAAACCAAAAGTTTCAGAGGTGGATTGGAAAGTAATTCCAGATTCACAAGCATTATTACTTGCTCTAAAAAAAGGAGAAATTGATCTTATTTATGGTGCAGATGGCGACCAATTAAATATGGATGCCTATAACGCAATGAAAGCTGACAAGGCTGCTTTTACAGCCGTATCTAGCCAACCAGTAGCCTCTCGTGCAATACTATTAAATAGTAAACGAGAAAATCTGAGTTCATTAAAGGTTAGACAAGCGTTAACTTACGCAGTCAACAAAGAGAATATTATTAAAGGTGTACTAAACAATTCAGAAGACAAAGCAAATACGCTATTGCCAAAAACGGCTCCTTATTGTGATATTGAATTAAAAAGCTATAATCACAACGTGGAAAAAGCAAATCAATTACTAGATGAAGCAGGATGGAAAGTAGGGGAAAATGGAATACGGATGAAGGATGATAAACCTTTAGCACTAACTTTTTCCTATAATTCACAAAATGCACAAGAAGGAACAATCGCTCAATCGATTCAAGCGGATCTTAAAGAGGTAGGGGTGGACCTAGCCATTATTTCTGAGGAAAAACAGAATTTTCTTGATCGTCAAAAAGATGGAGAGTTCGATTTACAGTATTCGTTGTCGTGGGGAACGCCTTACGATCCGCAATCTTATCTTTCTTCTTGGCGAATACCGGCACATGGAGATTATCAAGCACAATTAGGCTTGGATAAAAAAGCATGGTTGGATGATAAAATCACACAAGTGATGATTGAGCCAGATGAAAAACAGAGACAAACAGATTATAGCGAAATTTTGACGTACATCAACGAGCAATGTGTATATATCCCAATTTCGTATTCGAAAACGAAAGCAATTGGTAAAGCTAACCTTAAAAATATCACGTTTAATGATTCGCAATATGAAATACCATTTGAAAAAATGTTCTTTGAATAAGGATAGAAAGTTGGGTGACAATGATTAAATCTATTATTAAAAATTGTGGAAAAATCCTACTTCTTCTTTTTTTAATAACATTTATTCCTTTTTTCCTATTGACGTATCTATCCAATGATCCAGCTGAAGTAGCACTAAGAGTCCAGGCAATCACACCAACTGAACAAAATGTGCGTCAGATGCGTTCAGAATTGGGGTTAGATCAACCTTTTTTTGCAAGATATATTGATTGGGTTCAACAGGCTCTAAAAGGGGATTTAGGTAAAAGCTATGCTACTGGTAAATCGATTGCTGGTATGATCAGTGAGGCTTTTCCATATACAGTATTTTTGACTCTAGTGACACTGATCATCATTATTGTAACCTGTTTAGTACTGGGAATTTTGGCTGCTAATTATCAAAATCATTGGACTGAAAAAGTCTTAAGATTGATCACCTTTGTCTTAAATGCAATTCCATCATTTTGGCTAGGGTTGTTACTGATCTTTTTGTTCTCTATCAAGCTAAATTGGTTACCAACGGGAGGGGCCGAAAGGCTATTATCAGTTTTCTTGCCGGCATTGACACTTTCTTTGGCCTACTCTAGTTCGTATATTCGGTTGATTCGCAATGATTTATTGCAAAATAAACAGTTGCCATATGTCGACTATTATTTTACAAGAGGATTTTCAAAAAAATCGATCACGAAACATTTATTGAAAAATTCTTTGCGTTCTTCTGTTGTTTCGATTGGCGTGAGTATTCCCAAACTGATTGCTGGTAGCATCATTATAGAAAGTGTTTTTGCATGGCCTGGTATGGGGCTTCTCTGTATTAATGCAATCAGAAACCGCGATTTACCTGTTTTGCAAGCCTATATTGTGATTATGTCATTGTTCTTTATTAGCAGTAGTTTGTTGATTGATTCCTTAAACAAAAGGATTGATCCCAGACTAAGAGAGCGAGGCAGCTGATGGATGTAATGAAAAAAATAGTCAAGGATAGAATAGTTCTTGTTTCTATTCTCTTTTTAAGTCTTTTAATTTTAGGTATTATTTTTGCGAATGTCTTGTCACCGTATGATCCAAACAAACAAGATATTATGAATAAATTGGCTCATCCAAGTAGTGAACATTTTTTTGGAACAGACATGTTAGGTCGAGATATCTTTTCGAGGATATTATATGGCGGTAGAGTGACGTTACTTCTCTCCTTTTTAATTGTTTTCTTGATTCTTTTGATCGGGCTCATTTTTGGTGGAATTTCTGGGATGTTTGGTGGTTGGATCGATGCCTCAATGATGCGATTTTGTGACCTGATGCTTTCTTTACCGAATGAAATGATGTCTTTATGTATTATTGGGATTTTAGGCCCTAGTTTACTGACGATTATTTTAGCACTGACAATAGTACGATTTCCGTGGTACGTTAAAATGATCAGGACAGAAGTCCTTAATTATAAAACAAAAAATTATGTTGTCTTCTCCCTAAGTTCTGGAAAGTCTAAAGGATGGGTATTTAAAGAACACATTTTTCCCCCGATTATTCGGGCAATCATTGTTTACTCTACATTAGATATTAGTGCAGTGATTATGAGTATTAGTGCGCTATCTTTTCTCGGGGTTGGGATTCAGCCACCAACAGCTGAGTGGGGTAGAATGTTAAACGAATCCAGAGAAATCGCTGTAGTTGAGCCTTGGCAGATGATTCCTGCTGGGATCACACTATTTCTTGTGATAGCGATGCTCAATTATATCGGAGACGCAGTTGCGGAAGGAATCAACGAAGCGAATAGCGAGTAACGAGGGAGAAAGTAATGGAAAATACACTAATTTTGGTAGTGGAAGAGTTGAGCGTAAATGAACTCAAAACAAATAAAAGAGTCCTTGATAACCTAACTTTTCAAGTAGAAAGAAATGAGTTTTTAGGTATTCTGGCACCAAGTGGAAGTGGGAAAACAACACTTCTTAAAACGATTATGAGAATCTGTCCAAAATCACTTCATTCAAGTGGATTAATTACCTATTTTCCGGATACTAAAAATAAAATCGTTATTCAGGAGAAAACCAATGTTTATTCTTCGGCGGTATTAAGTCGCGAATTAACATACATCCCTCAAAATGCTTCAGAAGCATTTGATCCTATTGAAAAAATGGGTGTGCAATTGAAAGAAACATTGACAGAAAATCGATTTTCTGTAAGTGAAAGAACAAATATGATTCAAGAGTTATTGGAAAGTATGGACTTACCAGAAAGTATCTTAAACAAATACCCCTTTCAATTATCTGGTGGAACGTTACAGCGCTGTGCAATTGGGTTAGCACTTATTTTGAAACCCAAAGTGATTATTGCAGATGAGCCGACGAGTGCATTGGACACGATAAATAGAAAGAGAATTCTAGATAGTTTCTTGCAGCTAAAAAAACGAAATGAGACGACTCTACTTTTGGCGACACATGATATTGCTATTGTAGATTACTTATGTGATACGGCACTGGTTTTAGAAGCAGGTAGAAAAATTGAACACAAAAAAATAGATAAAATGGACACTGATTCAACCTCATATTTGGTAAAAATGCGTAGAATAAAAAATAAAATAGGTTCGACATTTTGGAGATTAAAAGATGGAAAATTGGTTAGTTCTTGAGCAATTATCAAAGACGTATTACAAAGAGCGGTTATTCATGCCAAGAGAAAAAATGGACGGTGGACTAAAGCCATTTTCACTTTGTATTTCAGAAGAGATTATTGGTATTTTAGGAGAAAGTGGTAGTGGGAAAACAACATTAGCTAAACTAATAGCTGGTATTGAAAAACCAGATAAAGGGTCAGGGGAAATCATATTTAGACTAAATGAGCCACTCAAACAAAAGAACCCAGTGAGCATGATATTTCAAGAGTACACCTCTGCAATCAATCCGGACTTTACTGTAGAAAAAGCATTAGTAGAATCAGTTAGTAAAAACAATAAAACACAAGAAACAAAAGAAAAAATAATTACTGTTTTAAATAAAGTGGGATTATCTGAAGAACTCTTAGACAAGAAACCAAGAAACTTAAGTGGTGGCCAGATTCAGCGTGTTTGTATTGCGAGAAGCATCTTAACGGAAGCAAAGGTATTGATTTTGGATGAAGCCTTTAGTTCGTTAGACTTATTTAATGTGGAGCGTATGCTTGAGTTGTTACTTGCTTTAAAAAAAGAATTTAACTTGTATTATATAGTCGTTACTCATAATTTAGAATTGGCTACCTATTTTTGTGACAAACTTATTTTTTTAAAAGAGGGACATTTAGAAGAAGTGATAGAAACGAGTCAATTGATGCATGCGAAATCTGCTTATGTCCAAGCTTTGATTGATGCTCAAATTTGAGCGCCAAATAGTATAATTTGCTAGTAGTGTAGCAAAATGAATTACTATATTGAAATAGATTCAAAGAAAGGAATGGAATTCATGTCAAATTCAATTAATACAGGCGATACAGCATTTATGATTTTATGTACAGCAATGGTGTGTTTAATGACACCAGGTTTAGCTTTTTTCTATGGAGGTTTGGCACGTAAAAATAATATATTAATCATTATGGGACAATCATTTGTTTCAGTTGGAGTAACAACGTTAATGTGGATTTTTGGAGGGTTTGGGCTAGCATTTGGTACAGATTTTCATGGTATTATCGGAAATCCAGCTGATTTCTTCTTGATGAAAAATGTAGGCACATTAGCGAACCTTTTACATGGGGCAACGATTCCCTTTTTAATGTTTTTTGCTTTTCAATTGATGTTTTGTGTGATCACCGTCCCTCTTATGACAGGGGCTTTTGCGGATCGTTTGACGATGAAAGGGTATATTTTACTGTTGATCGGCTGGAATTTATTGATTTATTTCCCTGTCTGCCATTGGGTTTGGGGTGGTGGATTCTTAAGTAATTTTAACTTTAAAGACTTTGCTGGCGGTACAGTTATTCATACGACAGCCGGATTTGGTTCTCTAGCAACGATCTTGTACTTAGGACAAAGAAAGTTGACGGAACAACAAAAAAGCCAACACAATAATTTGATGATTGCTGCAATCGGAACTGGACTTTTATGGTTTGGTTGGTTTGGGTTTAATTCTGGTGGTGCATTACGTGCAGATATTCAAGCAGTGAATGCATTTGTTTCAACGTTTGTTGCACTTGCTACATCTTTAACTGTATGGATTTTATTTGCCAAATTTAAGAAGGGGTACTATGATTTTGTGGATATTTTGACTGGGTCAGTTGCAGGATTAGCAACGATAACCCCTTGCGCAGGATATGTAAAACCAACAGAAGCAATTGCTATTGGTGCCATCGCAGCAATTATTTGTAACCTTGCTGTTGATTTTCGTAAGAAAAAAGGTTGGGATGATGCATTGGATGTATGGGGTGTCCATGGCATTGGTGGATTCACTGGAACTATTTTAATTGGTATCTTCGGAACAGGTGCTTCATTAGTAACTACTAGCGGCTTAAATGCACTGCTCGTTCAAATTTTAGGTGTCTGCTTCGTCGCAGCGTATGCATTCATCATAACAAGACTTATTCTAATTGTTTCATCAAAAATAACAAGAATAGAGACAACTGAAGAAGAACAAGAAAAAGGATTAGATATGGAATTTTTCCATCAGTCTACTTATGATGAATAACTTTCATCTAATTAAATTGGCCAAAGTGAAAGAGTCAAGAGCGAAGACGGCCAAATCTTCACTCTTGACTCTTTCGTTTTTTAAATATTAATAAAATTACAAGTCAAGTTCATGTTCAACTTTTAACGAGTATCCGTGCTATAAACTAGCTTATTAGCCAGGCTTTTTTTGGGGGAGAATCAGTAAAACTATTTTCAGGACATTGTACATAGTAACGGGTTTAATAAGTCTTACCTTCGTTCATGAAATCTTACTTTAATTATTCTTGAATAATATTCTTCTTCTCAAAAAGCTGTTGCACTGTTCGATACAAATCAGCTAATTCTTCCTCGTCATAAGATAAATCCCAAAAATAAAGGGGTAATTCTGGATACTTTTTCCTCGGCAATAAAGAAGAACTGATCACTAAATCATATTGTTCATTCAGATCCTCCTGATAAGGTGCAGAATCTACAAAACCTAGATCATTTAAAAATTGGTAAATTCTTCTAACTAAAAGGAAATTATGCTCAAAAGCAACACCAATCATTAAATGTTCAGAATGCTTTGGCTTATCATAAGCCGGCAGTAAGACACTTTTGATGGCATTGACCAAGGGCTTTTTGATCGTATAAATAAACTTATATTCCTTTTCTTTTGCCTTTGTATCAAAAAAAGCTTGGATCTTTGTTTCAAGAAGTTCATCAGCTTTTTTCTTTTTACGTGGTAATTCTACTAACTTTTGAAGGTTAGGAAATGGTTGGCGTAACACATAAAAGGTAAACGTAATATTTAATAGATTTCCAATGATCATTGGTTTAGCAACAACATCAGGTTCCTTTTTGAAAATATTGATTTTAGCATAGGCAAGAAATTCTTGAACTAATTCATACACAGGATTTGGCCGCGACGAAAAATCATGCAATGTTTGAAATAGTGAAGGGTCATCATCTAGAGTATAAAAAGGAGCGTAATGAGCTAAGAAAAAAATAAAACTGCTTTCTCCCTTGCTGTGCTTAGGTGGTAGTGCTTGAATCGGTCCAAGTTCCTGGTTGAGACGCTCAAAATCATAGTACGGATTGTCCATCATTAAAAAATCATACCGGTCGTCATAACAAACAAAAATTTTCTTTCGCATTCGACAGAGAAAAATCGCTGCAAAATAGGTCAATTCTTTGGCACCTAAGTAAGTTCTAGATAAGGGGAAATATTCAGAAAATGCAACAACAAGCCTTTCAGCATCTTCAAAGGCAACACTTTTAAATGGCCAAACCGTCCCACGGGTTCCAAGCCACAATACATCAAAAAGTGCTACTCGAACAGCACGTTCATCCCCAGTCAAATTTGCTTCAGTATATGTAAATCGCAGATTAAATTGCTTTACGTGTTTTTTCAAAGGCAGCATCTTTCTAGAGACTGTCGAACGACTCACGTAATAGCGTTGACAAAAATCATCTATGTTAGGAAAATCTTGGTTTAAAAAATAAAGAATAAATTGAAAAGGCACCGATTTTTTCAAGAGAAAATAACGGTATTCATCAATGGTCACGAGTAACTTGGTACTATCGATTTTTCCTGCTTTTTGTAAAATGGATGGATGGTTGGAAATCACTTTAACTAAATCATGATTGATTTCATTTAAGATAATAAATGTCTGTTGATAATTCAACGATAGCTCATCAGATAATTGAGTAATTGAGATCTCTGATTGATTGATTTGTGTGATTCGTTTGAAAAGTTTAAACTTTGTCAGCATTCCGGAATCCATCATCAATTCTTCATATAGCATGCTAATCACTTCCTTGCCCCTATTCTACTGTATTATATAGGCACTTGTCAGCTAAGACGATAAGCTGTAGACAGCTAGTGACACATCCTTAACAAAAAGGCAAGATTTCGCTCGAAATAAAAAATATGTAGTATGATAGGTAAGATTTCGAGAAAAAAGAGTCTGAGACATCATAACTCTACGAGTTATCTCTCAGACTCAAGGAATTCGTATAAACGGTGCGAGCAGAAGCAATCCCTTCTTATTTCTCGGGATTAAACACTCCTGTCCCAACCTCTTTTTTTTATTTAAGATCAGTGTCTTTTTTCAGATTGATCCAAACCAAGCCGATTATAAAACCAAGAACAGATGGAACGACCCAACCCATACCAATCGTAAATAATGGTAAGTAGTTCTCAGCAGTAGTCAAAATAGTTGTAACGCCTGAATTGCTCTTAATAAATTCAGGAGCATTATTCAAAGCATCAAGTAAAGCTGCCACAAGAGTGACATAAGTTGTTGTACGATAGACTTCTTTACGATGACCAAATAACGGACTGATAATCACTAGAATCATTAAAATCATAGCCAAAGGATAAAGAAACATCAATACAGGAATAGAAAATTGAATAATATTCGTCAAGCCAACATTTGCAAATAAACAAGGTAAAATACTAGCTGCGGCAATGTAAAAAGCATAAGACCCTTTTGGAAATAGCTCACTGAATGTTTCAGAACAGGCAGTAATTAAACCAATGGCTGTTTTTAAGCACGCTAGAATGACGATAAAGGCTAATAAAACACTTCCTAAGCTACCCAAATAATGATTGGCAATCTGAGCTAAGGCAATTCCACCATTTTCACTGAGAGGGAATTTCCCCACACTCATTGTACCCATGTAAGACAATAATGTATAAATAATCCCCATCAAAACAACACTGATTGCACCAGATTTTATGGTATCCTTTGCAATGTCATTTGGTTTTTCTACTCCCATACCTCGAATCGTCGACACAATAATGATCCCAAAAGCTAAAGAAGCAAGAGCATCTAGTGTATTATAGCCTTCAGTAAACCCTTTAAAAAATGGATTTGCAACATATGACTCTGCAATAGGCGCTGAAGTGATCGAACCCAAGGGTGTAATAAAAGCAAATAAAATTAAAATAGCTAACAAAAATAAAAATAATGGATTCAAAAACTTTCCTACATAACCTAGTAGCTTAGATGGTTTACGTGAAAATGCCCAAGCAATAAAAAAGAATAGGGCTGAAAATAGTGCTAAAACTAATTTATGCTGATCACTTGGCAAAAAAGGGGCCAAACCAATCTCAAAAGATGTCGTAGCGAGACGAGGCAATGCGAAGAATGGACCAATCGTCAAGTATAGTAATACTGTAAAAGCAACAGCATAGCGCCGATTAACACGAGTTGCTAAATCAAAGACCCCATTACTTTTTGAAATACCAATAGCAATCACACCTAAAAAGGGTAACCCGATCCCTGTAATCAAAAAGCCTAAGTTTGCTAAAAAAATACTTGCTCCAGCTTCTTGCCCCATATGAACAGGAAAAATCAAATTTCCAGCTCCAAAAAATAAGCCAAATAGCATAGAACCTACATAAAGGTAGTCACGCCATGATAATTTTTTTGTCACACATCAACACTCCTTAAACGTTATTCTTAACTAAAATAACAGAATAAAGAGACCACAGCAAGCGAATTTCAGAAAGAGATACAGGTTTTTCTGAAAACATTAAAACCTGCTGAGATTAGCTTGTGAAATAAGCAAATTGATAATCATCACAAAACTGACCATTGATAAAAAATTCATCTTTAAATAAAGCTTCTTGTATAAACCCATTTTTTCGATAAAATTGAATGGCTTTAGTATTAGACCCCATAACGCGTAAAGAAATTTTATGAATCCCTTCTTTAGTAGCGACCTCCTTTAAATAATCCAATAATTGCCGACCAATCCCAAAAGATTGGCTGTCTGGATGAACACCGATCCCAAACATCCATTGCTTTTGATGGGCGTTCAAAGGCGTGGGATGATGAACGTCTATAAAACCATGAACTTTGTCAGCCTCAACAGCAACAAAAATAATGCGTCCAGCTGTTTTTTCCTTATACTCGTCAACGGAATGATAATAATGTAGGACAGGAGAATTTTCATTCGTCCAAATCGTATTTTCTATCTCAAATAGCTGTTGGAAATCGAGCTCTTCCACTGGTCGAATGGTGATCTGCTTGTTCATTTAATGCCTTCTTTCTGACTGTCGATCTCATTAAAGCGTTCTTCTAACTTTTGCTTATGGGTGCTTAAAATATCTTCGAAACGAATATCGTATTTATCAGCTAGGATAAAAATATTATCTAGCACGTCACCGAGTTCTTCAGTCAAGTCTTGAACTAAATGTTCTGGGGCTTTTGATTTTTCATCTGGACGGTCACGCCCAATTTCTAAAGCACGCACCGCACGCGCAACTTCTCCTGTTTCTTCAGCTAAAAAACTGACGCGGATAAAAGAGTTGAGCGCATACCAACCTCTTTTTTTATAAAAATGACTGATCCATTGTTGATACTGTTGAAGCTCCACACAAATCCCTCCATTCTTCTTACTATGTTAGCATATAGAATAGAAAAAATAAAAATGAGTGTCATTTATTCAAAAGAGGATAGTCGCTATTTTTAACAAAGCAAAAATAGTCTATTTGTAGTATCATAATCAAGAGGAAGGCACAGTCAAAAATGGAGGGAAAAGAGATGACCACATTTTATTTTGTGAGACATGGAAAAACAGAACTGAATTTGAGTTTGAGATTTCAAGGAGGAAAAATCGATTCGCCGTTGTTACCGATCGGTATCGAACAAGCAATCCAAGCGGGACGTTATCTTTGCGATACATCATTTGATGCAGTTGCTGTCAGTACTCAAAAAAGAGCGATGGATACGGCGAATTACCTTCTTAAAGAAAATAATTATTTAGATGGATTAACCGTGAATTATTATGACAGCCTAAGAGAAATCAAATTTGGTAAACGTGAAGGCATTGAAATCGATCATACAGATGAGCAAACAAAGAACTTACGTCAACGACCAGACCTGTATGATCCCACAGCTTTTGGTGGTGAAACGATCGACTCTTTAGTAAAACGATCTACTGAAACAATAGAACAAATCAGTAAAAAATACCCAGATGGAAAAGTACTAATTGTAGCACATGGTGTGCTGTTGATTACGTTGATCAATTCCTTGATCGGAAAAGAAAAATCACAATGGCGTGAAGGTGGTCCCTTAGCGAATACGAGTATTACAATTTTAGAAAAAGAAAATGATTTACAGAATTACACGCTAAAAACATTTAATGATGTTTCTTATCAATCACAGAATGAAGAAGCATAAAAATCAAATCAAATGACAATCTGTTAGTCAGTTAGAATAGGTGGGAATTAGTTGAAGAGAATGGCCGTTTATTGCGGGGCAAGTGTAGGAAATAAAGCAATTTATCAGGAACAAACAAAAGTGTTAGGCCAATGGATGACCAATAATAAGTATGACCTTGTCTATGGGGGAGGCAATGTTGGTTTGATGGGAATTCTTGCCGATACAGTTATTGACAATGGTGGCAAAGCAATCGGAGTGATGCCAAAATTTCTAATGGAGCGTGAATTAGCACATCAAGCGATTACTGAAATGCATATTGTTACTGACATGCATGAGCGTAAACGTAAAATGATCGATTTGGCAGATTGCTATTTAGCTTTGCCTGGTGGACCTGGAACGTTGGAAGAAATATCAGAAGTTGTTTCTTGGGGAAGGGTTGGTGAACATCAAAATCCCTGTGTCTTTTTTAATGTAGAGGGCTATTATGATTTATTAGCCGAATTTTTTGATAAAATGGTTCGCGATGGATTTTTAACGGAAGCAGACCGAGCAAAGATTTTCTTTTCTGAAGATTTAGATGCGATTCAAGCATTTATCGCTACCTTTACACCACCAACGATTAGACAATATAAATAAATCAACACTCGTTTGAACAGTGACTGCTCAAGCGAGTGTTGATTTATTTTTTAAGGTTTTGATAAAATTCGATGTAAAAACTCTTTCGTCCGTTCTTCTTTTGGATGAACAAAGATATCGTCAGAAGTTCCTTCTTCTGCAATCACACCTTTATCCATAAAAATCACACGGTCAGAAACTTCTTTAGCAAATTCCATTTCATGAGTGACGATGATCATCGTTAATCCTGTATGGGCTAAATCCTTCATAGTCTTCAGTACTTCTCCGACCATTTCAGGATCAAGAGCTGAAGTTGGTTCATCGAATAACATCACATCAGGATTCATCGATAAGGCACGAGCGATGGCGACACGCTGTTTTTGTCCACCGGAAAGTTGGGCTGGTTTTGCATCAATAAAGCGTTCCATACCAACTTTTTCAAGATTTTCTAACGCAATTTTCTTTGCTTCTTCTTTATTACGCTTTAAAACAGTAAGCTGTCCTGAGGTACAATTTTCTAAAACATTCATATTATTAAATAGGTTAAATGATTGGAACACCATCCCTAAATGAGTACGGTATTTTGGCAGATTGTACCCACGCTCTAAGACATTTTCACCATTATAGATGATTTTGCCTCCAGTTGGTTTTTCGAGTAAGTTGATACAACGTAACAGGGTTGATTTACCTGAACCAGAAGAGCCAATGATTGTGACAACTTCTCCTTTCGTGACGTTTACATTGATATCTTTTAACACTTCGTTATCACCAAAGCTTTTTCTTAAATGTTCGACTTCAATAATTGCGCTCATATTATTTCCTCCTAAATTTGAAAGCTCTTTAGCTTTCTTTTACGTTTTCTAGTTCTTCAACTTTGACATAAGCAGAAGGGCCGTCCATTTTCTTCTCGACTACACGTAAAACTCGTGTGATAGCATAGGTCATGATCAAGTACATGATCCCTACGATCGTAAATGTTTGGAAGAACTGGAAGTTTGCACCAGAGGCAGAATTTCCTTGGAAAAATAGATCAGCAACACCGATAACACTCAAAACGGCTGTATCTTTGATATTGATTACAAATTCATTCCCAGTAGCGGGTAAAATATTACGTAAAACTTGCGGCACAATGACTTTACGCATAGTTTGCCCATGTGTCATTCCAATGGCTTGTGCTGCTTCAAATTGTCCAGAATCAACAGCAAAAATCCCACCACGGACGATTTCCGACATGTAAGCTCCTGTATTGATGGAAACAATGAATAATGCCGCAACCGTTCGGTCTAAAGAAATGCCAAAAGCTAAAGCTAGACCATAGAAGATGACCATTGCCTGCACCATCATAGGTGTTCCGCGGAACACCTCAATATAAATTGAAAGCAAACCATTGCCTAATTTTTGGAAGAACCGTTTCACTTTGTTATCGGATTCTGGAATCGTACGAACGACTCCAATCAATAAACCTAAAGCTGTTCCGACAAAGGTACCAATCAATGCGATAAACAAGGTTAAACCTGCACCGCGTAAGAACATGCCGCCGTATTGATCCCAGATATTTTTAAAATCAGCTAGAACGCCAGTTTTTTCACTATCACTTGTTTCAGCCGCGGGTTGATCTTTCACTGCTTGATCCATGATTTTTGTGCGTTCTTCTGAAGAAATACCGGATAAAATTTGATTCACTTTAGCAATGGTTGGGTCTGCTTTACGCATACCAACTGCGATTTGAACATCTTCAGCATTGGTTTGGAAGCCATTTTCTTTAGAGAATTCGAGCATTTCCAACTCTTTATTCACACTTGTAGCGGTCACACCTTCAGGCCGTTCACTCACATAGCCATCGATCATACCAGAAGCCAATGCCGTTCTCATTGCTGAAAAGTTATCCATTGCTTGTTGTTTATTCACACCTGGAATTTGATCGATCACGCTATAATGGAAGGTATTTAACTGTGCTGTAACTTTAGCACCAGATAGATCCTTTAAGTTTTTAGCATCTGCAAATTTGCTTTTCTTCTGAACAACTACAACTAATTGTGATTCATAATAAGGATCAGTAAAATCAATTTCTTTGCGTCGTTCAGCCGTTGGGCTCATACCAGCAATAATCGCATCGATTTTTCCAGATTGCAGAGCAGGGGCTAGACCATCCCATTTTGTTTGAACGATCACGAGTTTTTTATCTAAGCCGGCAGCAATTTTTTTAGCGATTTGTACATCGTAGCCCCCTGCATAAGAAGAATTTCCTTGAATTGGTACAGCACCGTGTGCATCTGTTTTTTGGGACCAGTTAAACGGGGCGTAACCAGCCTCCATTCCAACACGGAATTCTCCGTTAGCCTCTGTTCCTTCTGCTTGACTAAAGACTGGAGCACAGAAAATAACTAAAATAAATGCAAATAACAAGCCAAGTGAAAATGATTTTTTGTTCATAATTGTCTTCCTTTCTTATACATCCTTGAATTTGTTTTACTATAATTCAGTTTAAAGAGTTTTGAAGAATACATTGAAACAGCTTCTTCTTTCACACAAAAAAACAACTATGCAAAATGCATAGCTGCCTACTATCGTCAGGTACTCTCAACAAAAACATAGCGCAACTTAGCATCACTACTAAGACAGTCCGCAAGTTGTTCGCTTGCGTCCCAACACATAACAGGGAGGCTGTTATGCATTTCGGCGATTGTTCCTAGACTTGCTTCAATGTGTCCTCTCACTCCACAAGCTTAATAAAAATCGCAACCTCTACCTCGATTTGAGGTACTATTTAATTATTAGATTCAAGTACAAAGTGTACGTTAAGTGAGCGGAAAAGTCAATATTTTGCTTGGAAAGACTAGTGCTTTCTAACTGTTTTACAATAGTTCGTTAAAAAATAAAAAGAGCGAGGCAAAACTAATGATCTGTTTTGCTTCGCTTCGCTCTCTAAATTCAAATAACTATTTTGTCTCAAGCACTTAAAAATTTTATGTTAAAGTTTTATCTTTTTTCAACGAAGAAATAATCCTTTACGATTTTTGGATTTTTCTTGTCGACATACATTATAACGATTTTACTATCCGGTAATTGTCTGTCAATATCGATAGTGTAATAAAATTGTGTGAATGGTTTTCCTAGTGTAATGGCTTGGACATTATAAACGCCAGTCCCGCCGTTGAAATCAAATTCACCGATTTTTAAATCGTATAAAGCATTAGGTTTTTTTAGATGGAATAGAATATGAGTGAGTTTGTCAGTATTAGAGACTACTTCACGAGTTTCTTTCATTTCTTGTTTAGAAAAATGCGAACCGATTCTAGCTGGGAAAGTTAAGTCCGCTGGTTTTAATTTTTCTTTGACTGTAACCGTAATGCGTTTTTCGATATCACCAAAATTAGTTACAGAAAGAATCTTAATTTCAGTTGCTCCGACTTTTTTACCTGTGATTGTGCCATTATCATCAACGTCAGCGATAGAGGCATCATCTGAGATCCAGAATAGTTCTTTATCAGTTGCATTGGCTGGTAAAACAGAAGCGTTCAGTGTCATTGATTCACCTAGGAATAACGCTACATTTTCTTGATCAACAACGATTTCTTCAGGAGCAACTTCGTTTACATCAACATCAATATATTTTGTGATTTTTCCGTCAGCCGTTGTTACTGAAACCCATGCAGAACCTGGGCTTATAGCTGTGATATTCCCATTGTTATCAACAGTCACAATCTCTTCAGTGGCAGTTTCCCAGTGTAATTGCTTGTTGGTTGTATTCTCTGGTAAAACAGAAGCTTTAAGGGTCATAGAGTCCCCAGCATTTAGTTCGACAGCGTCTTTTTCAATGACAATTTCTTTAGGCGCTATCTCAATAGGAGTGCTTGCTTCACCAATATGTTCTAAAATGAAATCAATTTTTTCTGAATTTAATTTGACACCCACATTTCGATTACCACCGCCAGCAGAATGGACAGCGATTATTTGATGCTTGTCATTAAATACGGAAGAACCAGATTGACCGCCGAAAGTATCAAAGTCGTAATCGATTAGGCTAGCTGTTTGTTTTCCAATGATTTTACCTTTCGCTTCCCATTGGGTTCCCCATGTTTTATCCCCTGGATAACCTGTACTCGATACATTGTCTCCAATCGTTACTGTATCTGTTAAGATAATTGGATTTTGTTTAACAATATCGCCAATTCCCTTACCATCATTTGGTTCCAAAGTAAGGACTGCTACATCATCACTTGTACTTGAAGTCGTTAAATATTTTTCAAAGATATGAACCTCTTTAATTTTGAATTTTCCATAAGGAAGAGTTGCACCGTTTCTTCCGGGAATAACATAGTTAGAATCTGTATTTGGATTGTCTTTGATACCAGATACAACATGAGCAGCTGTTAGTACAGTGTTTTTTTCGATAACAGAGCCCGAACCGAGAGCGCCATTTGCACCAATAAAGACAGTGCTTTGATAAGGCACGGCTGTAGTGTCAGTGATTTGAACACGATCATCGTTACCAATGACGGAACGAGATTCTACTGCGGATACAGATTCAGGAGCTAGACCAACCAACATTGCTCCCAGTAAAAAAATACCAATTAAACCTAATTTTAAATTTTTCAAGATAGTAATTCCTTTCCTTTTTTGAGTTCGAAGTCTACTGTTCATAAAACAGTAGCTGTGGAAAGTATAGTATAAGTTTTGAAAAATAGCAATAAAGAAATATATTTGTTATAAAAATGATATTTAAAGAGTGGTTATTATGATTGTTGAGATAAAAAATATAATTTATAGGAGAAAGCCAATAGAACATGAACGAAAAAGAGTAAACAGGTAGGAATCGCAAACTTGAGTGTAGGAACAGTTATTGGCGGACAGCGTTATATAACCATTGGATCTGCTGCGCCAGCGTTTATGGGAATATTGTTGATCGCGATCTCAATAGTTGTCTTGAGTAAAATGAAGGACAACTATGTAGACTATTAAGTCGACTCAACTAACTTTTTTCTTATAATGATGGGATAGATTAAAACAATCAATTAGGAAGTGAGACTCTTTTATTTCGTAACTAAA
The DNA here is from genome assembly GCF_001465345.1 of Enterococcus rotai. NCBI lineage: Bacteria > Bacillati > Bacillota > Bacilli > Lactobacillales > Enterococcaceae > Enterococcus > Enterococcus rotai. The sequence continues at coordinate 626,867 of NZ_CP013655.1, read as the reverse complement.
AAAGGCTATCTCAAATAAATCAGATAGCCTTTTTTCTGTATAAACTTATTTAAGTCTGTTGAAACTGACTATTATATAAATCAGCATACAACGAAGGTTTTGCCAACAATTCTTGATGATTCCCTTTTTCCACGATATCTCCGTCTTTCATCACTAAAATCAAATCCGCACTTTCAATCGTAGACAAACGGTGTGCAATCACAAAACTGGTTCGGTTATTCGTCACTTCATCCATCGCTTTTTGGATGTGAGCTTCTGTTCTAGTATCCACACTAGATGTTGCTTCATCCAAAATAACTACAGGAGGATTTGCTAAAATGATCCTAGCAATCGTCAACAGTTGTTGCTGACCTTGTGACAGCGAGCCATTCTCGCTTGAAATAATCGAATCATAACCATTTGGCAGAGTCCGAATAAAGTGATCACATTGGGCAATTTTAGCCGATTCGATGACTTCTTCTCGTGTTGCGTCCATACGTCCATACGCAATATTCTCCGCAATAGTTCCTTCAAATAACCACGTATTTTGTAAAACCATTCCAAACATTGCGCGTAAATTTGTTCTTGAAAGATCTGTAATATCCACGCCATCAAAGGTGATACGACCATTATTTAACTCATAAAAGCGCATCAGTAAATTTACTAATGTCGTTTTACCTGCACCAGTTGGTCCGACGATTGCCACCATTTGTTTTGGTTTAACCATGAAATCAACTTGCTTCATCAATATTTTTTCTTTTGTATAACCAAACTGAACGTTATCAAAAGCAATTGCACCAGATGGTTGATCGATGATTTGTAAGGTCTTTTTTTCTGGAATGTCATCTTCTGCATCTAAAATCTCAAAGATGCGATCAACAGCTGCTAATGCTGCTTGAATGGAGTTGATAACATATGATGCTGTGGAAATTGGTTCAGAAACTTGATTGATATATTGCAGATAAGCTTGCAGTAAACCGATTGTGATCCCACCTTGTAAAACTAAGAATGCTCCGATGATCGCACTGACGATAAACGCTAATTGATTGATCAAACGAATTGCTGGATAAATCGCAAAGTTCATAAATTGAGCACTTAAAAAGGCTTTGTAGTGCTTTTGATTTGTTTGAGAGATGACGTCTTTTGCATGATTTTGTTGATTGAAGGTTTTCGTCACTAAATTCCCAGATAAAAACTCTTCAGTTTTGTTATTCAAAATCCCAAGTTCAGCCTGACTTGCTTCAGCCAGTTTCTTATTTTTATTAGCAATTTTACCTGTTAAGAATGAGCTTCCAGCAATTAGGACAATGACAATCAAGGTTAGTTTGACATCGATATAAAATAACATGATCCCAGCGAAAACAATTGTTGAGATCGATGTAAAGAATTGATTAATCCCAGTTAGGAAAACTTGTGACAATTGATTTAAACTAGTTGTTGTTCGGCTTAGAATATCCCCAACTTGGTGTTGGTCAAAAAAGGCCATTGGTAATGATTTGAATTTTTTTGTGACTTCTTTTCTGACTCTTAAGGTAATCCGTTCGCTTAAAGAAGCCATCACACGTTCTTGAATGTAAGAAATCAAACTACTGATGATTGAAAAGACAATCAGAATCAAAACAGGTGTCAATAAAGCGTCTTGAACTAGGGAAAATGTAATATGACCGACTCCATGAGTTTTAATCAATGTAAGCAAATCATCAATAGCAATCCCCATAATGAAAGGCATAGCAATAACTAAGGCATTGCCGACTAAACTACACAGAATCAAGCCGAGAAATATCGGGCGTTCAGGTCGAATCAATTGAAAGAATCGTTTCAGTGTTTGTTTATTTAATTTTTCCATCATGACTGTGCTCCTTCCATAATAATCCCTTGTGAGCGGGCAAACTCTTGGTACGTTTTATTTTGTTGTAACAGTTGGCTATGTGTTCCTTGACCTACAATTTTTCCTTCATCTAAAACGATAATCGTATCAGCTTGTTGGATCGTACTCAATCTTTGAGCGACGATCAGCAAGGTTTTATCGGACATTTCTTCTTTTAATGCGAGTCTTAATGCAGCATCTGTTTTATAATCAAGCGCTGAAAAACTATCGTCAAAAATATAAATATCCGCAGGTTTGATCAAGGCACGGGCAATACACAAACGTTGTCTTTGACCACCAGAGAAGTTGGTTCCCCCTTGAGCCACAAATGAATCATAACCATCTTCTAATGTAGCGAGGTAAGAAGAAAGCTGAGAAATTTTAGCTGCGCGATCCATATCCTCTTTTGTTGCTTCAGGATAGCCCATCAATAAATTGCTCTTAATGGTTCCGCTAAATAGAAAGGCTTTTTGCGGAACATAGCTGATTTTAGAGCGTAACTCTTCTTGTGTAACATTTCTGATATCAATACCATCAAATAAAATAGCTCCCTCAGAGACATCGCTAAGTCTTAACAGTAATTTGGCAACTGTACTCTTACCAGAGCCTGTTCCACCAACGATTGCGGTCGTTTTCCCTTTTGGAATACTGAAATGGATATCCTCTAAAACGGGTTCATCCGCTTGATCATAACTGAATGTCACATGGTTTAAATCGATCAAGGGATCTTGCGGTTCCGTTTCTTCAAGTAAAACAGGTTGATCAGTATCAAGAATTTGGTCTTGGGTATTTAAAATTTCTTCAATTCTTTTTACTGAAGCAAGGGATCTAGGTAACATTACTAATACCATTGCTGCGATCATCAAGTAAGCAAGTGTTAGTAAAGAGTATTCAACGACGGCAGAAACCGTCCCAATTTGCAAGGTACCAAGTGCTACGAAGTTTCCACCAAACCATAAGATAGAAGAGAACACCACACCCATTAACAAGAAGGCAACTGGTGTAATAAACGCGAAAATACTATTGACTCTGATCATGCCGTTTGCATAATCAGAAAATGTTTTATTTGTTCGTTCTTCTTCATATTCTTGATTGTTAAAGGCTCGAATCATATTGATCCCGGTGAAAAATTCCCGCAACGTCACAATGATCTTGTCCATTTTAGGTTGGATCAATAATGAAAGTGGCGTTCCTTTTTTCATCAAAATATAGACGATCAACCCAAAAGCTGCGATTGCAATAAGTGGCACTAAAGCCAATGTGGCTGAATAAGTGAACGTCATATAAAGTGAGAACACTGCAATGATCGGTGCTGGTAAAATCAGTTGCAGAAACAATACGATCATTTGTTGAATATTATCAACGTCATTTGTCATTCGCGTTAACAGGGAACCTGTCCCGAAATTATCTGCATCTTTAATAGAAAATGTTTGGAGTTTAGCAAAAAACATTTCCCGAGTTTCCAACCCAAATTTTGCAGCTACTTTAGCAGAAAGATAACTTCCAGCAATCGCTGAAAGCGCGCCAAATAAAGCCATTGCGAGCATTTTAAGCCCAATTATTTTAATGGATTGTTCATCGCCGCTGGCAATCCCAACGTCGATTAATTGTGCTACGAGTAACGGTACACCAAGTGTTCCGATAATTTGTAAACATAAACAAAGAACTGTCGCTAAAATAAGTGTCAGATTCTTTTTAATGAAAAATTGAATGATTTTCATTTAAATTCCTCCTTTTCAAGACTCAAAGGGAATTCTACACCTTCAAGCTACTTGAATGTCAACGTTTTTCGTTTATAATTAAAATCAGAGGTGATTTGATGGAAAAAGAGAAGTTATTAACGGTAGGACAAGTAGCTGAAATCATGAATTTACCAAAGTCGAAGATTCGTTATTGGGACGATATGAACCTACTGACATCCTCTAGAAATAGACAAAACGGCTATCGGCTATTTGATATGGAGGATATTTTGACGATTAGTGATATTGATTTTTACCGCAGACTCGACATCCCCATTAATAAAATGACCAATCTTTATCGAAAATCACCAGAAGAGTTATGGACGATATTAGATGAAACAGAAACACGCGTTGCCGCAGAATTAGCGGAACTAGAGAAAAAACAGCAAGGGATCAAGCATAGGAAAGATCAACTGTTGAGTTTGATAGAACTAAAAGAAAAAGAATTTCTTGATGAACCATTAGATGTAGAACGAATTATTCCAATCGATTTAAAGGACCCCAATGAATTGCAGACTTATATTGATAATCCTTCTAGTTTAGTTGTTTATATCAAGGAGGGGCATGAAAAAGAAATCATTTATGGTTTTGCTGTTACGGCCAAAGAATTTGTAGAAGAGGTCACGATTTGGCAACAATCAGACCAGCCAAAAGATTCATATAAACAATTTTTGCTTACAATCAAATCAGACAATCCTTTAGAAAATAATTTCCAAGTTATCAAAGAAAAATTGGATAAACAAGGCTATCAAACTGGAACGATGATAGGACGTTATATCATGACAGCGGAAGATCAAGATGGTTTTTACAGAGATTATTATAAGGCTTGGGTTGAAGTAAATAAGTAAAGGTTGGGCATAAAAATCGTAATCTTGATCAGATGGTGCTATGATTTAGCCAATTACAAAAGGATGATCAGTCTATGAAAAAATTACAAACAATACAAGCGGTATTAACTTTTATCAATAATCATCATCTTGCTTTTTTATATGTTTCACAAGAAGATTGTTCAGTGTGTCATGCGCTTAGACCTAAAATGACCGAACTATTAAAAAACTATCCTAAAATTGAACTAAGAGAAGTGGAAGCTGATCAAGTCAAAGAAATTTCTGCTGAATATTTGATATTTTCAGCACCCACTTTACTTTTTTTCGTTGATGGAAAAGAGTATCTTCGAGAAGGAAAATTTGTTCAGTTTAGAAAACTAGCACATACCATTGAACAAGTGTATTCTTTTGAAGAAAGCCAGTTGAAATAAGTATTAGAGTGATGTGTAAGGTTGCTTCTATTTAAAATGTAAGCGTACTATTGACAAAGAAAACAAGTCGTTGTATACTTTGGTCAACGGATCGTTACTGGTTAAGCAGGCGTGACCTCTCACATTACTTTTTTTGGTGATGTTTGATATGGTCAGGTCTTTTTTCGTTTTTCAAGACAAGAACAGGAGATAATTTCAATGAAAATACTGAAAGTTTTTAATAATAATGTTTCTTTGGTTTTGAATGATGACAACATCGAAGAAATCATTATGGGCAAAGGCGTTGGCTTTAACAAGCGTGAAGGTGACGTGATCGATTCTGCCCGGATTGAAAAAAGATTTGTTCTTGAAGGTAATAATTCCGTTAGTAACTTAGATAATCTGCTTGGACGAATCGATATTGAAGATATTGAACTGGCCAGTGATATTATTCAATTAGGTGAAGCAGAATTAGAGCAATCGATCGATGATTCCATTTTGCTGACATTGTCCGATCATATCGGGTTTGTCTTAAATCGAGCCGCAGAAGGATTACAAATGCGCTCGCCATTAGAATGGGACATTAAACAAATTTATACAAAAGAATATGCATTTGCGTTGAAAGCCGTTCAAATGATGCGGGAGAAAACAGGTATTGCTATTCCAGATCAAGAAGCAGCTTTTATTACCCTTCATTTTGTGAATGCCTATAATTCTACTAGCAATATGAACGAAACCATGCTGACAACGAAAATCATTCAAAGCATTATCGATATTATTAAATATCATTATGGCAAAGAATACGATGAAACTTCTTATGATTTTACTCGTTTCATTACCCATATTCGTTACTTTGTCAAAAGACAGCTAGATAAAGAAGTTTCCTCAAATGAGGATTCGTCCTTGATCAATTTGATCGCTGTCAAATATGAGCAAGATTATCAGTGTGCAGTTAAAATCAAAACATTTTTGGAACAACAATATGATTGGACGATTTCAAATGATGAATTGATGTACTTAACACTTCACTTAAATCGCTTATCGAGCAATCAATAGGATCGTTACTGGTTAAGCAGGCGTGACCTAAGAAAAACACTTCATGTATAAGTGTTTCTTCTTGGGTCACTTTTTTTCTAAAAAATGAAACAAAGAGAGGAATTACTATCATGCGTTATGAAGAAGAAAGTAAAAAAATCATCGAGCTTGTCGGTGGCAAATCGAATATCAATAGTTTAGTTCATTGTGCGACACGTTTAAGATTCAGCTTGAAAAATACGAAAAAAGCGGACAAAGAATCATTAGAGAAGTTGCCCTATGTGATGTCCGTTGTGAATAGCGGTGGACAATATCAAGTTGTGATCGGTAGTAAAGTACCAGATTATTATGCGGCAATTCAATCGCTCGCTGATTTAAACGAAGATGCACCTAAGACAGAGAAAAAACTAAGCTTCAATTATGTGTTCGAAGTGATTTCTGGGGCCTTTTCACCGCTGATTCCAGCAATGGCAGGATCAGGCATGATCAAAGCTGTTTTAACAATTTTAGTTGAAATGAAACTTTTAGCGGATACTAGCTCAACTTATATGGTATTGAGTGCGGCTAGTAATGCAATTTTTTACTTCTTACCTGTTTTCTTGGGGATCACCTTAACGAAAAAAATCGGTGGGAATATGTATGTAGGGGGAGTAATCGGTGCGGCGCTATTGGAGCCATCCTTTACCGGGATGATCGGTCAAGAAAAACTTGATTTTCTAGGAATCAATTTAAACGTTGTCGATTACGCAACAACGATTTTCCCGATTTTTGTAGCAATTTTCATTTATTCATTCGTGGATAAATTCTTACGTAAAATTATTTTTAGAGACCTTCAATTATTCGCCGTTCCAATGTTTAGTTTGATGATCATGGTTCCCTTAACAGCGTTGCTTTTCGGTCCATTTGGAACGGTCATTGGCGATGCGTTATCCCAAGGTGTCATGTGGTTGATTGGGAAAAGTGCCTTACTTTCAGGAATCGTTTTAGGTGGCGGAATGCCGTTTATGGTGATGTTTGGCTTGCATTGGGGCTTTTCACCGATCACACTGGAAAACTTGACAGTGATGGGTGGCGATCCAATCGAAGGTATGGCTGTTGCAGCTGTATTTGCACAAATCGGGATCGCAATTGGATTCTATTTAAAATCTAAAAAACATTCTAAAATGAAAGCTTTAGCTGGACCATTGGCGTTGACAGGTTTATTTGCAGGTGTAACAGAACCAATTGTATATGGTTTGATTTTAAGATATAAACGCTTATTACCGATCGTTGCGATTTCAGGAGCGATTGGTGGCGCAATTTGTGGAGTGACCGGTGTGACCATGAATGCCTATGTATTCCATAATATTTTCTCTATTCCAGTTTATACACCAAAAATCGGCTATTTCATTGGTGTCGGTTCTGCTTTGATTGCAGGAGCTGTATTAACGTATTTCTTCGGTGTTAAAGAAGACGAAATGACTGATTTCTTGCCTGAAACAGATCAAGGAGAAGATGATTTTCAAGAAACAGTAACAGAGGTACAAGAAAATCCAGAAACAACTGTTTATGCGCCGCTTGCAGGGACTGTGATTCCTTTGAAAGAAGTAGATGATGATGTATTTTCTAGTGAAATTGCTGGGAAAGGTGTGGCGATTATCCCGACTGATAATAAAGTCGTGGCACCATTCGATGGAACAGTTGTCGCCATTTTCCCATCAAAACATGCGATTGGGTTAAAATCAACTGGTGGTAGCGAGTTATTGATTCATATCGGAATTAATACAGTGAACTTAAATGGCGAACATTTTGAAACGAAAGTTGCAATGGGAGATACGATCACACGTGGCCAAACATTATTAGTTTTCGATCGTGAAAAGATCGAACAAGCAGGTTATGCGATGACATCGCCAGTTATTTTAACAGACGCACCAAGTATGGAATCATTGAATATTATCAATGATAGCGATAAAGTGACACCAGAAACAAAATTATTTGTTGTTGGAACGAGCAAGGAGGCTGACGGTCAATGAGAAACGATTTCCTATGGGGCGGCGCAGTTGCGGCTCATCAAGTAGAAGGCGGTTTTAATCAAGGCGGCAAAGGAATCAGTATTGCAGATGTAATGACGGCGGGTTCAAAAGATCATGCTAGAGAAATTACTGATGGAATTATTGAAGGAAAGTTTTATCCTAACCATGAAGCAATCGATTTTTATGGGAACTATAAAGCAGATGTCCAACTCTTTGCAGAAATGGGCTTTAAATGTTTAAGAACCAGTATTGCTTGGACAAGAATTTTTCCAAATGGTGATGAGCAAGAACCAAATGAAGCTGGTTTAGCTTTTTATGATGACTTGTTTGATGAATTATTGAAGCATGGAATCGAACCTGTGATCACCTTGTCTCACTTTGAAATGCCGTATCATCTTGTGAAGCAATATGGCGGTTGGCGTAGTCGAGAACTGATTGGTTTTTTCACTAATTTTGCTATAACTGTTATGAAACGTTATAAGGATAAAGTAACGTACTGGATGACGTTCAATGAAATCAATAACCAACGAATCTTAGAAAATCCGATTTATTCATTTACCAACTCAGGTATTCTTTATCAAGAAGGCGAAGACAAATTAAAAACGATGTATCAAGCTGCACATTATCAATTTGTAGCAGGAGCGATAACGGTTGCTGAAGGAAAGAAAATCAATCCTGATTTCCAAATTGGCTGTATGTTGGCGGCAACACCAAATTACCCTTTAACGAGTGATCCAAAAGATATCATCGCAGCACAACAAGAGGATGAAAAACAACTATTTTTCACTGATGTACAAGTGAGAGGCAATTACCCTCGCTGGGCTCTCAAAGAGTGGGAAAGAAATGGCTATCAACTTGATATTACGAATGAAGATCTAGAACTCTTGAAAAATGGCACAGTCGATTATATCGGTATCAGCTACTATTTAAGTAATACGATCTCAACACGTCCTGAAGCCGTTCGTTTGGAAGATGACTTACTTGGAGACAGCTCTCTTGTAGAAAACCCTTATGTAAGTATGACAGAGTGGGGTTGGTCGATCGATCCAGCCGGATTGCGCCACTATTTAAATCTTTTAAGTAATCGGTATGAACGTCCAATTTTTATTGTGGAAAATGGATTTGGTTATGCAGATAAACTGGTAGAAGATCAAATCCATGATGTGGAACGAATCGACTTTCTCAGCCAGCATATCAAAGAAATGAAAAAAGCCATCGAGATAGATGGTGTAGATGTCTTAGGCTACACTGTTTGGGGCTGTATTGATCCTATTTCATTCACCACTGGGGAAATGCGAAAACGTTACGGTTTTATTTATGTGGATCGTGACAATCAAGGAAACGGTTCACTAAAACGCATTAAAAAAGATTCTTTTGAATGGTATAAACACTTGATTCAGACAAATGGAGCCGAAATATAAAAAAATAACAGCATCTCTCATCGTATTTTAGTAAAATAGATACGATGAGAGCTTTTTTGCCTAGAAAAGCATAGAATAGACTGGAATGGATTAGAATGGGGAATGGAACAATGAAAAAAGTAATCGGTTTGATTATTGGTGCTGTCGTGGTGATAGCGCTAGCCTTAAATTATTTTGGTGAGAGTAAAGAAAAAACAGTGAAACCATTAATGGAAAAAGAAACTATTGAATTTTGGGTCGTGAGTGATCCGCATTATCTCGATAAAAGTTTGACTGATTCGGGTTCTGCCTATCAAAATATCAAGCAGACTGCAGCAGGTAAAGAGTTGGATTATCAAGAAGAGAGCTGGCAAGCATTTATCGACAAAGCGATAGAACAAAAACCTGATATGCTGATCATTACTGGTGATTTGACCTTAAATGGGGAAAAAGCTAGCGCAGAAAAACTGGCAGAATTACTTAAACAATTAACCGATAAAGGGATCAACGCTTTTGTCATCCCAGGCAATCATGATATCAATGATGGATGGGCAAGAAAATTCGTTGGCGCTAAACAAGAGAAAACAGAAGCCATATCAATTGCTGATTTTAAAGAAATATTTGCAGAAAATGGCTATCAAAATGCAACGAGTTATGATAAACACTCATTGAGTTATTCTGTAGCCGTGAATCCAGCGTATAATTTTCTGTTTCTTGATTCTAATATTTATCCTGACGATAACCAACCTCAAACAAGACCTGCAACAGGGGGAACGATTCGTGGCAAAACGATGAGTTGGGTCAAACAACAATTAGCAGAAGCAAAGCAAACAAATAAAAAGACGCTTGTCTTTTTACACCATAATATTTATGCTCATAACAAATTATTATCCAGCGGCTTTGTCCTTAATAATGCGGACGAGTTCAAACAACTCTTGGCAGAATATCAAGTACCCGTTGTCTTTTCAGGACACATCCATGCACAAGATATCATGACAGAAACGGTCGAGAATGACCGCTTGACTGAAATTGTCTCTGGTTCATTTTCAATCACACCGCAAAGCTATGGTATAGTCAAATTGAGTAAAGATTCATTCGAGTATCGAAAGAAAGAAAATGACGTAGATACATGGGCACGAGAAAAAAATATCACAACCCCGCAAGTTAGAAACTACCAAGAATATATCAAAAATATTTTTATGGAGGATGGCGAACGGCTAGCCTATGCTCAACTAATCGATAGTGGTATGACGAATGAAGCACAAATGGATATAGCGGCTGAGTTTGTGGGAACAGTAAATATCCGCTTCTTCTCTGGAAATGATTACAGTTCAGAGGAAGAAGTTGAAAAACTTAAGCAAGAAAAAGGCTATCAGATCATTGCAGAGAATAGCAAGTTTTTGAAAGAATACATTGATTCGATCATTCAAGATACAAATGAAGAGGACAATCGATTGAATAAATCTTTTTAAATAATCTAGAAGAGGGCAAGATAAAAGTGTTTAGATTCGAGAACCAAGTCCTTCTATTCTAAGTGTCTTCAGCACCTAGAGATTGATGAAATCGGAACGTAGTGTAGTGGGCACTGTGTAATATCGACTCGGACCTCGCTATGTTTTATAGCAATAAGAAGGAGTTGCTTTTTCTTCGCCGTTTATTCGAAGTTAGAGAGGTAAGCGCTGGCTAAGCTTAATATTATAAATAGAGAATATATACGATTTAAGGAGGAATAGCTATATTGAAAATACAAAAGTATATTTTTATGGTATGTACTATTGTTTTTTTTGTAATAACAGGATGTAGTGATCAGAGACAGTTGGAAGAATATAGAACTAAACTATCTAGTGTAGAGGAGGAAATAAAAAAAGAACAGCTAGTAGAAAACCACGATTTGGCTACAGAAAAAAAAGAATATGGTATTAATGAACAAGTTGTCATAACAAAAGCCAATCAGCCATTAGTTGCATTTACTATTACAAAAGCAAGTAGTAGTTTGGGTAACCTTAGAAAAGATGTAACATATTCTGATGAAGTTAAACATGCAGTAATGATTAGTGTGAAATATGAAAATATAAATTATCCTGATACCTATGATATGAGCTGGACTCTTCTGAGTAACTCAAAAATAACCGACAGTAACAAGGATGTAGTAAATTCAGGGGGGATAGAAAACGATAAAGATATAAATAAAGGTGAAACAAATACTATGACATTTTCTGTCAAAACTAAAGAGCTAGCAAGTAAAGTTGATTATCTTACATTTAAGTACTACTATCCTCAAAGCTTATTGAGAGGAAACTATTCTGAAAAAGATTTTTTAATAATCAAGGTACCAGTTGAACATTGATTGAAAAATCATTTGGTTAGAAATTGTTATTTGCTCACTCGTTTAAATAAATAGAAATGAATTAAAATTGAACAGTATGATAGACTTCAGTAAAAAATGGATCTATCTGGAGAAGGTAGTAGTTTTCTAGCGTCAATTTTGAATGAAAAGCTATTGTAGACTATAATAAATATAGGCCTAGTGTCTGACTTTAAAAGCACGAAAAGTATCATGATGACAATCATGATACTTTTTCGTTTTTCCATCGTTTCTCCGAAAAATGCAGCTAAATTGGATTGGATATACTTCAAGCCAAATAAATGAATTCCGTCAGAATGTAGAACACGTTCCTTTTCGAATTCTAATAGTAGTAAGTCAAGATTTTCCATAGAATCTCGCATATTTGGTAAAAAATCTAGTCTGTTCCACATGTCAATTGGATTTTATGTGGTTGTTCCATGAATTCTGTAATGGTAAGTATTCAGCAACCAATCATTAGATGCTATCAGGGGGGACATTTGGATTTCAATCCACAGTGACTGCGTTTCATTTCTACATCTAATTGCGCATGATCAGCATTATAAATCAAATTTTAAGGAACTCGTTGCAACGCAAGATAAATTGTTGGATGGCTAACCCCTATTTTATCGCCTATTTCCTGAATACTCATGTTGTCATAAACCACCGTCACTATACACTTTCGAGTATCTCATTTAAGTTTCTTATGTGAACCCATCAAAATCAATCCTAGTAGTTTGCTATCCTAAACTCATTTTACTAGAAAATTTTGATGGGTTCATTGTTGCAATTACTATTACAACTCAGCATATAAATAAGCTAACTGGTATTACATTTAAGGGAGTTTTTTTACAAAAAATGGTTTCTAAATTAAAAAAAGTTATTTTTTTTTTAAGTGTCAAGGTCTATAAATGTTGTTATGACAAAGATAAATAGATATGGAAATATTTCTTATTCCTTTTTATTGACAAACAAAAAAAAACCACCGTAATATTGGCTTGTGGTTATAACCAGTTAAAATAAAGGAGAAACTTATGGAAAATGCCTTTAAAAACAAAGCTTTGTATCATCAACTTGTTGATTTACTGCAGGAACGAATCGAAACAGTCATGATTCCCCATGACAAGTTGCCCTCTGAACGTGAATTAACTGCGCAATATGGGGTAAGTCGGACGACGGTCCGGTTAGCGCTACAAGAACTAGAAAATAGAGGTTCCATCTATCGTCGTCATGGCAAAGGAACATTTGTTTCAGATATAAAAAAAGAGGCCGCTGATTTAGCTGGCGCATATAGTTTTACAGAACAAATGAAGAGTCTTGGTCGAAAACCACACACTCGCATCTTATCGTTTGAAAAATTGGAAGCGGATAAATTTATTTGTCAGCATCTCAACCTTTCGTTAGGAGAAGCAGTATTTAAATTAAGTCGATTACGGATTGCTGATAGAGAGCCTTTAATGGTAGAAGACACTTATTTGCCAGTGAAATTTTTCTTATCACTCACAGATCAATTATTGCGTAGCAAACCATTATATGACCTGTTTTCGGAAGATTTTAATCAAACCATTCGTTTAGCAGATGAAGAGTTATACGCGAGTATCGCTTCGAAAGAAGATGCGAAACTATTGATGATTCCAGAAGGAGCACCAGTACTCCATTTAGCACGACAGACGTATAACATGAAAAATGAAATTATTGAATTTACCTTGAGTGTGGCGCGAGCAGATCAGTTTCATTATCAGATACGCCATATTCGGAATAGTTAGGAGAGTTAAGTATGTTTACAGCAGAAAAAGAAGAACTAGAACAGCTAGGAGCGGAAATTACTACCCGTGAAATTCGTCAGCAACCAGAGCTTTGGCAAGAGACCGTGACACTTTATCGTAAAAATCAAGTCATTTTGGAAAACTTTTTAAAAGAAGTCCAATCCAAAGCAGAAGGAAAACGTACAAGAGTCATTTTTACAGGAGCAGGAACTTCCCAATATGTAGGCGATACCGTTGTTCCTTATTTACGAGCACATGGGAACACACAGGCGTTTACATTTGAAAGTATCGGGACAACAGATATTGTTTCCAAACCAGAAGATTATCTGATTAAAGAAGAACCAACGTTGTTAGTTTCGCTTGCTAGAAGTGGGAATAGTCCTGAAAGCTTAACTGCAGTGGAAGTAGCAAATCAAGTAGTTGAGACGATTCATCATTTAGCCATTACTTGCGCAGAAGAAGGACTATTGGCACAACGGAGTCAAAAAGAAGATAATAGCTTTTTATTCTTAATGCCGACACGTTCAAATGATGGTGGTTTTGCGATGACTGGTAGTTTTTCTTGCATGACCTTGGGTACATTACTACTCTTTGATCAAACAGCCTTCGAACAAAAACAAGAATATGTAAGCGTTTTGATGGAATTGGGTGAAGAAGTTTTATCCCGTGAAGAAGAGTTGAACAAAATTGTTAATCTTGGTTTTGAGCGAATTGTTTATGTTGGTTCTGGAAGTTTAGCTGGTTTGGCAAGAGAAGCTCAACTGAAAATTTTAGAATTAACGGCAGGAAAAGTCGCAACAATTTTTGACTCATCAATGGGCTTCCGTCATGGTCCGAAATCATTTATTAATGAAAAAACAGTTATGTTTGGTTTTGTTAATAATGCGCCTTACACAAGAGATTATGATTTGGACATTTTAGAAGAAGTTCACAGTGACGAAATAGTGGCTGGCGTCTTTGCGATTGCTCAACCTGGAAAACGTAATTTCTCAGGTTCAACCATTGAATATTCAGCGGAAACAGTTTTATTACCAGATGGCTATTTAGCATTAGCAGATATCGTGGTAGCACAAACAGTCGCACTTTTAACATCTATTAAAGTGGGAAATAAACCGGATACCCCTTCACCGACAGGTACAGTGAATCGTGTGGTTAAAGGAGTAACGATTTATGACTATAAATGATAAGACATTTGGAGGAGAAACTATGCTTACGTTAACGGCTGGAAAAAAAGCGGCAATGGATAGTTTATCAACGCAGGAAGGAATCATTAGCGCGTTAGCCATTGATCAACGAGGTGCCTTGAAAAAAATGCTCAAAGCACTCGATGTAGAGCCAACAGATGCACAAATTGAAACGTTTAAAGAATTAGTCTCGAAAGAATTGACACCTTATGCGTCCGCAATTTTATTGGATCCAGAATATGGGTTGCCTGCTGCAAAAGCACGCGATACCGAGGCTGGATTGTTACTCGCTTACGAAAAAACGGGATATGATGCAACGACTCCGGGACGGTTGCCCGATTTACTAGCAGACTGGTCTGTTCTACGCTTGAAAGAAGAAGGCGCAGATGCTATTAAGTTTCTACTATACTATGACGTGGATGAGGATCCAGAAATTAATCATCAAAAACACGTGTTTATTGAACGCTTAGGTAGTGAATGTGCAGAAGAAGACCTACCATTTTACTTGGAATTACTTTCTTATGATGCACAAATAGCAGAAGCTACTTCTTTAGAATATGCAAAAGTTAAGCCGCATAAAGTGAATGAAATGATGAAAGAATTTTCCAAACCACAATATAAAGTAGATGTATTGAAAGTGGAAGTTCCAGTTAATATGAATTTTGTAGAAGGTTTTGCGACGGGTGAAACAGCATATACAAAAGAGGAAGCGGCTAATTATTTCTTAGAACAAAGTCAAGCCACTCATTTACCATTTATTTTTTTAAGTGCCGGTGTTTCAACTGCTTTATTCCAAGAAACACTACGTTTTGCTAAAGAAGCAGGTTCAACATTTAATGGTGTTTTATGTGGCCGTGCAACTTGGAAAAATGGGGTGAAACCTTTTGTTGGAGCAGGTGAAACCGCAGCGTGTGATTGGTTGAAAACAGAAGGAAGAGAAAACATTGAAAGCTTAAATGAAGTCATCGCAGCAACCGCCAGCTCTTGGCATGCGAAAGTTCAAGTAAACGAAAGGTAATTGGGAGGAATAGCTGTGATAGTAACAGTAACGATGAATCCGTCAATTGACATCTCCTACCTATTAGATCATCTAAATCTTGATACCGTTAACCGGACCAGTCAGGTAACGAAAACACCTGGTGGTAAAGGATTAAATGTCACTCGTGTCATTCATGATTTGGGTGGAGATGTAACAGCTACTGGTGTTCTCGGTGGTTTTCATGGGGCTTTTATTGCTAGCGAATTAAAGAAAGCAAACATCCCCCAAGCATTTACATCAATCAAAGAAGAAACGCGTGATTCAATTGCTATTTTACATGAGGGCAATCAAACTGAAATTTTAGAAGCTGGGCCGACTGTTTCCCAAGAAGAAATAACCGCCTTCCTTGAAAATTTCGATCAATTAATTAAGCAAGCAGAAATTGTCACAATTTCTGGAAGTTTAGCCAAAGGATTACCACAACATTTTTATCAAGAATTAGTTCAAAAAGCACAAACACAAGAGGTTAGAGTGTTACTAGATACGTCTGGTGAAAGTTTAAGGCAAGTTCTTCAAGGTCCATGGAAACCGTATCTGATTAAACCCAACTTAGAGGAACTCGAAGGATTGCTAGAGCAAAATTTTTCAGAAAATCCATTAACAGCTGTGCAAAAGGCCTTAACAAACCCAATGTTTGCTGGAATTGAATGGATTGTCGTGTCTTTAGGAAAAGAAGGGGCAATTGCCAAACATCACGATCAGTTTTACCGTGTAAAAATTCCGACGATTCAAGCAATGAACCCTGTTGGTTCAGGAGATGCAACCATTGCTGGTTTCGCATATGGCCTGGCCAACAATGCATCAGCCTCTGAACTCTTAAAATGGGGGATGGCTGCTGGAATGGCCAATGCCCAAGAAAGAATGACAGGGCATGTGAACGTAGAGAACGTGAGCAAACATATTATGAACATACAAGTAGTCGAAATTGAGGCTGGGACATAACTCTACGAGTTACATCCAATCCTCAAGGAATCCGAATAAACGGTGGGATCCGAAGGAGTTAAACACTTCTGTCCCAACCTCAATTAACCAACAATTGAAAGCGTTTGCCAGAAAGGGTGGGAATGTGGACAGATTTGAAATTAAAGAGGAGTTTCTTTTAAATGGTCAACCGTTCAAAATTTTATCAGGAGCTATTCATTATTTTCGTGTAGCCCCCTCAGATTGGTATCATTCACTTTATAACTTGAAAGCTTTGGGCTTCAATACAGTTGAGACATATGTACCATGGAATTTACATGAACCGCAAAAAGGGATATTTCATTTTGACGGAATATTAGATTTGGAGCGCTTTTTAAACCTAGCACAAGACCTTGGGCTATATGCGATTGTGCGGCCTTCTCCTTATATTTGTGCAGAATGGGAATTTGGTGGTTTTCCAGCATGGTTATTAAATGAATCAGGAAGGATGCGTTCGAATAATCCAACCTATCTGAAGCATGTTGCAGAGTATTATGATGTTTTAATGGAAAAAATTGTTCCTCATCAACTTGCTAACGGTGGCAATATTCTAATGATTCAAATCGAAAACGAATACGGTTCATTTGGCGAAGAAAAAGCGTATTTACGGGCGGTTCGTGATTTGATGATTGCGCGTGGAGTGACAGCACCATTTTTCACTTCTGATGGGCCGTGGCGCGCAACACTGCGAGCCGGCAGCATGATTGAAGATGATATTTTAGTAACAGGGAATTTTGGCTCAAAAGCCAAAGAAAACTTTTGCATGATGCAAGCATTTTTTGAAGAACATGGCAAAAAATGGCCGTTAATGTGTATGGAATTTTGGGATGGCTGGTTTAATCGTTGGAAAGAGCCAATTATTAAACGAGATCCGCAAGAACTAGCTGAATCGGTTAGAGAAGCGTTAGCATTAGGCAGCATCAACTTGTATATGTTTCATGGGGGGACCAATTTTGGCTTTATGAATGGTTGCTCCGCACGGGGAACAATTGATTTACCGCAAATCACTTCCTATGACTATGATGCACCACTTGATGAACAAGGGAATCCAACAGAAAAGTATTTTGCGTTACAAAAAATGCTTCACGAGGAATACCCCACATTGCTACAAGCTGAGCCATTAGTTAAAGAATCTTTTGAGCAAAAGTCAATTCCTTTAACAAACAAAGTGAATTTGTTTGCAACCTTAGAAACGATTAGTCAGCCAGTAGTCAGCGTTTATCCGCAAACAATGGAACAACTAGGACAAAATACCGGCTATCTTCTTTACCGAACAAGCATTGAAAAAGATGCCGCAGAAGAAAAGTTAAGAGTGATTGATGGTCGTGATCGTCTACAATTATTTGTCAATCAGACACTTCAAGCAACGCAATATCAAACGGAAATCGGCGAAGATATTTACGTCACACTTCCGCAAGAGCGTAATCAAATCGATGTTTTAATGGAAAATATGGGTCGCGTCAATTACGGACATAAACTATTTGCAGATACTCAGAAAAAAGGGATTCGAACAGGTGTCATGGCGGATTTACATTTTATTACTCAATGGCAGCAGTATTGTTTACCCATGACAAGCTGTGAACAGGTGGATTACTCAAAAGAATGGCAACCTGATCAACCGAGTTTTTACCAATATCATGTGGAGTTAGCAGAAATCAAAGATACATTTATTGATGTTTCTAAATTCGGCAAAGGGATTGTTTTTGTTAACCAAACCAATCTTGGTCGTTTCTGGAATGTTGGCCCAACGCTTTCCTTATATATTCCCAAAGGATTATTAAAAGAAGGAAAAAATGAGATCGTCATTTTTGAAACAGAAGGAACATACCAACCAGAAATTCAGTTAGTAAAAGAACCGCTATATAAAGAAATGAAAGAGGGATTACAATGAGTATTATTGGTGTAAGAATTGATGGACGTTTGATTCATGGACAAGTAGCAAATTTATGGACGACAAAATTGAATATTTCCAGAATTATGGTCGTTGATGATGAGGTTGCAGGGAATGCAATTGAAAAAAGTGGGTTAAAATTAGCAACACCTGCTGGCGTGAAATTAAGCGTGCTACCAGTTGAAAAAGCTGCTCAAAATATTTTAGCAGGAAAATATGATTCACAACGTTTACTAATTGTGGTGCGTAAACCAGATCGTTTATTAAAACTAGTAGAACTTGGAGCACCAATTAAAGAAATCAATGTTGGTAACATGTCTCAAACAAACGAAACACGGTCGATTACTAAGTCGATCAATGTGGTCGATCAAGATATTGAGGTCTTTAAAGAGTTAAATGATAAAGGCGTCCATCTGATTGCTCAAATGGTGCCAAGTGACAAAGCGGAAGACTTTATGAGTTTGATAACAAAATAGGAGGAAACAAAAAATGAATATCTTATGGTGGCAGATCTTATTATTAACATTATACGCAGGATACCAAATTTTAGATGAATTACAAATTTATTCTTCATTAAGTGCGCCAGTGTTTGCAGGTCTATTTGCAGGATTAGTGATGGGGGATATTAAAGCAGGACTTATTATTGGTGGAAGTATGCAATTAACCGTTTTGGGAGTTGGAACTTTCGGAGGTGCTTCAAAAATTGATGCCAACTCAGGAACTATTCTTGCCACAGCATTTTCCATTTCTTTAGGAATGAATCCAGAACAAGCAATTGCTGCTATTGCAGTACCAGTTGCTAGTTTAATGATTCAATTAGATATTTTGGCTCGTTTTGCGAATACCTACTTTGCACATCGAATTGATAAAATGGTCGAAGATATGAACTACAAAGGGATTGAACGTAACTTCTTAATGGGTGCGTTACCATGGTCTCTTTCTCGGATGATTCCTGTCTTCTTAGCACTTGCTTTTGGCGGTGGCTTAGTAGAAAAAGTCGTATCTGTCTTAAATGGCGATTTAAAATGGTTAGGTGATGGTTTGTCTGTTGCAGGGGCGGTCTTACCAGCTGTTGGTTTTGCGATTTTACTACGTTACTTACCAGTGAAAAAACATTTCCCTTATTTAATTCTTGGTTTCATTGTAACTGCTTTACTAGGAACAGTCTTTACAAACATGCAACTTTTGGGAACGTCTGTTGCTAGTGTTGTGAAAGACTTCAGTGGTGTATTTAACGCACTACCAATGTTAGCAGTCGCTTTAATTGGTTTCGCTTTAGCCGCAATTAGCTACAAAAATGGTCAAATGATTCCGAGTGGACCAGCGGCCAAAAAAGAAAATACAGCGAATAATTCAGACGAAGGAGAGATTGAAGATGACGAAATCTAATTATAAATTGACGAAAGAAGATTTTAAACAAATTAATCGCAGAAGCTTGTTTACTTTCCAATTAGGTTGGAACTACGAAAGAATGCAAGGATCAGGATACTTGTACACGATTTTGCCACAATTACGTAAAATTTATGGGGATGATACGCCTGAATTAAAAGAAGTTATGAACACACACACGCAATTTTTCAATACCTCAAACTTCTTTAATACGATTATCACAGGGATCGATTTGGCTATTGAAGAAAAAGAAGGGATTGCTGGAAAACAAACAGTTTCAGGTTTGAAAACTGGTTTAATGGGACCATTTGCGGCAATTGGCGATTCAATTTTTGCGGCGTTAATTCCAACAATTTTTGGAGCCTTAGCTGCTAATATGGCAATTAACGGTAACCCAACCGGAATCTTTATCTGGATTGTTGCACAAATTGCTGTCATGGTCTTCCGTTGGAAACAATTGGAATTTGCGTATCGAGAAGGAATTTCTTTAGTAACAACCATGCAACATCGTTTAACTGCCTTAACAGATGCGGCAACTTTACTGGGTGTCTTCATGGTTGGAGCTTTAGTGGCAACTATGGTTAATGTGAAATTTTCATGGGCACCAAGTATTGGGGACGTAACACTTAACATGCAAAATAACTTGGATATGATTTTACCACGTCTACTTCCAGCAGGAATTGTCGGTGGCGTTTATTGGATGTTAGGCAAAAAGAATATGACGTCAACTAAAGCAATTTTTATTGTATTAATTGTCTGTGTCGCATTCTCTGCTTTAGGTGTTATTTCAAAATAATTAAAACAGGAGAAAATCGATGAGTGAATATTTAGTTTTAGTAAGTCATGGTCGTTTTTGTGAAGAATTAAAAAAAAGTGCGGAAATGATTATGGGACCGCAAGAAACAATTACCACAGTTGCTTTATTACCGGAAGAAGGAGAAGCCGACTTTTTAGAAAAATTTGAAGCGATTACGGAATCGTTGGAGAATTTTGTTGTCTTTGCTGATCTATTAGGGGGAACACCTTGTAATATTTTATCAAAAAAAATCATGCAAGGTGCTTCGTTTGACTTATATACTGGGATGAATTTACCGATGGTTATCAGCTATGTGAATGCAAATTTATTAGCAATAGAAGGTGACTATATCAAGGAATCAGCGGAAAGTATTGTGAAAGTCAACGAGTTGCTGCTAAATACCTCAGTAGATGATGAAGATGAATAATTCTGATTTGTAGTCACAATTTATCAATTTTTTTAGAGAATGGTCTAGAGACGGGCATTCAAAAAATAAAAGAATTTATTTTTTGAACGCCCCTTTGATTGTTATGATTAAAAGCGTGTTCAAAAAAATGCTAGGGGGCCGATTTATCTGATGAAACATGGAAAAGTGAAACGATTTAGTATATTGACACTATTGGCAAGCGCAACGATTTTAGTACCATTAAGTACATCTGCAGAAGAAACAACAAGCAGTAGCACTGAAACGACAACATCGATGGTTGAACCTGCCGCAACAGAAGAGAAATTGTGGCAATCTGATTTTCCAGGTGGGAAAATTGGGAAGTGGCAAGACGTGATTGGCAAAATAAATCGGCAATTAGCTGGAAAGTCATTGGCGATTTCACGAGATGCTGCAGCAGGCAATAATGCTGTATCCTTAAATTTAGATTCACCTAAATTAGCTGATGGGGAAGTAGAGACAAGGTTTAAATACACTGCTGGAAGTGGTCGGACCGGTGTGATTATTCGTGGGAATGCCAAGGATAGCTGGGTCTTTGTAGGCTATAATGATAACGGCAAATGGTTGGTTGAAAGTCCTAATTCATGGAATGATTCGATCTCTGGACCAACGTTGAATGAGGATACGAATTATTTGTTAAAAGTGCGCTATGTCGGTGAAAAAATTACTATCTGGCTAAATACCACGTTGGTTTACGAAGGAGAACCCGTTTTGGCAAATGGTGCGAAGATTCCAACAGAAGCCGGACATATGGGTGTCCGCTTATGGTATGACAAAAAAATTGTCAATTATGACTATTTTAAAAATGGACCTGTGGATAGTATTCCAGAAATTGTGCCAGAAGTGACGCAAATTGCTCCAGTCAAAGTTTTTACAAAAACTGGTGTCGCACCAAAATTACCTAAACAAGTTAAAGTGACCTATAACACAGGCAAAGAAACCAATGAAGCAGTAAGTTGGGACGACATCAATCCTGATGCATACAAAGAACCAGGGACTTTTGAAGTCGATGGCACTGTGGAAAGCACGAGCGTGAAAGCAAAAGCCAGCGTTGTTGTTGCTAAAGACAATGAAGCAGAAAAAGGTGATAAAATCTCTTCTGCAGATTTAACAGCAGTGGTTGATCCACAATTTCCACGAATTATTCGATACGAAGACCCTCAGGATAATCAAGTAATTTTTCATGGACAGCACAAGCAAATTGACCAAGTGATGATTGATGGCAAAGCGTATAAAGCTACTGCTAAAAAACAAAAGAGTGAAGCGGATCAAGCAATTTATGACGTTGCAGTACCAGAAATTGGTCTGCGTTTTACGACGACATTAACCGTTTCAGATGGACAAGAATTGGCTATGAAACTATCAGATATTCGTGAAGAAGGAACAAAAATACACACAATTTCTATTCCAAATCATGGCTTGGTTTCTGTTAATAGTACGGATGAAGGAGCGACATTTGCTGGTGTCGTGATGAATACTGGGACAAACGAAAATAATGGAAATAAAAATGGTGATACCATTCAAGATTTAACTACGGCAAGTCAAGAAGAAACGAAAAAATATATGTATGGTTTCTTAAATACAGCGAACTATGCTGCAAGTTTCTGGACAAACGCTTATGGAGATGGGTCTGTCGATGGTAGCGACAACAATCGAATCCATAAACAAACAAAAGAATCGGAGTCTGGCTATGTAACAACCTTGTCAAGTGGTGCATGGACTTACCGACCATTTGATGCGCCAGAGGATTACACGACTGGAGAAACGCCAGAAGTGAAAGTTAAATTCTCGAAAGATAGCAACGACGACAGTCAAGTGGATTGGCAAGATGCGGCGATTGGTTTTCGTTCGATTATGAATAATCCAATTGGTGCTGAAAAAGTACCTGAGTTAGTCAATCAGCGTATTCCTTTTAACTTTGCCAGTCAGGCTACAAATCCATTCTTGGTGACGTTAGACGAATCAAAACGCATTTACAACTTAACAGATGGATTAGGACAAATGAATTTACTAAAAGGGTATCAAAATGAAGGGCACGATTCTGCACATCCAGATTACGGAGCTATTGGACAGCGACCTGGTGGGGAACAAGCGTTGAATCAATTAATTGATGAAGGCCATAAATTAAATGCAGTTTTCGGTGTGCATATTAATGACACAGAATCTTATCCAGAAGCAAAAGCATTTAATGAAGAATTAGTTGATCCGACGAAACGTGGCTGGGATTGGTTGGATCCATCCTACTTTATTAAACAAAGACCAGATGCATTGAGTGGTCGTCGGTATGATCGCTTTAAAGAATTAAAACAAAAAGCACCGAATCTAGATTACATTTATGTCGATGTCTGGGGGAATCAAGGCGAATCAGGTTGGGCGAGTCGTCAACTAAGTAAAGAAATTAATTCTCTAGGTTGGTTTACAACCAATGAATTTCCAAGTTCTATAGAGTATGATTCAGTTTGGAACCATTGGTCTGCAGAAAAAGATTATGGTGGTACAACTACGAAAGGATTTAACAGTACTATCGTTCGCTTTATTCGGAATCACCAAAAAGATACTTGGATCATTTCCGACAACCCCTTATTAGGCGGTGCCGAATTTGAAGCCTATGAAGGTTGGGTGGGTAAAACCAATTTTAATTCCTATCGCCAAAAAACTTTTGCAATTAATGTCCCAACTAAGTTCTTACAACACTACCAAATTACCAACTGGGAAACAACAACAGCAGAAGATGGGCAAATCTATGGCACAATTAAATTGGCGAACGGTGCTGAAAAAGTCACCGTTACTCAAGCAGATGCCAATTCACCAAGAAGCATTACGTTAAATGATACAGAAGTGCTAAAAGGTGATGCGTATCTACTGCCTTGGAATGTCAATGGTCAAGACAAACTGTATCATTGGAATCCAAAAGGTGGTATCAGCACTTGGTCATTAGATAATAAAATGCGAGGGAAAGCGAATTTACATTTATATGAATTAACTGATCAAGGTCGTATCGATAAAGGCGCAATTACAACTACGAATAACCAAGTCACCATCCAAGCAGAGGCCAATACACCGTATGTGATTGCTGAACCTGATAGTATTGAACCGATGACATTTGGGACAGGAACACCATTTAAAGATCCTGGATTTAATGAAGCCAATACCTTGAAAAATAACTGGAAAGTTTTCCGAGGCGATGGTGTGGTTGTGAAAGATGCAAACGGTGATTATGTCTTTAGTTCAGAAAAAGAAAGAACAGAAATCAAACAAGACATCAACATTCCTAAACCAGGAAAATATAGTTTGTATCTAAAAACAGAAACACATGATCGAAAAGCCACAGTAACTGTTAAAATTGGTGGTAAGAAATATACGCGGACAGTTGACGATTCAGTTGCCCGAAACTATATTCAGGCAGATATTAACCACACAAGTAGTAAAAATCCGCAGTATATGCAAAATATGCGAATTGATTTCGAAATTCCAGATAATGCCAAAAAAGGGTCGGTTACATTAGCGGTTGACAAAGGCAATTCCGTTACAAAATTTGATGATTTACGGATTGTTGAGCGTCAAACCGATATCATGAACCCAGACAAAAAAACAGTAATTAAGCAAGATTTTGAAGACACACAAGCAGTCGGTTTATATCCGTTTGTTAAAGGTTCAGCTGGTGGTGTAGAAGATCCACGGATTCATTTGTCAGAAAGAAATGAACCTTACACACAATATGGCTGGAATGGGAATCTTGTATCAGATGTATTAGAAGGCAATTGGTCATTGAAAGCCCACAAACAAGGTGCGGGCTTAATGCTTCAAACAATTCCGCAAAATATTAAATTTGAACCTAACAAGAAATATACGGTTCAATTCGATTATCAAACAGATGCTGATAATGTCTTTTCTGCCGGAACGATTAACGGTGAATTTAAAAACAATAACGACTTCAAACCAATCGGTAAGTTGACTTCTACGGTAGCAGATGGTCAAACCAAGCATTATGAAGCAGAAATAATCGGGGATGCTTCAGGAAATACCACATTCGGTATTTTTACAACAGGCGCTGCTAAAGATTTCATTATGGATGACTTTACTGTAACCGTTGAATCGAAAAAATAAGTCAACCTGATTTTGATCCTAGTAATTTGATAAAAATCAACATAAGGAACTTGGACTATAAGTAGTTTTGGCTTATAGTCCAAGTTTTTAGGTTCTTTGTATAGTGAGCTGTCAATTTCTTTTTAAATGGTGTTTTTTTTTTACCCTGATAAATGGCAGATAGGGAAATCACTCATTATTTAGCTTGAATTAAGTGTACAGAAAATAACTATTTTCTATACACTTCTTTTTTCTGCACTCTTCTCCACGATTTTTGGCTGTTCAATAGAGTCGCTGATAATATAAATTTAGAATAGAGGCTTTATCAGTCCTATTTTGTTCAACAGAATTCATTCGTTAAGTGAATATTTAGAATCTGATACAAGCACGTTGAGTCAGACGCTCTTAAACATACGATTCCCAAAAGCCATCCTTTTTGGGAATCTATTACCTTCCTCATCCCACGCATGATCATACCTTCCGATGATACGTGCATAATTTGATAAATGAGAATTATGTGAGACATAACGGTAACACGTAACATCATCACAAGCTATTGCGTCACTTGATTCGTCAGCTGACGTATAAACAAGTGTTTCTTCTTCATTTTTACAAATATAGAAAATGATTAAGTCGTTTGTTTTATCTATTTTTCTTCATCTTATTGATAGCTTTTCGCTATCATACCCACTATTTAACTATTATCAGTTTGCTAGGTTTTGTACTATCATAGTAAGATAAAGAAAACGCTATAAAATAGAGAAACAAATAAGCAAAGGAGTAGAGAAAATGGAATTGATTTCAAGTGAAAAGGGCTTTGAATTAGTGCATCAAAATGGAAATTGGTTATTAAAAAAAGAACTGGGTTTTTCACCAGTTGAAATGTTAGTCGCATCGATTGGGGCATGTGGTGCGTATGTTTATGAAAAAATATTGACCAATTCGCACATCGATTTCACGATCGAGCAGGTCGAAATTTCTTATGAACGAGCAGAAGAAAAACAAGCGAAACCTTTAAGCCGTGTTGACATCACTTTTTCAATTCAAGTAGCTGAAGAAGCCCAAGGCAAGGCAGAACGAGCGCTTAAATTGATTGGGAAAAATTGTCCAGTCATGCAATCGCTAGATCCAGCAATAGCTGTTGTTGAAAAGGTTATCTTTGTTTAGTTACTGTTGTTTCTTACGTCTTTTATCAGGAGGAATAGGATGAAAAAGTTTTTCGTAATCAGTGCATTGGCACTTTTACTTTTTGTAACAGGGTGTAATTCAGTGGGCAAAACGGAATCAAATGAATCAAAAAAAGCAATCGTCCATTTTACTGAACCAGCAGAATTACTAACATTAGATACGACACAAGAAGAAGATTTTACGAGCTTTAACGCTCAAAACCAAGTATTGGAAGGACTTTATCAATTAAATGAAAAAGATGAAGCAATCCCAGCGGTAGCCAAAGCTTTACCAGAAATCAGTGAGGACAAACAAACGTATACGATTTCTTTAAGAGAAGAAGCAAAATGGTCGAATGGTAAACCAGTTACAGCAGCTGATTTTCTTTATGCATGGAGACGTGCAGTTACGCCAGGAACTGCCCCGTCCTATGCGAGTCTGTTCGTTTCCTCAATTAAAAATGCTGATGCTATTTACCAAGGAAAAATGAAACCAGAAGAATTAGGCGTGGAAGCACCAGATGAGCATACG